>JAFASX010000108.1 GCA_019244295.1 Pseudonocardia sp.
GGACGCGGTGCTGATGATGCCGGTGAGACCGGCCGCGCGCGCCCAGCTCAGCAACCGTCGCCCGGCATCCGGCTCGGCGCGGTTGCTCCGAGCGATCTGGTAATAGAGCTCCAGCCACCGGTCGAGCCGAGCGTCCAGCGGGTACCAGGTCATCGCCGCGCAGTCGACATCGCGGACCGCGACCCAGCCCCCCGGAGTGCACACCCGCCGCATCTCAACCAGCGCGGCCACCGGATCGCTGAGGTGCTGAAGCACCTGGTGCGCATGCACCACATCGAAGTTGGCATCCGGGTAGTCCAGCCGATACACGTCACCGATCACGAAACTCACGTTGCCCACTTCCGCTTCCTCGGCGACAGCTCGGGCTTCAACGAGCGGGTCGCTCTCCCGATCCAGCCCGATCACCGCCCCTGGCGCGACCCGGCGGGCGAGGCCGACGGTGATCGTGCCGGGGCCGCAACCTATGTCCAGTACCCGCTGCCCGGCCGCCAGGTGCGGCAGGAGGTAACCAGCGGAGTTCTCCGCGCTGCGCCAACGATGCGAACGCAGCACACTCTCCGCGTGGCCGTGGGTGTACACATCAGCCGAGGTTCCCATGCCGCCAACTTAACGACTTCCTCCCAGACAACGGCTTCCTCCCAGACAACGGAACATTGTTCTCACAATGTGGTCAGAACAACGGTGGCTCGCCAGATTGAGCGACACCAACTAACGGCTGAAGGCTTGTCGAAGGCAAGATTACGGAGTAGAACTAGATGCACCGGGTTTGCAACCAGCCTCGGTGAGATCAGAAGAGAAGGTCTTACCCCCTGGTTGTTGACCCCAAGCACGAGAATCGCGTACCCACGCCGCGCACACGCGATGAGGTCGCGCGCCGTATGGCTGCGAGAAATAGACGAGTGGCGTCCATTATCGCCGAGCCTATTAGTACGGCGTACTCTTCACGCTTGGTGACACGATGCTTGTGCTGTTGGACGCCGCCCACAGAGCAAGACGGGCGGCGTCCGCGTTATTTTAATATGTTAATAACCCGCCACGCTTCTCCGCTCGCTGACCAGTGCTGGTCCTTTCCCAGTCTATTCCACCGACGGCATTCGGCCGGTAGCGCGGGCACTAGGCCCGAGCCCTGGAGCTACCCTTGCCCGGGCAGTCCATGCGTTCGACGTATCCGCGGACTCGTCCACGCTGTTGGTGTAGTCGCCACGCCGCCGGGTAATCGCGGAGCATGAGTGAAGCATTAGGAACGACTCGACCACGGCCCCTCGCGCTGGTGACCGGCGCGTCCAGTGGGATCGGGCTGGAGCTGGCAAAGCAGTTCGTGGAGCACAACTACGACCTGGTGATCGCGGCCGAGGACGACGATGTGCGCACGGTCGCCGAAGACCTGTCCGCCTCAGGTGCCGTTGTCCGGCCGATCCAAGTGGACTTACGTGACCTCGAGGCGGTGGAGAGGCTCTGGGCGCAAGCGAGCGAAGGCGGGCGCCCCGTGGATGCCGTCGTGCTCAACGCCGGCGTGGGAGAGGGCGGGCCGTTTGTGTCCACCGACCTGGCCGAGGAGCTGGACATCATCGACCTGAACGTGCGGTCGACCGTCACGCTGGCCAAATGGGCGCTGGGGGACATGGCCGCCCGCAACGAGGGCAAGATGTTGATCACATCATCGATCGCCGCGACCATGCCCGGCTCGTATCAGGCCGTCTACAACGCATCCAAGTCGTTCCTGCAGTCTTTCGCCGAGGCGCTGCAGGAGGAGCTGAAGGACACCGGGATCACGGTCACCTCGCTGATGCCGGGTCCTACCGAGACCAACTTCTTCCACCGCGCCCACATGGACGACACGAAGATAGGCCAGATGGACAAGGACAACCCCGCTCAGGTCGCCCGGCAGGGCTTCGAGGCGCTGATGAAGGGCAGAGGTCGCGTCGTGGCCGGCTCGGTGAAGACCAAGGCACAGGAAGCCGCGAACAAGGTTCTCCCGGACAAGGTCAAGGCCGCCGCGCATCGGCTAATGGCCGAACCCAACTCCAGCGAGCAAAACGGAGGAACGCGGTGAAGGCCGTCACCTGGCATGGGCGACGGGACGTCCGTGTGGACACCGTGCCCGACCCGAAGATCGAACAGCCCACCGACGTGATCGTGGAGGTCACCTCCACCGGCATCTGCGGCTCCGATCTGCACCTGTACGAGATCCTTGGACCGTTTCTGGACGAGGGCGACATCCTCGGTCACGAGCCGATGGGCACGGTGGCCGACGTGGGAGCCGACGTGACCGAGGTCAAGACCGGCGACCGGGTGGTCGTGCCATTCAACGTCTGCTGCGGCACCTGTTTCATGTGCAACCAGGGCCTGCAGTCCCAGTGCGAGACCACCCAGGTCCACGAGATGGGAAGCGGTGGCGCGCTGTTCGGCTACACCAAGCTCTATGGGCAGATACCCGGCGGGCAGGCCGAGTACCTGCGCGTGCCGTTCGGTAACACGCTGCCGATCAAAGTGCCCGGCGGGCCCCCGGACGACCGGTTCGTCTACCTGTCCGATGTGCTGCCCACCGCGTGGCAGGCTGTGGCCTATGCCGACGTGCCGCCGGGAGGCAGCCTCGCGGTACTCGGCCTCGGCCCGATCGGCGACATGTGTACGCGGATCGCCCAGCACCGGGGCATCGAAACGGTCATCGGCATCGACCTGGTGCCCGAGCGCCTGCGCCGAGCCCAGGCCCATGAGGTCAAGACGGTCGACCTGTGCTCACACGGCAAGGACCTCGCGGAGCTCGTGCGCGAGCTCACCGCTGGGCGCGGACCAGACGCGGTGATTGACGCGGTGGGTATGGAGGCACACGGCTCTCCAATAGGCAAGATCGCCCACCGGCTGACATCCCTGCTCCCGGACGACCTCGCGGCCAGGCTGATGACCACGGCCGGCATCGACCGGCTCGCCGCCCTTCACACGGCAATCCACCTCGTCCGCCGCGGGGGGACAATCTCGCTCAGCGGCGTCTATGGGGGCGTCGCATCCCCTATGCCGCTGCTGACCATGTTCGACAAGCAGATCCAGCTACAGATGGGGCAGGCCAACGTGCACCGCTGGGTGCCCGACATTCTGCCGCTGCTCGCCGACGACGACCCGCTCGGCACCGAGGACTTCGCGACTCATCGCCTGCCCCTGGACGCCGCGCCCGAGGCCTACGCTACCTTCCAGCACAAGCGGGATGGCATGGTCAAGGCCCTACTCCAGCCCCGAGCCAACTGAAAAGGGCGGGGACTCGCCGCCTACCGGCCGACCACGAGCGAATCGGGATCATTGCGTGAACGCGCGATGGTCGGCGAGTCCCATCGGCGCGACGAGACGCGCGCTCGGGCGCTTGCCCGCTCGGGCGCTTGCCGCGCTGGCCAAGCTGGTTGCGGACCAATTCGCGCACGGCGCGCACGGGTGGACCGAGGCCGGACGGGCGCACTCGGCCACGGGCGCACTCGGCTGGGGATGACCCACCGATGACCCACCGCAGCCGAGGAGCTGTCCTGGTCGAGCTGTCCTGGTCGCTCCGATCTACCCGGCTTGTTGTTGGGCCCGGGCGTAGACGAGCTGCAACAGGTCCGCGCCGGCCAGCACGCCGAAGGTGCCCGCGATCAGGCGGGTAAGCCTGGGCGCGAACACCAGGCCGAGACTGAAGCCGGTCGCCACCCACATGTCGAGGCAGAACGGGCAGGTGAGCAGCTCCCCGACGGCGTGGCGCAACCCGCTGTCATAACGAACCTCCTCCGTTACTTCCGCTGGGCCGCCGGTGCTGACGTATCGAGTGAACGGCGCGCGCAGCGGGCTGGTCACGGCGTCCTTGCTCAACGTGCGGGACAGCTTGTGGCTGCCCAGAGTGAGCAGCACGACGTCCCAAGGACGGAAGTCCTCCGGCAGCGTCCGGCCGTTGGCCGCGGCCAGTCCGGCGGCGGCGGCCAGCAACGAGGCGAACACAGCCATGACCGCCAGGTACCCACCGAGCGGGCGGTCCTCGTCGCCGCTATACGCCTGCGCCTCACCCAACGCCGCACGCGCCGGATTGCCGGAGCGGTCGGGACCGCGATTCAGATCGTCCATCGCGTCAGCCTCCTTGTCGTTATGGCTAGGCGGCCCCGGGCCGCGGCAGGGTCTTGACCATCCCGTCCCGTTTGTGCTGGAAGGTCGCGTATGCCTCGGACGCGGTGTGCGGCGGGAGACGGTGGGTAACGAAATCCTTGGTGCCCGGCGGGGGGACGAGGACGTCCAGTCTCGGTCATAGCTCGCGACTACCCGATGGGCCACTGCCTACACCGTCGGCGCCGAGGCCGGAATTGGTGATCGTGCCAGTGGGTTTGGCGAAGCGGCGGCCTTTCCTCGCCGTGACGCGCGAGAAATCGCGCGCAGCCGCGGCACCGAACCCCATCGCGGAGGTTGTTTCTCCCTCGGCTGGCGGGGTAAGCCACGGCGGAAACGGAGGTACGACGTGCGATCGAACGTCCGAGTAGCTTCGCCACTCCCCCGCAGCCGGCGACGCCGACGCGACGACGGGTGGAACAACGATCATCGGGGCGAGGGCACGATGCAGCGCGCCGACCGCAACTTCGGCGAGCTACTCCAAGAATTCCGCGTCACCCAGACCGGCGTGCAGATCCTGTTCGCGTTCCTACTGAGCCTGTCATTCACTCCCCGTTTCGCCTCGGTGACCAACTTCCAACGGGACCTCTACGTCGGCACCCTGACCAGCTCAGCAATCACCACGGCCACGCTCATCGCACCGGTGGCCGCACACCGGATCCAGTTCCAACGCGGCCGCAAGGTCGAGCTGGTCCGCCTGGTACACCGTTGTTTGCTGGCTGGCCTCACCTTCCTGCTGCTGACCATGGCCGGTGCGCTGTTACTGGTGCTGGACGTCGTGGTGGGCACACCATTAGCGTTCGCGCTGACCACAGCCGTCACGGCATGTTTTGTCGCGCTGTGGGTTGTACTCCCGAGCTGCCTGCGATTCGCCGACTCACCTCATCGGACTCGACCTAGCGGCGCCGCCAAACGATCCAACCATGGCGAGAGGACAATGTCTGACCGGCCGGATCCGGCGGGGGAAGGAGCGGGTGGATGCGCGAGGAAGAGTTCTTCGCGGAGGTGCGGCGCCTCGGCCAGCTAGGTTCTCGTGCCGAGGCAGGTCCGGCCCCCGCCGGGCGATGGGACCTCGCAAACAAGCGCTACAACATCGGGGGTTTGACTCGGTCGCTGTCCGGCCACTCAACCGGCATGGGACTGACTGATCTGCTCACCGACCGTATCGAACGCGCCACCGCGCTGGATCGGCCAGCCGGCGCCGCTCGTGACCTCGTCCAACGGGCAGTGCCCTCCCGTTGGTGGCGGGATCTGCTGCACGGGTTGTGGCTCGGCCACCCGCTGCATCCGACGCTGGCCCAACTCGCCCTCGGCTCGCTCGTCTCGGCCAGCCTCATCGACGCGACCGGCGGGTCGCGGCGGGAGTCCAGTCGTCTGATCACCGTCGGCTTGCTGGCCGCCTCCCCGACGGCCGCGGCCGGATGGGTCGACTACTCCGACGGGCACGAGGAGCAACAGCGGGTCGGGCTGGTACATGCGGCGACCAACATCGCGGCGCTGTCCTGTTACGCCGGGGCGCTGCTGTGCCGACGGAGCGGACAAAAGGGCGGTCGGCTGCTCTCTGTGGCCGGCGGCGTCCTCGGCGGACTCGGCGCCGCGCTCGGCGGCCACCTCAGCTTTCGGCAGGCCAGCGGGGCCAACCACGCCGCGGAGGTGCCGCACGTCGGGCCGGCCGACTGGCGGCGCGTCGGCGTGCTGGCCGAGCTGCCCGTGGGCACTCCGGTGCGGAGGATGATCGGCGACGTACCGGCCTTCGTGCTACGACACGATCCCAACGATCCCATCGACGGGGCTCCCGCGGTAACGGTGCTGTCGGATCGATGCCCGCACCTGTCGGGCCCGTTGCACGAGGGTCAGCTCAGCCTGCTCAACGGGCAGCTGTGCATCACCTGTCCTTGGCATGCCAGTGTCTTCAAGGTCGGGGACGGGACTGTGGTGCATGGCCCCGCCACCGCCGCGGTACCTCGCTTCGAGACCCAAGTGGACAACGGCGTCCTGCACGCGCGAGTGGTGACGCTGCCGGGGGTCGAAGCCAGCTGAGCTTCGGCCGCGCGGCCCGCAGCCCCGGGCCGCGCGGTCCCATGCACCATTGCGGTTCCCATGCACCATTGCCTGGCTTGGTCGGCTGCTGGCTTGATCCCTTGATCCGGGGCGGCCCTCGCACCGACCACTACGGCGCGTGAGGGTCCCGGCCGGTCGGTGGCTCGATCGGTGGCTGTGAGCCGGGCGGCCGACCATGGCTCTCCGCAGCCCTCGGCGGGCGGTCGGCGTCGGGCTCCCCGGCCTGCGGCGGGCGGTCGACCTCGCCCCGCCAGGCACCGGTGGGCGCCCCCTCGCGCTCGATGAACTCCTTGAACCGGGCCAAGTCGCCCTTGGCCTGCATGCCGACCACGCCGAGCGCCGCGCCGGCCTTCTCAGTCAGCCCCTCGGGCTGGAACTCCAGTTGCAGGCTCACCCGGGTGGTCTGGTCGTCCAGGCGGTGGAAGGTCACCACGCCGGCATGATGCAGCCCGTCGATGGTGGTCCAGGCGACGCGCTCGTCGGGATGCTGCTCCGTGATCTCGGCGTCGAACTCCCGCCGGACCCCGTTTACGTTCGTCTTCCAGTGGGTCCTGGTCGGCGTGAGCTGGTGCACCTCCTCCACACCAGACATGAACGCGGGAAAGCTCTCGAACTGGGTCCACTGGTTGTAAGCGGTGCTCACCGGAACGGCTACGTCGACGCTGTCCTGGATGGTCTTCACAGCTCGATCTCCTTACTCATCGCGTGCGCGGTCGAGTCGTCCGTCCCAGGCGTACCCGGTAGGGCGGCGGGGAAACAGCTCGTGCGGGCGCGGCAGCTTACAGACCTCACGCGCCCAGCGGGGTTCCCGCTGTAGCCCCAGGACGGCGTTCACCACAGTCACCACGTCCACCAAGAAGATCAGCCGCTCGACAGGTCGAACTTCGGCCCACTGCAGCGTCTCGGTGCCGCTTGTTGGGGGGTTGGTGGTAAGCGCGCGGTCTGCTCGCTGTACACGGCCACGACGTCATAACCGTTGGGAAGTTCGCGGAAGTAGATCGCCAGTCGGATGTGGCGGTCGTCGTCAAGAATGAGCTCTCGGCGAAACCCGCCCGACCCGGCCCACTGCTCTCCGACTGACATGAACAACCCAACTAGGGGCTAACCATTGCTGAGGCGGCGCGCCGTGCGCGTCTCGCAGCGCGGGCAGCAATTCGCGGTGTGCGTAGTCCAGGAACGCGGGTTGGGTTTCGCCACCGATCTGGATAAGGGCGACATGGCTGTAGCCCGCATCAACCCACGGCTGGATGGCCTCGACGATCCCGGCGGTGTCGGGACCGCACGGATGGCTTCAGCCACATCCGCGCGGCGGACGAACCGGGTGGCGGCGGCGAACTCCGACGGTCCAGGCAGCTCAGCGTTGACCTCCCAGCCCCCGCCGAACCAGCGAAACTGCTCGTGCGCGCGCCGGATCGCCTGGTCCTTGTCAGGGTCCCAGCAGATCGGCTGCTGACCGACCTTCGGCACGGTGCGTCCCGCCGCGGTATCGAAGGCCTCTACCAGTCCCTTCTCGGGCTGGACGGCGATCATCGCGTCGGCGGCCTGGGCGAACAGCCCGATGCTCCGCTCGCCGCTAGCCGCCACACCCAGCGGCAACCGTGAGTCGGGTAGGTCGAACAGTTTCGCCGAGTCGACCCGGAAGTGTTTACCGACGAAGTTCACCTCGTGGCCGTCGAGCAGCCGTCGAATGATGGTCAGCGCTTCGCCGAGCATCTCGTGCCGGACGTTGACCGGTGGCCAACCACGTCCAACCACATGCTCGTTCAGATTCTCCCCCGAGCCGACACCGAGCAGGAACCGGTCGTTGCTGAGCTGGCCCAGCGTTGCGGCTTTCTGCGCCACCACGGCTGGGTGGTAACGAAAGGTTGGGCAGGTCACGAACGACATCAGCCCGATCCGTTCGGTCCGCGCGGCGACCGCCCCGAGCACCGCCCACGCGTATGGGGCGTGACCCTGTTCCGCTAACCACGGAGAATAGTGATCGCTGCATACCGCGAAGTCGAACCCGGCCCGCTCGGCCCCGACAGCATCATCGACCAGGCCTAGCGCGGCGCGTTGTTCCGTCATCAGTGTGTAGCCGATTGCCACCATGCCCCCGCCTACCCGCCCCAAGTCGGCCGAAACCGGACCGATCTGGATCGGAGCCGGCTCGACTCACGTCCGAGGCGCGAACGGTCACCGCCGCGACACCAACATTTCTCCACGACCACGTCCCGGCGGCCAGCAGCGGGAAGATCTCTCAGCGTAGTCGTCGAAACCGCGGTTCGTTATGCGCGGCGACTCGATGAAACCGGATGGTGCCACTGGTTGGGAGTCATTCGAAATGGGTAGTCTACACCTCAATGAGCCGCCGTGTCGTGCCTGGCCTAGGGCCTAGGGCCCGAGGTGGCCGCGCCGCCGCGGTCCGTCGGGCTCCGGGTGACCGCTCCCGGCGACACACCAGCACGGAGTAGAGGAACGGAGTAGAGGAGAGGTAGCTGTGACCCGATCGAAGCAGGCTCCCACCACGACCGACGCTGGCATCCCGGTCGAGAGCGACGAGCACTCGTTGACCGTCGGGCCAGGCGGTCCGATCCTGCTGCAGGACGCCTACCTGATCGAGCAGATGGCACAGTTCAACCGGGAGCGCATCCCGGAGCGCCAGCCGCACGCCAAAGGCAGCGGGGCGTTCGGGCGGTTCGAGGTGACCAACGACGTCAGCCGCTACACCAAGGCGGCGCTGTTCCAACCGGGCACCATGACCGAGCTGAGCATCCGGTTCTCCACGGTGGCTGGGGAGCGAGGCAGCCCGGACACCTGGCGCGACCCGCGTGGCTTCGCGATCAAGTTCTACACCTCCGAGGGCAACTACGACATGGTCGGCAACAACACGCCGGTCTTCTTCGTCAAGGACCCGATGAAGTTCCAGCACTTCATCCGGTCCCAGAAGCGGCGCGCGGACAACAACCTGCGCGACCACGACATGCAGTGGGACTTCTGGACTCTCTCCCCGGAGTCCGCGCACCAGGTGACCTGGCTGATGGGCGATCGGGGCATCCCGCGCACCTGGCGGCACATGAACGGCTACACCTCACACACCTACATGTGGATCAACGAGGCCGGCGAGGAGGTCTGGGTTAAGTACCATTTCAAGACTGACCAGGGCATCCAGTTCTTCACCCAGCACGAGGCCGACCAGATGGCCGCGGTGGACACCGACTACCACATGCGGGACCTGTTCGAGCACATCCGGGACGGGGACTATCCAAGCTGGACGCTGTACGTGCAGGTCATGCCCTTCGACGACGCCAAGACCTACCGCTTCAACCCGTTCGACCTGACCAAGGTGTGGCCACACGGCGACTACCCGCTGATCGAGGTCGGCCGGATGACGCTGGACCGCAACCCGACCGACAACCACACCGAGATCGAGCAGTTGGCGTTCCAGCCGAACAACCTGGTGCCGGGCATCGGACCGAGCCCGGACCGGATGTTGCTGGCCCGGCTGTTCTCCTACGCTGACGCGCATCGGGCCCGGCTGGGCGCCAACTACCAGCAGATCCCGGTGAACGCGCCGGTTGTGCCGGTGCATTCGTACAGCAAGGACGGCGCCATGCGGATCAACAAGGTCTCCGATCCGGTGTACGCGCCCAACTCCTACGGCGGCCCAGCGGCCGACGTCCAGCGCTACGGCCAGGTACCCAGCTGGTACACCGACGGGGACATCATGCGCACCGCCTACGTCGACCACGCCGAGGACGACGACTGGGGCCAGCCCGGCACACTGGTCCGCGAAGTGCTCGACGACGCCGCGCGTGAGCGGCTGGTCGACAACGTGGTCGGGCACCTGCTGAACAGCGTCAGCGAACCGGTCCTGGAGCGTGCGTTCGAGTACTGGCGCAACATCGACAAGAGCATCGGCGAGCGGATCGAGGCCGGGGTGCGCGCCAAAGCGGGCGAGAAGGACCCGAAGGCCGCCGAGCAGGCCAACCCGGCACGGGAGAGCATGCGGGCCAAGACCTGAACGTACCGCCCTCGCTCCACCCCCGCGGGCGCGCATGATAACCATGCCCCGGGGTACCCCGGGGCATGGTTGAGGAGTACTCGGGCGCGGAGCGCTTGGCCCCGGCGTCCGACCCCGACGACGTCACCCAGCTCATCCTGGACGACCACGAGCGGTTCCGGCGGGCCTTCGCGGCGCTGGACGAACTGCGCGGTCCGCGGGTATCGCCCGCCGAGCTGTCCAAGACCTGGGACCCGCTCGCCGAGCTGTTGGACGTGCACGCTGTCGCGGAGGAGGAGGTCTTCTACCCGCAGCTGCTGCGCAGGGGCGACGACGCAACGGACGAGACCCTTGACGCGATCGGCGACCACAACGACATCCGGGATGCGGTGCGCGAGGCCGCCCGCGAGCCGGTGGGCAGCCCCGGTTGGTGGGCGGCGGTCGGCCAGGCCCGCAAGGCCAACGACGAGCACATGGCGGAGGAGGAGCGCGATGCGCTAGCGGACTTCCGGCGCAACACGGCGATCGGGCTGCGGGTCGCGCTGGGCCGGCGCTTCCGCTCGTTCAAGGCCGAGCACGATCGCGCCAGCAACCTGGACACCCGCAACAAGGACCCCGAGGCCTACGTCGAGGCGGAGCGGGCAGCGCCGCGACGCGCCGACAACTCACTCGGCATCGGCAGCCTGAAGGGACGCTGACCATGGATCACCTGCTGCGCGAGATCGCCCCCATACCCGAGGCCACCTGGACGCGGATCGACGAAGAGGCCCGCGAACGGCCGGTGCCCCTGTTGGCCGCCCGCCGCGTGGTCGACACTGGGTCGGGCCCGGGGGCTGGGAACAGTCCTCGCTGAGTCTCGGCCGCACCGAAGCGCTGGCCCAGCCACCCGGGGCAGACGGCACGTCAGCGCGCGCCCGCCAACGTCGGGTCCTGCGGCTGGCCGAAGTGCTGGTGCCGTTCACCATCGCACGCGACGAAATTGACGACGTCGCGCGTGGCGCCCGGGATCTGCGGTTCGACGACCTGGACCGGGCCGCTTGGGAGGCCGCCGAGATCGAGAACCGTGTGGTGTTTCATGGCTGGCCCGATGCCGACATCGACGGCATCGCCCACACCGTGCCGGACGGCGACCGGAGATTGGCCAAAGAGACCGGCGACTACCCCGGCATCGTCGCCGCCGCGGTGGAGAAGCTTCGGCTGGCCGGTGTGCAGGGCCCCTACGCCCTGGCCGCCGGGCCCGAGATATACACCCGCATCGTCGAGACCGTCGAGAACGGTGGCTACCTGCTACTCGACCACCTCGGCAAGATCCTCGGCGGGACCGTGGTGTGGACCCCCGGGCTGGACGGCGCGGTCGTGCTCAGCCAGCGCGGCAATGATTTCCGGTTCGAGATGGGCCAGGATCTGTCCGTCGGCTACAGCCACCACAACGCGGACCTCGTGCACCTCTATCTGGAAGAGACTTTCACCTTCCAGGTAACCGAACCCGACGCGGCCATCACGCTAGCCAATTGACGGTTCGGCGCACGGCCTCGGCGACCACGTCGCGTGGGCACCCGGTGCGGGCGCACGTCGCGCGCTGCTGCCTTGCCCCGTTGCCTCGTCGCAGCAGCGTGGCGAGCAACCGCTCCACCTCGGCCAGGTCGCCGCTGGCCTCCAGCGCATCCCGCACATGCGCCAGCAGCGCCCGTACGGCCGTGTCGGCAGGTACCGGCCGGTGGGTGAGCGGATCGAGCAGCTCGCCGTCGAGCCCGTCCCGGCTGGCCCGCCAGGAGGCCAGCCGGAGCAGCTCGACGCGGGCGGCGCCGGGTGGTTGCCCGTCCCGCCAGTGCTGAACGGCCGTGTGTACCAGCGCCCGGGTGAGCGCGGCCAGCAGTACCGCGTCGTCGGCGTCCATGCACACGTCAGCGAGCCGAACCTCGACGGTCGGGTACCTTTCGGACAGCCGGGCGTCGAAATAGATCATGGCGTTGTCCAGCAGGGTGCATGACGCGGTCATGGCCCGCGTCGTGTTGTGGTAGGCCTCCGCGGAGCCGAACAGCTCGGTGGGCCCGGCGGACGGCCAGCGCGACCACACCTGGGCGCGGTAGCTGGCATATTGGGAGTCCTCGCCGCGCCAAAACGGCGAGTTCGCCGACAGCGCCAGCAGCGGCGCCAGCCACGGCCGGATCCGATCCAACACGGCGACACCCTCCTCGTCGGACTCCACACTGACGTGGATGTGGCAGCCGCAGGTCAGCTGTTCCTCGGCCAGCAACCCGAACCGCTCCCGGATGCGCTGGTACCGAGGCGTCGGGGTGATCGCCGTATCCGCGGGAAGAGGGGACGTACCCAGCGCGGCGATCTCGACGCCGGCCGCGCGGGCGGTGTCTGAGGCCTGCCGGCGCGCCTTGCGCAGCTGATGCCTCAACTCGACCAAGGACATACACGGCTCGGTGTTCGTCTCGATCTGCTGCAGCTGCAGCTCCGGCTCGACGGTGCCCTCCCCTACCGGGCCGTCAGCGCTTCCCTCGCCCAAACCCGAGGCGGTTACCCCGAAGGCCGCGGCGGCGGCCGCCGCACGCACCCGCCCGTCATGCCGGTCGACCAGCAGGAACTCCTCCTCCACACCCATACTGCGCCGCACCATCCGCCAGCCTCCCCGCACCCAGAGCTCGCCCGCGGCACTCCTCTAAGCCGGGTACCGGCACCGGCTCACCGCGCTGACCGATCAGTACCCAAGCTGACAGTTCCTAACCCGCTGAGTCGATCCAGACGAATCGCCACGCCGCTGGCCGCGGCACGCCGTCGGTCACCGAATGTAACGACAATGCCGAATAGGCGCCGTTGGTCCGAGTAAAGAGGCTACCGGACGCGGTCGGCGCCTTTCTGTCGACGTAGCGCGCGCCGCTCTTGTTCGGTGTGGCCGCCCCAGATGCCCTCACGGATCCCGGCGGTCAGCGCCCAGTCAAGGCACCGCGCGCTGATGTGGCACCGCGCGCATACGGCCTTGGCCACTGCCGCCTGCCGGTTGGCGAATGCCCCCTCGCCAATGGGGAAGAATGTTTCCGGATCGACATCTCGGCAGGCCGCGATCTGCCAGTCCACTTCGCGCGAGCGCCGCTCGATCCTGGCGAAACCAACGTCGGGGTTGGGCGCCCGAGCCGCGTGGCGACGGCGGCCCAGCCTTATGTCTGCGCTCATGGGAACGTCCTCACCCGTTCGACATCCATGGTCATCCATGGCCGCGTGGGACTTCCCGTGAACGTCTAGTTTAAACACCGGGTTCCTCCTCGGCCGCGGAACTAGGGGTTACCGAGTGTCTGAACGGGTAGGCCGTCTGTATGGTTACCTCAGATAGTCCGGAAACAGAACCGGTCGTTCGAATTAAGCGCGTCGGCGGCATTGTTGTGCTGCTGGGCGGCGTGCTTACGGCAGTGGCTTACTGGGCACTGCCGCTCGCGGACATTCCATTGGTGGGTTCGCTGACCGCGCCCGCTGTGATCAAGCATGCCTCGAATTCAGGCTCGCTCGGATTGCTCCGCCTCGTCCCGATAACCGCGGTCCTGACGATCCTGCTCGGGGTGTGGCTGGTGCTTCGTCGGCCCACTGGCAGAAGTCGACAGGTCGGATCGGCGCTGATCCTGGTCTGCTCCGTGCTAGGCGTGTTGGCCTACCTCATCCCGCTGCGTGCCCTTAACAAGGCGATTACCAGTTCAGGCGTGTCCTTCTTGGGGATTCACGCGACTACCTTCACCGGCACCGGGTTCTGGTTGGCACTCATCGGCGTGATCATTTCAGCGGTCGGCGTCGCGATAGAGCTCGCCAGCCTCCGGACAGAGGACTGAGACCAGCGGGCGGGCGGCCGCGTCGGCGCACGCACCCTCTCCCTCGTGGCAAATGCTGGACGTGGCCAGGATGTCAGTCACCTGTGTCAACGACACCCGGCCGAGCTCAATGCCGTTTAGTTAAGCATTTGGCCTGGTCAGGGCAGATGTAGACGCCTTGACCGGGGGGATGCATGACCAAGCTGATCCCTTTGGGAGCACAAGATCAACAAAACCCCAAGTAGCGCCAGTGCGGCGCGAGGCGTGAGGCTGCGGATCATGCCATCTTCGACCCCCAAATCCGCTCCTGACCCGCGGAAACGATCCTTATTGCGCGGCCTTGGGGAACGGAGCACGGGGATGAGTAACACATGATGTGGGCATG
>JAFASX010000146.1 GCA_019244295.1 Pseudonocardia sp.
ATTTCTTGACGGCTGTGCTGCCGTGGTCGTAGCGCAGGCGGGCTGCTACACAAGTGCTGCTTGCAATCGGACACCATCGCGCCCTCCCCCTACCTGGTGTAGCCCGATCACGTGGACCGATGGGGGGTAACAGCACACCGAACCGCCCGCACGGTCGAGCTCTGCGGCAGGCACGGTCGTTTCAAGATCGATAAGTGGTTGATGGCCGGTCGTTGAGGCGCGCGAGGATTGAGCGCTGAGATACCGGTTTGGTGATCTTCGGTGTGTCACGTGGGGATGGGCGACGGAGCTCCGGTAGCAGGAGCGGGCATGAGCGGGATAGGGGGGCCACCGGAATACGGGAGAAAGGGGCAATGGCTCACTGAACTCGCTGGTCAGGACTGAGGCACGTCCGGCGGCGGTGCGGCGAGACCTTCGTTGACCATCTGGTCCAACACTCTGTGTGTATCGGGTTCAAATCCGGCGGTGGTCGCGAGTGCGTCGGCGGGGTGATGAGGCTCGGTACCGTGGCGTTTGGCCACGGCGTGGATGACTTGGAAGACTTCGAGGTTGTGGGTTTGCTCGGTCAGCGGCTCCAGCTCGGTGAGCACCCGGTTGAAGTATGTGGGTGTCGGGCGCGCGACACCTTGCGCGGCGCGGTTCCGCCGTCGCTGCGCGATATCGGCGTTCACTCCGGTCTCGTCCGGCTTCGTTCACGGTGTTCAGTCGGCGCTGGTCGGCAAGCGCTGTCCAGGACCAGTCAGGTTCCCCGATGGCGGGTCGGCGAATTCGGCGTGGGCTCGCTCGATGGCTTCGGGGTATGTTTGGTGTTTCTTGTGTTCGGCCAGTGCTCGGTAGATGCTGGCCGGGCTTGGGTTTTTCCCTCCGCGTTTGCCGGTGGGGATGATCAGGTCGGGGCGGATCGACTCTATTGACTCGCCACCCGCGCGGCGCCGGAGCACGGTGTGCGGCATGTCGTCGGTGATCACCGGTGGGCGGCCGCCGTGTTTTCCCTTGCGGACGGCGGCGGTGAGCCCTTCGAGGGTGGCCTCGCGGATATTCTCGCGTTCGGTTTCGGTCATCGCGGCGAAGAACGCGAATAACACGCGGCCGGTGCCGGTGGGGTCGTAGATGCCGGTCAAGGGTCCGGCGAGCATTTCTAGGGCGATGCCGTGCGCGGTGAGGTAGTCGGCCAGCGCGGTCAGTTCCGCGGAGTCTCGGCCGAGCCGTTTCATCTCGTAGACGGTGAGGATGACTCGGCAGTGCGGGGCGTGGTCCTTGATCTGCCGGCAGGCTTCTAGCGCGGCCTCGAATTTCGGGCGGACCCGCACGCGGGTGGAGACCTTTTCGGCGAAGATCTTCTCGCGTGGGATGCCGTGCACGGCCAGTGCGTCGAGCTGGGACTGGAGTTCCTGGGTGAGGTGTGAGCAACGGGCGTAGCCGACGCGGATGTCCGCGGTCGGCGTGTCCGACGTGATGGGTGCCGGCGGCGGGGTGCCCGGCCGCCACGGCTGCCCCGGGCCGTGGTCGGTGGGGGCGGCACGCGCAGCAGCTTCGCCAGCCGGGCTACCTTGGTGAACCGGCCGGTGTGGTAGGTCCCGGTCCCGCCCGGGAACAGCGCGCCCGGCACGAGATCGAGCCGGGTCACCGACACCACCTCCGGCGGTGTCAGATCGAGCACCCAGTCACCGAAGCGCACCTCGGCCCAGCGGGACGGCGACCGCACCAACCAAGCCCCCCATATCCCAGCAACGCAGCCAATCACTCTACCGACCCGGCAGGCTCACCAAGCAGGCTCACCAAGTTGACGGTACCGGCCTGAGCTCTCGTGGACACCGAAGCTGGGTGGGGTGATCAGCCCGGTCGACGTACCGCGACCGAGTAGGCGTCGACGATGCGATCCTCGGTCAGGTGGTCGAAGCGAGCTGCTGTGGTCGTACGAGTCGAACTCGCGGTCGCGCTCACGGGCGTACTCGGTGTTTTTCCAGCCATACTGGGCGCTCACTCCGGGTGCCCGTGCGCACGGCAGAGAGCGAGCGTCATCGGGTGAGCGTGGCAGTCGAGCGCGAGGTTCGGTTTGATCTCCACGCCGGAGCCGATCGGGGTGAGCAGGCCGGCCTTGTCGGTCATGAACTCCCATGCCGTCTCGATCGAGAACACTACATCGGCCTCGCTGCGCCAGCCGCGTTGCGCGGAACGCGCGGCGGGGTCGGCGCTGCTGACGAGACCGTTGATGTGCCGGGTGAACACCCACTCAAGGGCGCGGTGCGGGTCACATTCCGGAAGACCGGCAGCGATCAGCGGAGCGAGGATCTCGCCATCAAAACGCTCCGGGTTGGGCCGACCGTTTTTCATGATCAATGCTTCGTGCGCCACCAGATGCCAATGGGTGATACTCGTCGCGCGCCAGCCTCCCGAGTCGACCAGACCGGCCACGGTCTGTCTCACCATGGCGAGATCGGGCACGTAACCGGTACCGGTCGACATGGATCGCAGCCTAGACCGCTTCCGAGGCGCCGCAGCGGGAACACCTGCGGATGTGGCCGGAGTAATTCCAGTCGTGCGGTCCGGGACCGGCGGGGCACAGACCGGCCGGTGGCAGCTGGTCGGGGTTGCCGGGCTCCATATCCTCGTTGTCCCCGTCGCTGCTGCCGAACCAAGGCATGGGTACCTCCTATGGATATTGTTGATGGAACGCTTCTATCGATCAGTCCTTTCAGCGGGCGTTTAACGTGTCTATTGACTGGCGGGGCTCGGCTGACCGCAGCGTTGGAGAGCCATGGCTCGGTGCTCACCAGCTCCTGCCCGGGTGGGGATCGCCAAAGTAAGAAACATAAGAGCCCTCGGCAGCCTGCACGGCAAGAGTTGCTCGCAGCGGCAATCTACCAAAGCCGTCCTTGGACTCATGACCAGCGTTGAGGTCACTGTTCTGTGTCTCAACCCTCACTGCCAACTCGCTAACGAAGTCGGCGACCGGGTTCTTGCTGGATCGCGCCGCGCGATGGCGCAGACCAGTAGCACGACCCGCAACCCACGAAACGCACCTAAGGGCGAAAGCGATCTGCCACTTGATCGGGGAACCCTTCGTCTGGATGCTAACGCATCGAGTCATGGGCAATGATCACCATCCATCACCTTCGGACACCGGTGTCTAGATGACGATCAACGGCAGCGCTAAATCCAGCTTTCTCAGATCTTCTGACTCAGATGTGAGGACTGGGGCCAGGCCAAAATCACGGGCGCATACCACCGCAGCGGCGTCCACGACGTCACTGCCACCGGTCTCGCCGAGCAACGCACCGATACGCAGAGCTTGGGTAATCGAGTCCGACAAAGCGCAGGCAGGAAGCGGCGAGGAAGCGGCGGAGGTTGGCTTGACGGCCTCCCGATCGCACCACTTGCGCCAGCGCCGCGGTAGGCACCACCAGGCACGCCTTGCGCGCACGCGCGCGCCGAATGAGTTCCTGCAGCTTTGGCGACCGATGCTCAACAGCAACCAGCGCACCCGCGTCTAGGATGATCGCCCGGCTCACGCCGCGTCGACACCAGCGGAGTGCGCCCGCTGCTCGTCGAACGCCCGATCAAGCTCACGCTCCGCCCAGACGCTCACCTCGGCTGATGGCGCGCCTCGGTCGGCGTCCCACTCAGCGAAGAGCGCATCAATGATCACCCCAGGCTCGAGCCGAGAAGCAATGTACGACGAGACCGAACGTGCCTCCCCACGATCCACCGCCGCTTTGATCGTCTCAATCAGGTCTTCGGGAAGAGTGATGGAGATCTGACGCGTCTTACTCACGATGCCATCATAATGGCGCCACAGGTTAGCCACAGGTTAGATGTCGATGATATTGATCCGACGCTTACCCGCGAGAGCAACAAGGTGACTGCGGTTACCGGTCACGCAGGAACCGCCTCGACGCAAGACGCACTCAACCACGCTGGCGTCCACGACGCCGTGCGCCGTAACCGACAACAGGATGCCGGCAGCTTTCGCTGACGTCTCGTTGAAGCCTTCCACCTCACAGCTGGCGACGAACTGGCCCAGCCTGTGCTGCCTTCGCTCGTCACGCCAGACCTCGGCGAGCACTGTGGCGGGCACGACTGGCACAACTCCACGAGCTAGAGCACGTTTGTGCAGCGCCCACATACGTTCCGCGCCATTTTCGGCGGCAATGAGCGCTCCGGCGTCATAAATGATCGCGCTCAACTGAGTCCAGCCTCGTCGAGTAACCGGTCCGCTTCCGCGAGTGCTTCCTGACTGATCGGACCGTGCTCGGACTCGTAGGCGGCGATCGCCCGCTCCCCTGCACGCTGACGCAGGAGCAGCCGTGCACCTTCGGTAAACAGGCTGGAAAGCGATTCACCGGCGCGCACTTCGGTCTCGACGGCCGCGAACACATCCGCTGGAACCGAGATCGTGCGCTTCACGACTGAAGTCATGCCCGGATGGTACAACCAACGGTAATACCATGCCAAGAAGGCCCTGGACGCAGCAGCGCCATGACGCCAACCCAGCGTTCTGCTACCGGCGACCGGTCAGCTCTATCATCGGTCCATGCCGCTGACCGTCGACGAACGCCAACAGTTCCTGGCCGAGCCGCACATCGCGGCCTTGTCCGTCGCCGCCGGACCACATCGCGGGCCGCTGACGGTACCGGTCTGGTACCAGTACATCCCGGGTGGCGAAGCATGGGTCCTCACCGGCGCCGACTCGCGCAAAGCCAAGCTCATCCAGGCCGCCGGCCGGTTCACGCTCATGGTGGAGCGGCTCGACCCAACCGTCCGCTATGTCTCTGTCGAAGGGCCGGTCGTGCGCACCGAACCAGCTACCGACGCCATGATGACGGAGTTGGCCACGCGCTACCTCACTCCGGAGAAGGTGGACTCGTACCTGGAGTTCGCCCGGACCGAGCTTGGCGACCACGTGGCCATCTATCTGCGCCCAGAACGCTGGCTGTCCGCTGATCTCGGTAACATCTGATCAAGTCCCAGCGCGCGGGCGACGAGCTGGGCGAGATGTTCGGGCTCGCGCATACCGGCTTGACGCAGCTGGGTACGACAGCTGAACCCGTCGGCCAGCACCGCGACATCGGCGGCTGAGGAGCGCACCGCCGGCAACAGCACCCGTTCCGCGCATGCCATCGACACCGCATAGTGGCCACGCTCGAAGCCCCAGTTGCCGGCGAGGCCGCAGCATCCGGAGTCGAGCACCGTCGCGTGCACCCCGAGCGCGGCGAGTACCGCCCGATCAGCGTCGATGCCAAGGTCGGCGTACTGGTGGCAGTGCACCTGCACCAGTGCCTGGAACGAGCGCCCGGGGACACGCAGGGCAGTGAGCTCTTCGGTGTGCTGGGCAAGGAGCTCGGCGAACGTACGCACCGACCCAGCAAACCCGGCCGCGGCCGGGTCATCGGGCAGCAGCTCGCGAACATCCGCTCGCAGCATAGCCAGGCAGCTGGGCTCCAGCCCGACCGCCGGTACTCCATCGGTCAACCACGGGCGCAGCACCGCTAGCGAGCGCCGCAGCACCCGCCGGGCGGCCTCGACCTGCCCGGTGGAATACCAGGTCAGCCCGCAACAAACCGGCTGATCCGGTGTCTCTACCTGGTAACCGAGTGCCTCGAGCACCGCGACGGCGGCGTGCCCGATAGCCGGGTCGAAGTGGTCGGTGAACGTGTCCAGCCACAGCAGCACCCGCCGCCCCGTTGCGTGCGAAAGCGCCGATCGCACACTAGACACGCTAGATGCGCGCGAACGTGCCGTTCGCTCCACCAGGCGGCGGACCAACAAGCGGCGGATCAACAAGCGGCGGGCGAACGGGCGGCGGGCGAACGGGCGGCGCGCCAACGGCGGAATGTCCCGCTCGGGTGCGATAGCGGCGAGCCACTTGGCCGCCGCGGCCAGAACCGGCACCCGAGCCGCCGCGAAGTTGGCCACCGGCGCCAGCCCTGGAACCGCGTGCACCAGCCGCAGCCAGCTCGGCAGCGCCCCCATCGCGTAGTGCGAGCGCGGCCGCGGCCGACCCCGGTAGCGCTGGGCCAGGAACTCGGTCTTGTAGGCCGCCATGTCTACCCCGACTGGGCAGTCCCGCTTACAGCCTTTGCAGGACAGGCACAGGTCCAGCGCCTCAGCGACCTCAGCCGAGCGCCAGCCACCCCGGATCACCGAGCCGGATACCATCTCGAACAGCAGCCGAGCCCGTCCCCGAGTGGAGTGCATCTCGGCTCCGGTGGCCCGGTAGCTCGGGCACATCACCCCGCCGCTGTCGGTGACGCACTTGGCCACCCCTAGGCAGCGTCGGTTGGCCCGGGCGAAGCTGCCCTGGTCAGCGGAGAAGGCGAGCGCCGGCTCGCCGCGCAACGTCGGCGTCCCGACGAACACGCGCAGGTCGTCATCGATCCGCGCTGGCCGCACCAGCCGACCCGGGTTCATCCGACCGGCTGGGTCCCAGATCGCTTTGAACTCATCGAACGCTGTGATCAGCGCGGGTGGGTACATCCGAGGCAGCAGCTCGGCGCGGGCTTGCCCGTCGCCGTGCTCCCCGGACAACGACCCGCCATACGCCACCACCAGGTCGGCGCTGTCCTCCATGAACCGCCGGAACCGCGCGATCCCAGTCGGCGAGTCGAAGTCGAAATCGATCCGTACGTGCAGGCAGCCATCCCCGAAGTGGCCGTAGTAGGCACCACGGCGACCATGCTGGCGCAACAAAACGTCGAACTCGCGCAGGTAGCTCGCTAGCCGTTCCGGCGGGACGGCGGCGTCCTCCCAGCCGGGCCAGGCCTCAGCACCGTCGGGACCGCGGGTCACGATGCCCGCCCCGTCCTCGCGGATCCGCCACAGCGCACGCATCGCCTCAGCGTCTGACAACACCACATGTGTGGCACCGGCCTGGCGTTCCAGGTCCTTCGCGATCGCCTGCCCGGCGGCTGTGGCCTCGGCTTGGGTACCGCCGCCGGTCTCGACATACAGCCAGCCACCACCCGGCGGCAACAGCTGGGTGACCCGCCCGCCGGGGTGGGCGGCGCGCAACGCGGCGATCAAGCCGATGTCGATTCCTTCGATGGTCAGCGGTGCGTGCGCCCGCACGGCCATCACGTGCTCGGCCGCGAGGTAGGTGTCTGGGAACCCGAGCACCACCAGGGCGCGGGCCGGCGGTGCCGCCACCAGCCGCACGGTCGCGCCGAGCACGGTGACGCAAGTCCCCTCGGAGCCCACTAGCGCACGAGCCAGGTCGAACCCGTTCTCCGGCAACAGCTGGTCGAGGTTGTAGCCGGACACCCGACGAGTCAGGCTGGGAAACCCAGCGCGGACATCGTCGGCCACCCGATCGGCGAAGCCGCGCAGGTGCGTCACCGTTTTACTCGGTGAACCGAGAGACGACCCGCGACCGGCCGAGAGTCGCTCACCAGCGTAGGTGAGAACATCCAGCTCGCGAACGTTGTCGACGGTCTTGCCCCACGCCAGCGAGTGCGAACCGCACGCGTTGTTGCCAATCATGCCGCCGAGCGTGCATCGATTGTGAGTGGACGGGTCGGGGCCGAAGGTCAGCCCGTACGGGTGAGCGGCGTCACGCAGCGCGTCACACACCACGCCGGGCTCGACGCGGGCGGTGCGCGCGGCCGGGTCGAGCTCCAGAATGCGGTTCAGATGCCGGAAGTCGACGACGACCGCGACGTTGACCGCATTGCCGGCGATCGACGTACCCGCGCCTCGGGGCAGCACCGGCGCTTGGTGAGCGCGACATATGGCCAGCGCGCCGACCACGTCATCGGTATCTCGGGGCCGTATGACACCAATCGGCACGTGACGGTAGTTGGACGCATCGGCGGAATACATCGCGCGAGTTCCGGCGTCGAAACGCACTTCGCCGCTTAGCGCACGGGTGAGGTCAGCGGCCAGCGCCCGAGCCGCCTCCGCAGTGCCGTTCGCGGCAGGGCTGTTTGCCACTGGACCACCAAGCGGTATAGTTACATTGCTGTTCTTAACACGTGATCTTACCTATTTGTTGACCTTACTGAGCCGGCGCTCTCCAGTCAGACGCTGGTGTGCGTGGCCGCGTCCGGCATCGCCAGCATACGTCCATTGGGGTGGTATACACCGAAGGCGGGCTTGGCTTGACGAGCCTCCGCGGATATGGCCGACAATCTTGGCCGCGGGACACACCCGGGCCTTGACCCACCACCGAGCAGGGAAAACATCCGGCCAACTCGGAGTAAACCATCCCGCGCATTCTTCGAATGGCTTTGCCACGTCCGCAACGAAGCCACCTCGCGCCGCAGACCCCACTTGCCGGCGGCGAATCTCTTCAGTACCGGAGCCGCGAATTGGTCGTTAATCCCCTGAAAGGACTAAGTCCGCGGGGGACTCGGTCCCGACTGGAACGACAGCGTTGGGGGTGCCGTGGGGCAACTCAGATCAGACATCGCCGCGGCCGCGGCTCGGCTCACGTCTTCCTTCGACGTGTACCAAGAGATCCGTCAGCTCGGCGCCTTTCTTCGGGAAGGCGAGATCGTGCATCGGCTCGCCGCCGGCGTATACGGCAGCGGCAGCGGGCTGCTAGCCGTCACCAGCCACCGAGTCCTACTCCTGCGTGACGGCCGCAGCGGCCAGGCCAGCGAAGGATTCCCGCTGGAGCGGTTGTCTTCGGTGGACTGGGCGCCAGGTCCGGTACGGGGCACCATCACGATCAGCGACTCGGACAACACCGCCGAGCTGACTCAGGTGGAGTTGGCCGAAGGAGCCGACGTATCGAAATTCATCCGCTCACTGATGACTGTCAGGGAAAAGCCCAAGGAGCCGGCCCGCTCAGGCCGTACCGCCAGCTCGCTCAGAGCAATTCCGGCGTCCGACGGCGCGCCGCCGCTGGCTCCGGAGGGTCCGGTGGCTCCGGAGGGTCCGGTGGGTTCGGTGGGTTCAGCCGCCGCGCGCAATGGCCGATTCGCCGTCCAGATGCGGCTGCGAGCACCTTCGTCGGCCACCGCGCCCACCCCGCCTGCCGCGCCGAACCAGCGGACCACGCCCGCCCCGCGGACCACGCCCGCCCCACCGGCCGCGCCGAACCAGCGGACCGAGTCGCCATCCGTTCCCTCACTGCCTCAACAGCCAGCGGCGTACCAGACACACCAGACACCGCGCAGACAGTCGCCCCCAGCTGGGCAGCCGATAGCGAAGACGGCGACGATCGGAGCCTTAACCGGCGCGCGCTGGCCATCAGTGGAGCGCTCCGGCGCGCATGCCACACCGGTCGAGCGCTCACATGCCACACCGGTTGAGCGCTCCGGCGCGCATGCCGCGCCGGAGCCAGCGGAGGGCGGTCCAGCGCTCGATGCGATCCCAGTGACCATGCTCGCCGCTGGCGTGGCGGCAGCTGTCCCGCCCTCGGTCTCCGCCCCAACCGGGGCATCCACATCGACCGCCTCGGGTGCGCTCTCATCAATCTCAAGCATCCGCGCGGTCGAGCACAGCGTCGCCGGGGGAATCGCGCTGCTCGACGAGGTACCGATCACTCGGCTTGCCGCCGAGGAGACCAGTGCGATGCAAGCCCTGCCAAGTCAGCAGCCCGACCCCACCCCGTCCGCCTCACCAGCGCGCAGGCGCGCCGCCGGCACCAGCAACCGATCGGCCGTTGAGCGCTCCGGCGCAACCGGCCTCGGCGCTGCTCGCTTCGGCATGAAACGGACGTTGCTGGCCGTTGGCGCTGTCGCGATCGTGGTGCTGGCCGTCATCGGTGGCATCAAGCTCGTGTCGAGCAAGCCCAAGCCGACCGCCTCGGTCAGTGCGGCGCCACCGCCGCTAGAACCCGCCGGACCAGTAGTGACGGTTACCAGAGTCATCGGCGCCGATAGCCTCGAGGTGTCCGGGCCGGTGAACGGCGTGATCCAAGTCCTCGGGATCACCGCCCCCAGCGCTAAGAAGGACCAATGCGGCGCGACCGAGGCAACGGCGTACGCGGCCCGGACGCTGGAAGGCACCACGGTTACGCTGATCTCCGATCCGGGGCAGTCAGCCACCGACCGGGCCGGCCGGCGGCAGGCATCGGTGCGGATGCAGAACGGCACCGACTACGCGGTGTTGGTCGCCAGCGCCGGAGAGGCTAGGTACTACAACAACGGTAGGCCGGTGGCGCAGGCCGCGGAGATCAAAGCCGCCCAGACGCGCGCCGAGAGAGCCGGCCTCGGATTGTGGGGGCCGCCCTGCAAGGGCAGGCTGTACTCCGCCAGCTCCGGAAACGCGAGCAGCAACACCGGCAGCGCGAGCCGGACCACCAGCCCGCCAACGGAGAGCAGCACCCCATCGTCGAGCCCGGCCGCCTCGGACTCCTCCCCGACGGGAGACACCAGCCCGGTGGGGTGACCGTCGGCGGCATCCCCGAGGCGGATGGTCGCGTCCACCCATATTGTTCGGCTCCATGACTACCTCAGTGTCCGAGACCTTCGACCCAGCGCAGTGGCGACCAGTGGATGGGTTTGATTTCGCGGATATCACGTATCACCGGCACGTCGGGCATGGCATCGTGCGGATCGCGTTTGCCCGTCCGGAGGTGCGTAATGCGTTTCGACCGCGGACGGTGGATGAGCTGTATCGGGCATTGGATCACGCCCGGATGAGTGTGGATGTGGGCTGCGTGTTGTTGACCGGCAATGGTCCGTCGCCTCGGGATGGCGGGTGGGCGTTCTGCTCCGGTGGCGATCAACGGGTGCGAGGCCGGGCGGGGTATGAGTACTCCGACGGCGACGAATCAGGGATAGGGCGGTTGCACATCTTGGAGTGTCAGCGGCAGATTCGGTTCATGCCCAAGGTGGTGATCGCGGTGGTGGACGGGTGGGCGGCCGGCGGCGGACACAGTTTGCATGCGACGTGCGATTTGACGTTGGCCTGCGCACAGCATGGTCGATTCAAGCAGACCGATGCCGATGTGGGCAGTTTTGACGGCGGGTATGGTTCGGCGTATCTGGCTCGGGCGGTGGGACAGAAATTCGCTCGCGAGATCTTCTTTTTGGGCCGGACGTACACCGCGCAGCGAATGGCATCGATGGGGGCGGTGAACGAGGTAGCGGAACATGACCAGTTGGAGGCGACCGCGATCGAATGGGCGAAGGAAATCAACGGGAAGTCCCCGACGGCACAGCGGATGTTGAAGTATTCATTCAATTTGATCGATGACGGGCTGGTCGGGCAGCAGCTGTTCGCCGGAGAGAGCACCCGGTTGGCGTACATGACCGACGAGGCGGCGGAGGGGCGAGACGCTTTCCTGGAGAAACGAACCCCGGACTGGTCGCGCTTCCCGTGGTACTACTAGCTGTCCGGACGATATAGGCTCTGGGCTGCGGCGACGCTATTTCAGTGACACGGCGGGTGGTAAGGAAGCTCCAGCGATACATACCGGTCCCACCACGCCGGAGTGAGAGTATTGGACGTTGTGATTGCAGATGCGCTTGATCGCGTGGCCCACGTTCAAGCCTCACCGAGCGCACTTCGTGCGGCAGCCACGGCCCGGCTCGGCCATCGATGCCGCCAGAAGCTCCAAGCCGCACAACGCGGGATAACGGCCCGCATGGCAATGTGCGGCAACCACATCGTCACTCACCAGATGCTCCACACGGGTACAGGCATCGATAATCTCTACCAGGCACGGTCGCCACCGCTGTTCCGGTATCCGGAGTCGACCACCGTGCGTCTGGCGCCGGTGCCTGCCTGACATGGGTTTCCCTTCACGCTCCGGTACGCAATCACACCAGCGCGCCCCGATTGAGCAATTGACTGACGAACCGGATTCAGTGAACTATGAGTCGATACAACAGTGACATATTTCTTGGTCACCTCAGCGCCCATTACGCACGTCCTCGTCCTTTGTTGTCGACTAGCGCTGTCCGTCCTCTTCCGCGTCAAGATTTTGTTCGCCTGGGTGATGAATTGATGAATAGCTGATGAGTCATCTTGGCGCGGATCACGGGCGTGGAAAACAGCGCCGAACGCGCACTCAACGCGGACGAACTCCCACAGCGACCTCGACCGCCCTCCGGCCACCGCTTGCTCGGTGACTGCACCGGCGTCGGCCGTCTCCCCCAGGCGTAGAGGATCATGGGTGTGTGCGGCAGCGCTGTTCGGCGTGCCGCATCGCTGGGTGTCCTAAGCGCGATCCGCCCGTTGTGCTCCATGCCTTTGACGGTAGAAAGTCGCCCTGGCCAGGCTCAACGGAATTGCATGGGATTGCACACAGACTACGCAAGAGGCGCCTTGGCGGCCTCGATCAAGGCCCGTGCGCTAGCGCCATACACCGCGACCTTGGAGAGGAGGCCAAACACCCGGATGTAGCCGACAATCTCCGTCTTGGACGTGATGTTAACCGCGGCGGTAAGCGTCTCGACATTGACTCGCCTGTCATCAAAGATGAGAAACGCCTCTAGTCCCCATATCGTTCGAGGTGTCTCAGTTGGTACTACCCCAAGCGAGACATTCGGCAGCGACATGACCGTGAGAAGATAATCAAGCTGGTCCGCCATTACCGCGTTACTTGCAATGCGGTACCGCAATACGTGCTCTTCTACAAGGACTGCGACCGTACTTCGCGGCCGGCAGATCGCTTGAGACCGACTTACCCGCGCTGCCGCGGCCCGCTCCGCGTCATCCGGCGTGCCTTGGAAAGCGGCGAACTTGTGTAGGATAGACGCCGCGTAGTCGAGCGTTTGAAAGAAACCGGGGAAGACGTTAGAACTGTACGCCCTGAAGTGGGTAGTCTCCTCGAAGAGAGGGACAATTTCGGCTTGTGCGGCGGTCATTCCTGCACGGTGCATGCGCCGGAATTGAGCATACATCGACTCGGCATGCCGCGATGCCACGATAATTTCAGGGGCTATCTCTGGCACGCCACATGCGGTGTGCACCATGCCTTGATGTCGGCCGGGGCTGGCGGGGTGCGACCGTTCTCGATCCGGCTCACCTTCGCAGGGTGCCAGCCGCACCGTAGGGCTAGATCACGCCCCGTGATTTCCGCATCCTGGCGTAGTTCCTTGAGTTGGGCCGCGATACGCTCACGGGCAGCTTGAGCACTGGTCAGAGGGGATGGCATTGAAGGTGCGCTAGCCGCGGATTAGATCACGAAGGCGTCATGCGGCGTAGCACGCCGCCACACCGCTTCGAACGAGGTTGCGCACAATTGAGCTAGCGCAGGATCATCCGAGTCCTCAAATGGCTCCTCCGCACTGTCACCATCTCCCGTGAAATGGTTGATCCGCACGTACTTTCCGTCGAAGAGCCAGAAGTCAATTCCCGGTAGAGCGATGTCTGATGCTCCTCGCCGCGATAGCCAGCGGACTGCTTCGCCAGCGAACACATTCACGGTAGTCAGTGCATACTCATAGCGGATATGGTCTGTGACCGGCATGGAAACGATACGCGCTCTCCGTACCCGTATCCCACGCTTTACGGCGTCCTGAAGCATCGCGACCCATGGGCGCCAGTGTTCAGAATCTGGATCTACGTCAGCTTGCCCAGTAGCCCGCCACCTCGCAAAATCGGCGCCTTCGTCCTTCACGGCGTAAACATCGCGCATCTCTAGATGGACAGCGGAGCACTCAGCACGCCGAAAGAGATCTTCAAAGCTGGGGAGACTCGACGACATCGCAGGCCTCTCTCAGAATCGGCACCATGCGGGCGGGGATACGAACGACCGCTTCACCGTCCGGGATGCCGGTGGCGTGCCCTGACGCCGTGGTGGCAGCACATACCGCTTCGAGCTCGGGACTCGGCTTCCAGCCTTGGAGCACTAGCTCTCCGCTCCGCTCATCTACTCATCTACTCACACGGTCGGGCTCTGTCCGGTGCTGGTGCTGGGGTCAATCCCGATGAACCGTAGTGCCATGACGCCATCCCTACCGAGTCGATTGCGTTCCGTTGCATGAGCATCATTCAGCGGAGGGTGATGGTCAAGGATGTAAGAACTCGATAGGTCGAGCCGCAGCAAGCGGACAAGTCTCCGGATCTGGGCGGGCGAGGTAGCGTGCCGAGACCCATGGACCAGGGGAAACGCCACAGGAGGGCCGTAGCGGACCGTTCGCCTCGCCGAGGTCTAAAACAAAGATGCCACGTCAGCTGAATGGCCGTCAGCGTGGCTCTAGTGTTTGGTAATTGAAGGTGCTTCATTTTATCGACTCCTTGTGGCATAATTTTGTCATGAGCACTATGGAATTGACGAACGACGGTCGCATTGGCCTCGAGGCACTGCTTAGCCCTTCTGGGTACGACCGATCAGTATCGGCCCGCGCCCAGATGGTGTTGTGGCGA
>JAFASX010000154.1 GCA_019244295.1 Pseudonocardia sp.
CCGCCAGACGCCGAACCCGAGCCAGAGCCCGAACCCCAGCCAGACCCCGAGCCACCGCCTCCCCCGGACACCGAACCCGAGCCAGAAGTTGAGCCCGAGCCCTCGCCGGAGGTCGAGTCCAAGCCGGAGGTCGAGCCAGAGCCGGAGGTCGAGCCAGAGCCGGAGGTCGAGTCCGAGGTTGAGCCCGAGTCAGACGCCGGGCTCGAGCCGGAGCGTCCCGTGGCGCCCGATCACCAGGCGGCTCCCGGACGGCCCACAAGCGCCGACCAGCCCACCGTCGTCGAGCCCAAACCCCAGCCGGACCCCGAGCCATCCTCACCGCCGGATGCCGAATCCGAGGTCGAGCCCGAGCCAGAGGCTGAGCCCGCGCCCAAGCCGGACGCCCAGCTCCAGCTCGAGCCGGAGGTTGAGCCCGAGCTCATGCCCCACGTGGGGTCTTCACCGCTGGCCACACCACGACCCGGCCCAGCGTCTCAACCTGGGGATGAGACCGAGCCACCAGAAGATCCAAACCCAGACCCGGAGACCATGCCTTAACCAGGGCCAGAACACCAGCCGGCCACCGAGAAACGGCCGACTCCTGGTACCCCACCCCCACCGCCATCACAGCCCGAACCGGGGCCAAGTCTGGAGTCGGGGCTCGACACCAACCCGAACATGGGTTTCGATCTGGGATTGGGCGACCAGCAACGGCCCTGGCCCCGGGAAGGGATCGAAATCCGAGTCGGGCTAGCCACCCTGCTCGGCCTAGACAACCGCCCTGGAGAGATCCCCCGCCTCGGACCCGTCCTACCCGACGTCGCCCGCGACATCGTCACCGCCCAACATCGAGGCGCCGAATGGCGCTTCGCCATCGTCGACACCGACGGCTACCTGCTACTGGGTGGGCTTACCCGGCAGCGACCCCGACCAGCCCCCGGCTCACCGCCGCCAGGGCGCTGTCGAGGTGGGATCGTGGAGATCCAGCTCACCGCCGAACTGCTTGACCACCTCACCCGCCATCCGCTGGTCGCCGGTGGCGCCTGGGCACGAGTCATCGCAGACCTAGTCGACCAGTACGCCCACCGTGACCACCTGCTGGCCCAGTTGGACACCCGGCCCGATGACCGATTCGCCCGAGGCGCCCTGGCCCGACATATCCAGATTCGGGACCGCACCTGCGTCCACCCCGGCTGCATGCGACCCGCCGCCTGCTGTGACATGGATCATGTCGAGGACTACGCCCATGGCGGACTGACCATCCGGATCAACATCGGCCCGGAATGTGGCTTGCACCACCCGTATAAGGACCGTGGTTGGCGGCTGACCCAACCTGAACCCGGAATATTCCGATGGGCCAGCCCACTGGGCCGGATCTATGTCACCCGAGGGGAACCGGTGATGCCCCCACTACCGAAGCCCCGGCCACGACCCACCCAACCCCACCCGAACAACCCACTGCCGCTGTGCGACGACTCGATCCTGCCACCGACAACCAGCCTCATACCCGGGCCGGAGCCTGAACCGCCACCGCAACCCGACGACCCCGACCCGCCGCCGTTCTGACCAGCAACAACCAGTGCCAGGCCAGATATAGCTTGGCGGCCGCGATAGGGAGCGGGGCGCGGATGTGCTCGATCACGAGCGAATGCGGTGTCCGCGCGGACGGGTGGTGTCGCCGTGGGCGCATTCCTTGACATCGTCGCCGACGTTCCCCACAGATTGGCCACGGCCCGCTCGCCCACACCACCGCAACCCATCGCCGCCCAAAAGCATCGCCAAGATCGCGCCACCAACGACGTGAACCTACAAAACGCGCCTCAGCGGCGGCGCACGACCTGAGGTGGGCAGGGCATTCCCCGCCAACCTTGGACCGGCAGGTTGAACTTTCGCACCAGACGGTCAGTGAACGGGCGCTCAGTCAGCCGGACCAGGCGCACCGGGAGCTCACCCTGGGCGAGCTCGACCCGGGCACCCGGTGGCACCGGTATACTGCGCCTTCCGTCGCACACCAGTACCGCTGGCAACCCGCAGGCATCCACCTCAATCGCCACCTGCGAGCTGGGCGCGATCACCAGGGGCCGGGCGAACAAGGCGTGCGCGGTGAGCGGGACCACCAGCAGAGCCTGCACCTGTGGCCAGATCACCGGCCCCCCAGCGGAGAAAGCATAGGCCGTCGAACCGGTCGGGGTCGAGCACAGCACTCCGTCGCAGCCGAACCCGGAGACGGGCCGACCATCCACTTCGAGGACTACCTCAAGAATGCGCTCCCGGCTGGTCTTCTCCACACACGCTTCGTTGAGCGCCCAGGTACGCCGGACCGGGTCACCGTTAACCACCACAGCAGCTTCCACGGTCATCCGTTCCTCGACGTGATAACGGCGGTTGGTGATCGCCGTCACTGCTTCGTCCAGCGACACCGGGTCAGCCTCTGCCTCAGCCAGGAACCCGACCCGGCCCAGGTTCACCCCGAGCAGCGGCACACCGGATGGCCGAGCCAACTCGGCGGCCCGCAGCAGCGTGCCGTCGCCGCCGAGGACCAACGTCACTTCGGCGCCTTCGGCCACGCCCGGCCGGAAGTCCACCACGACCGGCTCCATGCCTGGAGGCAGGTCGCCAGGCAGGTCAGTCCACTCGTCAGCGGAGATCCGCAGCCTGACCCCGGCCGCAGCCAACCTGCGGACGACGTTCTCGGCCACCTCCTGGTTGGCCTTACGCCCAGAGTGCACTACCAGCAGCACTTCACGGGTCACGACGGCCCCTCCGAAACCGCCCGTTCCAACAAGTCAGCCACCGGCTCGCGGTCCGGTCCGATGTGCCGGCGCAGCCACAGGAAGTACTCGACGTTACCGGCCGGGCCCGGCGCTGGGCTGGCCACCGCGCTCATCGGATGCCAGCCCAGCCCGGCGGCTAGCTCAGTTACCTCAGCCAGGGCCGTTAGCCGCAGCTTCGGTTCACGCACCACTCCGCCGGCGCCGAGCCGCTCTCGACCAACCTCGAACTGGGGTTTGACCATGGGAACGAGATCGCCGTCAAGCCGAGTGCAGGCACTCAACGCCGGCAACACGGTCCGCAGCGAGATGAACGACAAATCCGCCACGGTGAGATCGACCGGACCGCCCAACATCTCGGGCGTCAACCTGCGGACGTTGGTCCGATCCAAGACCCGGACCCTCGAGTCGGTACGCAGTCGCCACGCCAACTGGCCGTATCCGACGTCGACACAGACCACCTCGGCGGCGTCCCGGCTGAGCAGTACATCGGTGAAACCTCCGGTCGAGGCGCCGGCATCCAAACACCGCCGACCCGCCACGGCCAACCCAGCCGGCTCGAATGCCGCCAACGCCCCCAGCAGCTTCAACGCGCCCCGAGAAGCCCATTGTGGCCCGACGCCGTCACGAATCGTGACCGGAGCATCGGCTGCTACCGCTGTGGCCGGCTTGCCGGCAGCTACCCCGCCCACCATCACCCGACCCTCCACGATCAGTTCGGCGGCCTGCTGACGGGACTGGGCAAGTCCACGGCGAACCAACTCGGCGTCCAACCGGGCCCGGCGGGGCAACGACTCACACTCCATCGATCGTCATGAGCGCGGCGGAGAGCGCCTTGTGCACCCGCTCGAACGCGGCCACATGCTGGGCCGTGGGAACGGTATCCAGGCTGGCCAACCCAGCCATCGCCGCCTCGATATCCCCCATCGCGGATGAGAACAGTAGCGAGCCGAGAGGTGGCGCGGGCGCTGGCTCGGGTTGGGGATTCATCACCAGCCACGCTAGCCGACGCCGCCGCCCACCCGCCGCTCAGTGCCTCAGCAGCCCAATCCCAGCCAGCCCAGCGCGGCGGCTGCGCGGTCGTCCCCTGGACGCACCCGAACCGGACCACCGCCGCCTGCCCAGTGCGCCTCACACAGGGCGCACAGGGCCGCGACCGGGTCGCCGCCGACCGCAAGCGCTTCAAGTACCAAACCATCGTCTCCAGTGCTCACTCGCCACGGTGGACGGGCGATCGGAAGCGCCAGTTCGATGTTCCCGTGCAACGCGGTCAAGTCAGCACCGAGGTAGCGCGGACGGCTCGATGGCCCCGCCCGCAGAATGGCGGCGGCGTCGGACACCCCGGTAAGGACGACCATGCTGGATATACCGGCGGCGTTGGCACCGGCGATGTCGGTTTCGAGTCGATCACCGACCATGATCGGGCGCTGGGCACCGGCACGGCGGACCGCCTCGGTGAACAGCCACGGCTCCGGTTTGCCAGCGATGATCGGTTGCGCCTCGGTAGCGGCACGCAACGCGGCTACCATCGACCCATTACCGGGCAGCTCGCCCCGCTCGGTCGGCAGCGTCATATCGACGTTGCAGGTCACCCACAGCGCGCCCCGGCGAATCGCCAGGCACGCCTCGGCCAGCAAGCGCCACCCAGTGTCCGGGGAATGGCCTTGGACGACGCCCTCGGCGTCCTCCGCGTGGTCAGTCACGGTCAACCCGACTTCGCGGATCTCCGCGGCGAGATCCGCCGTGCCGACCACCAACACAGCCGCGCCGGCCGGCAGTCGCTCCGCTAACATCCGGCTGGCAGCCTGGCCGCTGGTCACCACCTCGGAATCAGTGACCGCGAATCCCATTCCGACCAGGTGGGCGGCCACATCACGCGGGCTTCGGGAGCCGTTGTTGGTCAGGTAACCGATCCGATGGCCCTGCTCGGCCGCCCGTGCCCATGCATCTAGGGCGCCAGGCAGCGGGGTGGCTCCCCGATAGAGGGTGCCGTCGAGGTCAAGCAACAGCACGTCATGGGCGTCGAGCAAGGTCTTCACTGGTCTACGGCCTGGTCCGCGCTCAACTCCGCCAGTCGCTCGGCCGCGTCGGTCAGCTCCTCATCATCGGCCTGCGCCGCGTTCAGGAACCACCGCACCGCGTCTTCACGGCGTCCAGCCGCCAACAATGCATCGGCGTAGGCATAGAACAACCGAGCGCTCCACGGCTCGTTCCGTGCCGTATCCAGCTCCGGAACCTGCAAACTCACCACAGCGGAGGCAAACTCACCCAGGTCTCGGCGGGCGCCTGACGCCACAATCAGCAGCTCAATCGCTTCAGCCTTACCCAGTTCGGCAGCCTCAGGGCCGCGCGCCAGCTCCAGCGCCCGCTCCGGCCGACCCAGCGCGCGCTCCGCGTCCGCCATGATCGGCAGATGTCCCGGCCCACCGCCCATTCGCCGCGCGGCCCGCAGCTCGGCAAGCGTCTCAGTCCATTCACCGGCTCGATATGCGGCTAATCCCACAGCTTCGCGAACCACAGCCAAACGCGATGCCTTTGACCGAGCGTAGCGTGCGTGGGCTAAGGCGCGCTCTGGCTCCTCTTCAAGCAGGACACCGGCTGCTACCAGGTGACGAGCTACGTCCTCCGCGATATCTTTGCGCAGCCCGCGCAGATCACGACGGACCTCCGCATCGAGCTGCACATCAGCCAAGTCTTCGGGGAGCTCGGGGGCGGCGCCAGCCGAAGCCTGGGTGGCTTTAGCTGCCGATCTCGTGCCCGAACTTCTCACCCGGCCGCCCGCCGGATCGGGACGCCTCGGGCGTTGACTTCGGCGCTCACTATTCCCGGCGCGACCCGGTTCGCGCTGGCCGCTGGGCCGAGGCGTCGAACCTGCGCTCTCCGCGGCTGCGCTGCTCGCCGAGCTTGAGCTATCCGGCGGGCCCCTGTGGCCCGAACCCTCAGACCTCCAACCGGCGCCATCGCGCTGAGCCCGACCGTCACCCCGCCGCCGGCGCGGCCCCTGTGGAGAGTCCGTCCGACCGTCCGATGCCATACGACCACTCTAACCGCACATCACATGCGTTCGGATAAAAAGAGCCGGTGTTCTGTGGGTTGTCTCCCGTGGAACACCGGCTGTTATTTATGTAGCTGCCGGCGGTGTCCTACTCTCCCACACCCTGGCGAGTGCAGTACCATCGGCGCTGCAGGGCTTAGCTTCCGGGTTCGGAATGGGACCG
>JAFASX010000008.1 GCA_019244295.1 Pseudonocardia sp.
GGGTTTCGGCCCACCACTCACGCAACCTTAGGTGACGCCGCCACCAACGATGGCCGCCCCGGCGCGACCGGCAGGCCAGGCAGACGACGATGCAGACACCGTACCGGGGGTCCACAACACCGCTGAACCCACCGAACGCGGTGTCGCTGCGCCACCCAGCAGTGATCCTCCAGACCCCTCCCCCTGCCACGCACCGACTCGCACATCAACCACAAAACGCGCCTGAAGGCGGGCTCGTCAGACTGTGTCAGACCCAACGCCTAAAATCCGCAAGCATGCTGGCCGAGATGCGGATCCGGGGCCTGGGCGTCATCGACGATGCCACGCTCGAGCCGCACCCCGGGTTAACCGTACTGACCGGCGAGACCGGCGCGGGAAAGACCATGGTGGTGACTGGGCTGACGCTGCTCGGTGGCGGGCGTGCCGAGGCGTCCCGGGTTTCCAGCACCGCGGGCCGAGCGATGGTGGAGGGTCGGTTTACCGCCGGCAAGCAGGTCCAGCGGCTGATCGAGGAAATCGGCGCCGAGCCCGACGACGATGGCAGCCTCATCGCGGTCCGCACGGTGAACGCTGACGGCCGCTCGCGCGCTCACCTCGGGGGTCGATCGGTGCCGGTCAGCGTGCTGTCCCGGCTGGCAGAGGCGATGTTGGCGGTGCACGGGCAGAACGATCAGCTGCGGCTGCTGCGCCCGGCCGAGCAGCGTGCCGTGCTGGACCGCTACGCCGGGGACGCGGTGGCCGCGCCACTGGCGCTGTATCAGGACGTTCGGGAACGTTGGCAGCGCAGCTGCGCGGAACTGGTGGAACGCCGGGATAGCGCGCGCCGGCTGGTCCAGGAGGCCGACATGTTGCGCCGCGGTCTGGCCGAGATCGAGGCCGTCGCTCCTCGGCCGGGGGAGGACGCCGAGCTGGTGGATGAGGTTCGGCGGTTGGCGGCAGCCGATGCGTTGCGTGCCGCCGCCGGCGGTGCCCGGCAGGCGCTCGTCGGCGCCGACGACGACGCCAGCGCTGAGCTGCCCGGCGCGCTCGGGCTGGTGGGGGAGGCGCGGCGACTGCTGGCCGGGAGCGGCGACCCGGTCTTGGATCGGCTCGATCCCCGCCTCGACGAGGTAGCGGTGCTGCTGTCCGAGGTTACGACCGAGCTCGGGGGGTATCTCGATGCGCTGGACGCTGATCCCGAGCGGTTGCAGGCCGTGCTAGTTCGGCAGGCTGAGCTGCGCGCGCTGATCCGCAAGTACGCCGCCGACGCTGACGGCGTGCTGCGCTGGGCGCAGGAAGCGGCGCGGCGGCTGGCCAGTATCGACACCAGCGACGAAGCGATGACCGCGCTGCGCGCCCACCGTGATCAGCTCGCGGTTGAGTTAGCCAAGCATGCTGGTGAGCTGTCCAGAGCTCGGCAGGAGGCGGCGGGTCGGCTGGCGGCGGCGGTAACCGAGGAACTGACCGGACTGGCCATGCCCGATGCCCGGCTGCTGGTCGAGCTCAGCACCCGCGAGATCGGTCACACCGACGACTCCGACGGCGCCGGGTTGGAGCTGGACGGACGATGGGTGCAGGCTGGGCCGGACGGGGTGGACGAGGTTGAGCTGCGGCTGGTGCCACATGCCGGCTCGGGCCCGGTCGCGCTGCATCGGGGAGCGTCCGGCGGTGAACTCTCCCGGGTCATGCTCGCGTTGGAGGTCGCGCTGGCTGATTCGGACCCGGTGCCCACGATGGTTTTTGACGAAGTCGACGCCGGGGTCGGTGGCCGAGCGGCGGTCGAGATCGGGCGTCGGCTGGCCCAGCTTGCGGCCACCCACCAGGTGATCGTGGTAACCCATCTGGCCCAGGTAGCCGCGTATGCTGACCGGCACATCGTGGTGGACAAGAGGGGCGCGGCGGTCAATGGGGTGGCCCGGGGCCGGGTGCGCACGCTGGATGACGCAGATCGGGTGGTCGAGCTGGCTCGGATGCTGGCCGGGCTGGATGACACCCGCACCGGCCGTGCCCATGCCGAGGAGCTGCTCGCCACCGCGACCAAGGAGAAACGCCGGGCCAGGAGAAAAGCTCAGGCATGGCGGAACCAGCAGTGAACTGGTCAGCCGATCTGGTTAGCCTCAAACGCGCAGGATATTCGAACCGAGCCGAGAGGGCGCGGCGATGACCGCTGGCGCATTGTTCGTGGCGGTTTTCCTGGCGTGCGCGGTCGAGGCGGTGGAGGCCTTGACCATCGTGCTCGCGGCCGGCGCGGCGCGGGGCTGGCGCTCGGCGGGCTGGGGCGTGTTGGCGGCGTTGGGGGTACTGGTGCTGATCGTTGCCGCGCTCGGCCCGGCGTTGAGTGTGCTGCCAGTGGGTGTGCCGCGGGCGGTGGTTGGCGGCCTCTTGTTGATCTTCGGACTGCAGTGGCTGCGCAAGGCGATCCTGCGGGCGAGTGGGCGTAAAGCCCTGCACGACGAGTCCGCGATCTACCAACGCGAGTTGGCGGCGGCTGTGGCCGCGCCGGCGCGCTCCCGAGCTGGGGTCGCGGACTGGTACGCGTTCACGCTGTCGTTCAAGGGCGTGTTGTTGGAGGGGCTGGAGGTGGCGCTCATCGCGTTGAGCTTCGGCGGCAACGCACACAACGTCCCGCTCGCCGCGCTCGCCGCCGGGTGTGCCGCCGTGGTCGTCGCCGCTCTCGGGTTCGCGGTCCGGGCGCCGTTGGCTCGGGTCCCCGAGAACACACTGAAGTTCATCGTTGGCGTGGTCCTGACCGGGTTCGGCATCTTCTGGACCGCAGAAGGCGCGGGGGCACGGTGGCCTGGTTCCGATGCCGCGCTGCCGATCATCATTCTCGCTGTGGCCGGCTGCGCCCTCGGCCTGGTAGCCCTGCTTCGACCTAAAACCCTAGAAGAAGCAAGACGGCCGTAGACGTACCGAGATAGGGCTCACCTGTTTCAGAACATGACCCGGAGTTTGTCAAGGTTCTCTCAGCGCAATTCGCGGCAACTCGCGGCAACTCGCGCGACTCGCGGGCGAAATGCCACCACTTACACCACTGTCTTGACAGTATGCCGGCATGCGGATGTCCGGCTTGATGTCCCCCGCTACGCGAGCTCGTCGCCGTGGCTTGCCTGGGTTGTCCGGGGTGGCGAGGGTGGATCGGAACACCGAATCCCTGGTTCGTCGGCTGCGCGCTGGCGAGATCGCCGTGCTCGACGAGATTGACCTGGATCAGGTCACCGCCGACGCCCTGGTCTGCGCCCAGGTCGCGGCTGTGGTCAACGCCGCGCCCTCCATCTCCGGTCGTTATCCCAACCTCGGTCCGCAAGCGCTGCTGGCGGCTGGTGTCCCGCTCGTCGACGGGGTCGGCGCAGACGTCATGCGTGAGGTGCATGACGGTGCCAAGCTGCGACTGCACGACGGCTGCGTGTTCCTTGGCGAAAGGCTGATCGGCCGGGGTGTGCCACAGACAGCCGAATCGGTGGTCACCGCCATGGCTGCCGCTAGGGAGGGGCTGTCCACTCAGCTCGAGGCGTTCTGCGCGAACATGATCGAGTTCGTCCGGCACGAGCGCGAGCTGCTACTGGACGGCGTCGGGGTGCCGGATGTCCGGGTGCGGCTGGAGGGCCGCCATGTGCTGGTAGTGGCCGGTGGCTTGGACCATGAGGACGACCTTGCCCGGTTGCGCCGCTATATCCGGGAATGCCAGCCCGTGCTGGTCGGAGTGGCCGCGGGGGCCGATGCGCTCGCGGCGGCTGGGTATCGACCGGATTTGGTCGTCGGCGACCCGACCGAGGTCTCCCATCGGGTCTTGGCCAGCGGCGTCGAGGTCGTCGTTCCGGCTTTCGCCGATGGGCATGCTCCCGGGTTGTACCGGGCGCAAGACCTGGGAGCCTCGGCGGTGGCTTTCCCGTCGTCCGCCAATCCGGAGGACCTGGCGCTGCTGCTGGCGCATCACCATGGCGCGAGCCTGATCGTGATCGTGGGTTTCCACGCGACCCTCACTGAATTCCTCGACCGGGGCCGTTTGAGCGGCAACGCTTCGATGTTCCTGACTCAACTGAAGGTGGGCGGTCTGCTGGTGGACGCCAAGGCAGCGGCCGCGCTGTACCGAAACCCGATGCCACTGGGCATGGTTGTGCTGCTGGTCTGCGCGGTCATGGTGGCGATGACCGCCGCGCTGATGGTCTCCGCCGCCGGCCCGGCCATCCTCGGCTATCTGGGCAGGGCGGCCGTTTCCCTACCTGACCTGGGCATAAGGTGGTCATAGGCAATGTCGGTGCGTTATCACATCATTTCGCTGGCCTCGGTCTTCCTGGCTCTTGCGGTTGGTATCGTTGTGGGGTCGACCAGCGTCAGTCAGCAGCTGCTGTCCATGGTTGCCGGCGACCGACACAGCCTTACGGAGCAGGTCCGCCAGCTCAATACGCAGCGAGCCGAACTGGAGGCGCGTGAGCGCTCGGCCAATGCGTTCGACGCGGTGGTCGGCCCAGCGGTGGTGCGCGGCCAGCTCGAGCAGCGTCGGGTGATCCTGCTGCTTGCTCCGGATGCGGACCCGGTTGACCGCGACGCCGTCCGTCAGCTCATCACCCAGGCCGGCGGCACGGTCACCGGCGAGTTGGCGCTCACTGAAGCCGTGATCGACCCGTCCAAGGCGGAGGCGGTGCGGGACCTGACCACCCGGTTGTTGCCGGCTGGTGCGCAGCTGCCCACCACGGCCGACGCCGGCGGGTTGGTCGGCGGGTTGTTAGGCAGCACGCTGCTGCTGCGAGCGCCGGACGGTCAACCGCAGGCCTCGGCCGATCAAGCTGGTGCCGCGTTGGCTGGGCTCATGCAGGCCGGCTTCGTCCACGCTGGTCCGCATCCGGCTCCCGCGCAGCTTGCGGTCGTGCTCACCGGTGGCGGGCTCACCGCCAGCTTCTCCGCTGAACGGGCCGCTACGCTGGCCCGGCTGTGCACCGAGCTACGTCGTTACGCCAGCGGCGCGGTGCTGGCTGGACGATCCGGCGCGGAGGGTCCCGCCGGGGCGGTTGGGGTGATCCGGGCTGACACGGTGGCCTCTACGGCGTTGTCCACCGTTGACGGTCTGCAAACACCGGTGGGCAGAGTAGCGGTTGTGCTGGCACTGCGTGAGCAGGCCGATGGACGCGCCGGCCGCTACGGGTCGGCGTCGAATGCCCAGGCGCCCATTCCAGGAGCATCAGTGGGTTGAACGCCCGCCAGGTGTCGCGCGGTGTTACTCTGAGTTTCCGTGCAGACGCGCGGCACCAGGCATGTTTTTGTCACCGGCGGGGTTGCTTCTTCCCTGGGTAAGGGTCTGACCGCTTCCAGCTTGGGGCAGTTGCTTGCCGCTCGCGGCCTACGGGTTGTCATGCAGAAGCTGGACCCCTATCTGAATGTCGATCCGGGCACGATGAACCCGTTCCAACACGGTGAGGTGTTCGTCACCGAGGACGGCGCCGAGACCGATCTCGACATTGGTCATTACGAGCGGTTTCTTGACCGTGACCTGTCTGGCCGAGCCAATGTCACCACCGGCCAGATCTATTCCAGCGTGATCGCCAAGGAGCGACGAGGCGAGTATCTCGGTGACACCGTGCAGGTCATCCCGCACATCACTAACGAAATCAAGGACCGCATTCTGGCTATGGCGGCCCCGGAAGCCGACGGCGCGGTGCCCGATGTGGTGATCACTGAGGTGGGTGGCACGGTGGGTGATATCGAATCACTGCCGTTCCTCGAAGCCGCTCGTCAGCTGCGCCATGATGTGGGCCGGGACAACTGCTTTTTCCTGCACGTCTCGCTGTTGCCGTTCCTCGCCCCTTCCGGTGAGCTCAAAACCAAGCCCACTCAGCACTCCGTTGCCGCGCTGCGCAACATCGGCATCCAGCCGGACGCGGTGGTGCTGCGCGCGGATCGCCCGGTGCCGAGCGCGCTCAAACGCAAGATCAGCTTGATGTGCGACGTCGATGCCGACGGCGTGGTCGCCGCCCCGGATGCGCCATCGATCTACGACATCCCGAAAGTGTTGCACACCGAGGGCCTCGATGCCTACGCGGTGCGTCGGCTCGGCCTGCCGTTCCGGGACGTGGACTGGACCGAATGGGGCGACCTGCTGACGCGAGTCCACCACCCCAAGGAGACGGTGCGGATCGCCTTGGTCGGCAAGTACGTTGACCTACCGGATGCCTACCTTTCGGTGACCGAGGCGGTGCGCGCCGCTGGCTTTGCCCACCACGCTCACGTTGAGTTGGTCTGGGTGACCTCCGCTGACTGCGAGTCATCGCGCGGCGTTGGCGCCGCGCTCGCCGGGGTGGATGGTGTGCTGATCCCCGGTGGTTTTGGCATTCGCGGTATCGAAGGCAAGATCAGTGCTACAGCGTACGCGCGTCAGTGCGGCATCCCGGTCCTTGGGCTGTGTTTGGGGCTGCAGTGCATGGTGATTGAGGTGGCCCGCTCGTTGGCTGGGCTCGCGGGCGCCAGCTCTACCGAGTTCGATCCGGACACCCCGTATCCAGTGATCTCCACGATGGCTGACCAGCGGGACGTATTGGCCGGCCAGCGGAACATGGGTGGCACGATGCGCCTGGGCGCCTACCCGGCGGTGCTTGCCGAGGGCACGATCACGGCCGCCGCCTACGGCACCGTGCGGGTGGCCGAGCGGCACCGACATCGGTACGAGGTGACCAACCGCTACCGAGATCAGCTCGTCGATGCCGGCCTGGTGGTCTCCGGCACGTCACCGGATTCCCGGCTGGTGGAGTTCATCGAGCTACCAGCGGACGTCCACCCCTTCTTCGTCGGAACCCAGGCGCACCCAGAGCTGAAGAGTCGGCCCACCCGCCCGCATCCGCTGTTCTCTGCGTTCGTGGGCGCCGCGCTGGACTACCGCGCGCAGGGTCGGCTGCCGGTGGAGCTGGTGACGCGCGAGCCGGTTCGCGCTGGGGGTCGACCGGCGACGGCCGGTGCCCGGCGGTGAGCACGGCTGATCAGCGGCACGACTTCCCGGTCCGGGGTTCCCGGCTGATCTATCAGGGACGGGTGATGGCGGTGCGGGCCGACCAGGTGGAGATGCCTGGTGGCCGGGTGGCTCGCCGGGAGATCGTCGAGCACCCGGGAGCGGTGGCCATTGCCGCGCTGGACGCGGACGGTCGGCTCGCGGTAATTGACCAGTACCGGCACGCGGTGCGTCGGCGCCTGTGCGAGTTACCCGCCGGGCTGCTCGATATGGCGGGGGAGGACCCGGCGGTGACGGCAGCTCGCGAGCTAGCCGAGGAAGCGGGGTTGGCCGCATCCCAGTGGTCGGTGCTGCTGGATCTGGTGCCCTCACCGGGTTTCACCGACGAGAGCGTGCGGGTTTACTTGGCTCGGGAGTTGTCGCAGGTGCCTCGTCCTGAGCCCGACGACGATGAGGAAGCCGATCTGAGGGTGGGCTGGCTGCCGCTGGCGGAGGCGGTCCGGCGGGTGTTAGCCGGGGATATCGTAAATGCGGTCTCGGTGGCCGCTGTGCTGGCGGCGCACGCGGTCGTGACCAGCGTCGGAGTGGCCCGTCCGATGCACGCCCCTTGGACCGACCGCCCGACGGCGTTCGCGGGCCGCGAGGCGAAGTCCTTCGCGGACTGATTCACCGCCGCCATGCCCTGATCCTCTCCAGAACCAATGGCCTCCAACAAACCCAGAGTAGTCCAGATTTACCTTCGCTTTGGTTAGTATGCAGGTAGGTACTGACGGCGTTGAGAGGAGATGCCCGTGCCGGCACTGCGGCGCATGGTGCACGAGATCCACTCCGTCAAGATCGGCGCCGCCACCGGTTATGAGCGACACCACCTTGTGGTGGGCCAGGATCAAGTCCAGGCTCTGTTCGCTGATCCAGCCCTGGCGTCGGTACGGGTACACGTCGCGGCCCCCGGAGACCGGGTTCGGATCATCGCACCGCTCGACGTCGTGGAGCCGCGCGCCAAAGGCGCGGGATCGGCCGGGGGAGTGTTTCCAGGCTGGCTGGCGCCGGTCAACCGACCGCGCGGGGGGGACACTCACGTGCTGCGCGGGGCCGCCGTGCTGGCTGCGGGGCAGCTACCCCGCAATCAAGAAGGCCTGATCGACATGTCCGGCCCCGCCGCGGAGCGTTCCCCGTTCGCCCGAACGAACAATGTGGTGGTCGAGTTCGATCGGGTGGAGCACGCTTCCTGGCAGGAGGCCGAGGTGGCGGTGCGCCGAGGGCTCCTGCGCCTGGCCGTGCACCTCGCCAACGCCGCTGTCGGTGCCCCACCGGACGTCATTGAGGAGCTGGCGCCACCGCATCAGCCGGGCACGCCCACCAGTGGGCTGCCCCGCGTCGGTGTAATCACCAATCTGCAGACTCAGGGCGCGTTCAAAGATGTTTTCGTCTACGGGCGCAGCATGGCGGGCAGCCTGCCGACCCTGTTCGATCCCGCCGAGATCGAAGACGGGGCGGTGGTCAGCGGCCAGTACGGGCACCCGGCCCTGCGCAATCCGACCTACCTGCACCAGAACCACCC
>JAFASX010000097.1 GCA_019244295.1 Pseudonocardia sp.
AGAGCACTCGACGAGAGGAAATTTTGGATGAGTTTTATAGATGATTTCTCCAGCTGTATGCGTAAAAGTGGTCTGCCCACTCCGGAGAAAATCGTCGACAGCCCCGACAGGGTGATCGAACTCCTTGATCGCCTGCATGCCGCTTGGGTTAAGGCGGGCCACAACGAAAAGATGACCTTGGCCGCGCTCGCCGCCATCGGTGCGATCACGGGGTTGGACGAGGCCATACTCAGAGCCGCCGTCGATATCACCGTCCGCCACTACCTCGACACAGCCGCCATCTGCCTCGCCCGTGTTGCTGGCGGCGCGATCTGGAAAGCGCCGAGAACTTATACGGTCAAGCCCGGCGACACGCTCTCGGGAATTGCGAGGGAAGTCCTCGGCAATGCGGATTTGTGGCCTAAGATAGCCCAGGCCAACCACCTCTCAAACCCAAATACAATCACGGTCGGGCAGGTCTTGGTCATCCCGGCGACATGACTGGCGAGTCCACTGAACTGGGCATTGATCTGGCCGCAGGGCGCGGAGCGCCCACGTCTGCACCGCGGATCGCCCACGCTGAGGTCGCGGATCGCCCACTCGGATGGCGCGGATCGCCCACTCCGTGGCACCATCAGCCCAGTGAACGAAAGCGGGACGATCAGGGAGATTCCCCGGTTTGTCCGGGCTTCCGCGCAGGAAGCCCTCACCGACACCAGGGTGGTCGGGGTCGTCGGGCCCAGACAAGCAGGCAAGTCGACCTTGGTGCTCGACATCATCGCCGGGACGCCGAACGCCCGGTACGTCTCACTCGACGACATCGCGACTCGCACAGCCGCACTCGCCGACCCCGCTGGTTTCGTCGCGGGACGACCAGGGCTGCTGGCGATCGACGAAGTCCAGCGCGTGCCGGACCTGCTGCTTGCGATCAAGGCAAGCGTCGACCGTGACCAACGGCCCGGCCGATTCCTGCTCACCGGCTCCTCGCAACTGAGCGCCAACCGAGGCGTTGCCGAAACCTTGACCGGGCGGATCGAGCGAATGACCCTGTGGCCGTTCAGCCAGGACGAGCTCGCCGGCCGCCGCTCCCAATTCCTCAACCTGTTGTTGAGCGGTGAACTTCCTGACATGTACTCCAGTTCGTTGTCGAAGGGTGATTACCTGGAGCGGGCGCGTTCCGGCGGGTTCCCAGAGGGCCCAACTTCCTCGGACCAGCGTGCAGCGGTATCTCGACGTGCTGGAGGCGGTATTTCTCATTGCCCGGATACCGGCCTGGTCGCCGAACCTCACACAACGGGAGATCCGCGCGCCCAAAATCTTTATCACTGACCCAGGTTTGGCGTGCCATCTCAGGGAACTCGGCGATTCTGGAGTCACTAACCCTGAGCTGGTCGCCGCGTCAGACGGTCCGGTCATCGAGGGATTCGTTGCTATGGAGTTGCTTCGCCAGACGGCGTGGTCTGATATACACATTCGCTTGAGCCATTACCGCGATCGGGACTCCACCGAAGTGGACCTGATCGTTGAGGGGCGCGGCCGGATTTGCGCCATCGAGGTAAAGGCCGGTAATGGATCCGACAAGTCGGCGGTGCGCAACCTCGCTCGGCTGCGCGACCACCTCGGCGAGCGCTTCGCCGCCGGGGTGGTGATGCACACTGGCGGCTCGGCCAGCCAGCTCGGCGACCGGCTGTATGGCCTGCCAATATCGGCGCTCTGGGAACTCTAACCCTCGAAGCGACATCGCGAAGTACTACACCTTTTGGAACAAAACGGCGGCCGTTGGGCGCTCTCGGTGCCGAGATAACCCGAGATAACCCGAGACAAAGCTTCAGCGGGTGATCCCGGTGTGGCCGAGTGAGTACCGACCAGTCTGCGGCCACACACAGAGCCCGTGCGGGCCGCGTCCGACCGGGATCTTGCGGATCAGGTGCCCGTCGTCGGTGTCCAGCACGTAGACGTGGCCGTCGTAGCGGCCGGACAGCCACAGCTGCTTACCGTCGGCGGTGAGCCCGCCCATGTCGAAGCTGGCGCCCGGCACGCGCCATTTGGTCAGTTCCTGGCCGGTGAACGGGTCGAGCACGCTGACGCTGCCTTCCCGCCGGTTGGTCACGAACAGCCGCTTGGCCGCCCGGTCCAGATAGAGTCCGTGTGCACCGGTGCCGGTCGGGATCTGCCGGATCACCTTCGTCGCCGCGCCGTCGATCACCCATAGGCCGTTCTGGTCGGAGTCCGCGACGTAATACGCCGAGCCATCCGGCGCTAACTTCACGTCCTGCGGACCCATGTGGTGGTTGCGGTGCGGCATGTCAATGACGCGCAACAGCTTGCGGCTGGCCACGTCCACCACCGCTACCCGACCGTCGAACTCGCAGCTGAACACGACAACCCGCCCGTTAGGGCTGAAGTCGGCGTGGTCGATCCCCGCGCAGCTGGGGGTTGCCGTCTCGGCTTGCACCTTCCAGGTTCTCGGGTCGTACCAGCGCAACTTGCGACGCCCCTCGGCCACCACGATCGCGGCCGACCCGTCTGGTGAGAAGTACATGTTGTACGGGTCGTCCACCGAGATCTGGCGACCGGGTTTGCCGGTCCGCGGGTCGAACGGGGTGAGTGTGTTGCCCAGGTCATCGGTGGCGTAGAGCGTCTTCATGTCCCAGGCGGGCACGACATGCTGCACCTCGATCCCGACTGGATACCGACCAACCACCTCGAAGGTGGCCGGATCGATCACCCACACGTCGCCCGATTTGGTGTGCGGCACGTACACCAGCGGCTTGGCCGCCCTGGTCACGTCGTTGAGCATGTTGGCGCCGGCGTCGGAGTAGACGTTGCGCGCATCGTGCAGCTCCGGCATGCCTGGCAGGAGGTCGGGAACCGGCGAGGGCACCGGCCCGGTCGGCGCGGGCACCGGCTGGATGGGCGCGAGTTGGGCGGACGTTAACGGCGGGATCAACGACATCGCCGCTGTCGAGGACGGCAGTCCGGGCTTAAGCGATGGCGCGGCGACAACCGGCGCATCGCGGGGGGCGCTGGGGGCACTGGGCGCACCGGAGACCGGCTCCGCTGTCGATGTCACCTCGGGTATCGAGGCGGCATTCGCGCATGCGGCAACCAATAGCGCGAACGCCAGGGCCGCGCCCCGTCGCAACCATTGGCGCCCGGCGGGACCGGACATGGTAGGCACGCCCGGCAGAGTAGCGAGCTATTGTGCGGCTCACGCCGAGACCACGGACAATCGCGGTGGCCGCCCGTGAGTGGCACAGTAAGGAGTAAAGATATGCGATACCTCGTCACCGGCGGCACCGGGTTCATCGGCCGGCATATGCTGAAACGCCTGCTGGCCAGGCCGGACGCCGAGATCTACTGCCTGGTCCGGTCGCCGCGGCGGTTGGCTACCCGCACTGCCGACCTCCCCGGCCGCGAGCGGCTGCGCCCAGTCACCGGCGACCTCACCGTGGACGAGCTCGGGCTGTCCGAGCCAGACCTCGCGTCACTGGAAGGGGTGGATCATGTGCTGCACCTCGGCGCGGTCTACGACATGACCGCCAGCGACCGGGCCAACCGCGCCGCTAACGTCCAGGGCACCCGACGGGTGATCGAGCTGGCCGAGCGCATCCATGCCGGCCGGCTGCATCACATGTCCTCGGTGGCGGTATCCGGCGACTACGCCGGGCGGTTCACCGAGGACGACTTCGACCGAGACCAGCGCCTAGGTTCGCCGTACCACGCGACGAAGTTCGCGGCCGAGGCGATGGTGCGCGGCCAGACGGCGGTGCCGTGGCGGGTCTATCGGCCGGCCATCGTGGTGGGTGACTCGCGCACCGGCGAGATGGACAAGGTCGACGGCCCTTACTACCTGCTGCCCGCGCTCACCGGGATCGCCGCGCTCACCGGCTCCGCTGGGCGCCTGCTGCCGATCCCGGTCCCTGACCTGGGCACCACCACGATCGTCCCGGTGGACTACGTCGCGGACGCCATGGACGCGCTGGTACACGCCGACGGCCTCGACGGGCGCGCGTTCCACCTGGTATCGCCCCGGCCGCAACCGCTGGTCGAGGTGTACAACGCGCTCGCGGCGGCCACCGGAGCGCCCCAGGTTGCTCAGCTGATTCCCGATCCGGTGATCGCGCCGCTGCGCGGGCTGGCGGGGTTAGTCGGGGGCTGGCTCGGGCAGATCCCCGAGGCGGTGCGGCTACGGAACGCGCTGCTCACCGAGATCGGTATCCCGCCGCGGGTGCTGCCGCATCTAACGTTCCAGACGGTGTTTGACGACACCCAGACGCAGGCCGCGCTGGCTGGTACCGGCATCCATTGCCCGGAGTTCGCCGACTACGCCCCGGCCCTGGTCGACTACTGGTGTGAGAACTTTGACCCCAACCGGGCTCGCCGAGCCGGGCCGCGCGGCCCGCTGGACGGCCGCACCGTGATGATCACCGGTGCCTCCTCCGGGATTGGCCGGGAAACCGCGCTGCGGGTAGCGGCCGAGGGCGGCATACCTCTACTGGTCGCCCGCCGGGTCGAGGAACTGGAGAAGGTCCGGGGCGAGATCGAGGAAGCCGGTGGCTCGGCCAGCGTGTACAGCTGCGACATCACCCAGGCCGACTCGGTGGACGCGCTGGTCACCACCGTGCTCGGTGACCACGGTTGGGTGGACATGCTGGTCAACAGCGCCGGACGGTCGATCCGCCGCTCGGTACGGCTGAGCTACGACCGGTTCCACGACTACGAGCGCACCATGGCGATCAACTACTTCGCCGCCGTGCGGCTCATCCTGGCGCTGCTGCCGCACATGAGCCGGCGCCGTTTCGGGCACATCGTCAACATCTCCTCCATCGGGGCACAGACCAACCCGCCGCGCTTCTCGGCCTACCTGGGCTCGAAGGCTGCCCTTGACGCATTCACGCGGGTGGTGGCCAGCGAGACCTACGGCGACGGCATCACGTTCACCACCATCCACATGCCGCTGGTACGCACACCGATGATCGCTCCGACGAAGATCTACCAGGCGTTTCCCATGCGCTCGCCGGAGGAAGCGGCCGAGATGGTGTTGGACGCGCTGCGCCGTCGCCCGAAACACATTGGTACCACTCTGGGCACCATTGGCTGGCTGGCCTATACCTTGGCGCCGAAAGCAACCGACGCCGTGCTGCACGTGGCATTCCGGGTGTTTCCCGACTCGGCCGCCTCGCGCGGCATCACCGACGACGATACGGACACCGGCCAAGTCGAGACGTCCGCGTTGTCCCGGGGAGCTCGCGCGATGGTCCGGGTGCTGCCCGGAATTCACTGGTAATTCCTTTGCGCGGGCTCTCAGGCGCGGTCGAGCACTCGCAACGGTAGCATCCGTCGGTGGAACGGTTCCCGCGTCGTCGCCTCCTGCTGGCCGGCGGCGCGGCGCTGGCTGTGGCTGTAACCGGCTGTGGTTCCAACACTGGTCGTAACGACGGCTCAGGGACGGGGCCCGTGCTGTCGCAGTGGTATCACCAGTACGGCGAGCCTGGTGTGCAGCAGGCCGTCAAACGGTATGCGCGGGCCTACCAGCGGGCACGGGTCAGCGTGCAGTGGCGCCCTGGCGACTACGATCAACAGATCGCGACCGCGCTGTTAACCGACGTCGGACCCGATGTCTTCGAATCCGTCGGCGGCACCCTCGACCAGATCCGGGCGGGTCAGATCGTGGATCTCACCGACGCGATCGGCTCAGCGGCGGCTGATTTCAACCAGACGGTGCTGGCCACCATGACCTACCGGGGCAAGATCTACGGCATCCCGCAGGCCATCGACATGCAGTTGCTCTACTACCGCAAGAGCATGCTCGCCGCCGCTGGTATCCACCCGCCGGCCTCCTTGGATGAACTGGTGGCCGCCGCGCGGGCGCTGACCACTCCGGACGTCAAGGGGTTGTTCGTCGGCAACGACGGTGGTGCCGGCGCGTTGGGTCCCACACCGCTGTACGCCGCCGGCCTGGAGCTGCTCACCGCCGACGGGGCGGTCGGTTTCGACGATCCCTCGGCCGCCGTGACACTCGGCAAGCTGCGCACGCTGTATGCCGACCAGTCACTGCTGTTGGGAGCTCCGCTGGACTGGTCGAACCCGGCGGCGTTCACCCAAGGCCTCACCGCGATGCAGTGGAGCGGGCTTTGGGCGCTGCCGCACATCAGCAAAGCGCTCGGCGACGACTTCGGTGTGCTGCCGTTCCCACCCGACGGCGCCCGTGGCCGGCCGGCGGCGCCGATAGGCGCGTACTGCTGCATGGTCAGCAGCCGCGGCCGCCAGATCCAGGCGGCCAAGGCTTACGCCAAATGGCTGTGGGTGGACCGCACTGACTACCAGCAAGACTTCGCGTTGTCCTACGGCCTGCACCTCCCGGCCCGCATCTCACTCACCCTGCAAGAGAACAGACTGCGCACCGGTATGGCGGCCGAGGCCGTTCGTTTCGCCACCGAGCACGGTTGGGCCCTACCACTGCGGTGGACCGATCGATCGCGCGTCGCGCTCCAAGACGCAATGACGAGGATCATCCAAGACGGAGCCGATCCGGCCGCCGAGCTGGCAGGCGCGGTCCTCACCGCCCGCGCCGAACTCGATCGCGTACGGGGGTAGGAATGCAGCGTCGCCACCTCTGGTTCTGGATCTTCACCGGGCCGTTTGTGATCGGTCTGGTGGTGTTCTCCTACGTACCGCTGATCTGGAGTCTCACCCTCAGTTTCTTCGATGCGCACAACACTGTCACCCCGAAGAATTTCGTCGGCCTGGCGAACTACGCCGCGGTGCTGAAAGACCCGGCATTCACCGCCAGCCTGGGCACGTTTGTCCTATTCACGCTGTTCATCGTGCCGGCAACCTATGCACTGTCGCTCGGGCTCGCTCTCTTGGTACACCGACAGAAGTTCGGGCGAGCCTTCTTCCAGTCGGTGTTCTTCCTGCCGACCGCATGCTCATATGTGGTCGCCTCGCTGATCTGGCGGTTGTCAATCTTCAACGGCGTGCGCTTCGGGCTGGTCAACAGCGTGGCGCGGGCGTTCGGCGGAAGCTCGGTGGCCTGGCTGTCGACGACTCATCCGCCGCTGTATTGGCTGGTCATCGTAACTGTGCGGCTCTGGCTCCAAGCCGGCTTTTACATGGTGCTGTTCCTCACCGGCTTAACCCGGATGCCGACGATGCTGTACGAGGCGGCGGCGCTGGATGGCGCCGGACCGGGGTGGCGGAGTTTTCGGCACATCACGTTCCCACAGTTGCGCACGACCTCAGTGGCTGTGCTGCTCCTGCTCACGATCAGCGCCTTCCAGGCGTTCGACGAATTCTACAATCTGCTCTCCAATAGCCGCGGCTATCCGCCCTACGCGCGGCCTCCATTGGTATATCTCTACTACGCCGCTTTGGGCCAAGGCCAGGATCTCGGTATCGGCAGCGCGGGCGCGATCGTGTTAGCCCTGGTCATCGCGGTGTTCACGATAGTTCAGGCCCGCTCGTTCCGACTCGGTGAGAAACACCCATGAGCCGCGCTCTCCTTTCCCGCCTTTCCCGCGCGGTCAGCTTTGCCTTGCTGCTGGCGCTGTCGGCGCTGTTTTTGATCCCGTTCTACCTGCTGGTCCGCAACGGCCTGGCCACCGATCCGGAGATCACCGCACCAAACTGGACGTTTGTCCCGCATACCCTGCATGCGAGCAACATCACCGAACTGTTCGACGACCCAACGGTGCCCATGACACAGGCACTGTGGAATTCAACCCTGATCGCGGTGCTGACCACGGCGGGCACGCTGCTGCTCGCCTCGCTCGCCGGGTACGGCCTGGCTCGAATCCCGTATCCGCACGCACCGCGGGTTTTCTACGGGATCGTGGCGACCTTGATGATTCCCCCCGCCGTCACATTCGTGCCCAGCTTCGTGCTGGTCTCCTCGTTGGGCTGGATTTCCACGCTGCAAGGTCTGATCGTCCCGACGCTGTTCAGCGCAATCGCGGTCATGCTGTTTCGCCAGTATTTCCTAGGCTTCCCTGGTGAACTCGAGGATGCCGCCGCGCTGGACGGACTCGGCTACTGGCGAACCTATTGGTACGTCGTCGTACCCAACTCGAAACCGATCTTTGCCGCCGTCGGCGCATTAATATTCATCGGTTCGTGGAACTCCTTCCTGTGGCCGCTGGTGATCGGTCAGGACGAGAGTTCCTGGACGGTGCAGGTCGTGTTGTCCACGTTCAGCACGTCCGAGACGGTAGACCTGCACGAATTGTTCATCGCGGCGGCGATATCCATCGTTCCGCTGCTGGCGGTGTTCGTTGCGTTGCAACGTCACCTGGTCGCCGGGGTGAACAGCGCCGGAATGGCCGACTGGGATTGAGGTCGTGAGCGCGCCCAGCAGGGCATCCAGCACACCGCCGCGGTCTGGATCGGCCCTCTGGATCGGCCCTCTGGATCGGCCCCGTGCGCTAACGCCGATAACACCCTCGGTGTGCGTCAAGCTCACACCGATGCCCGGTCAGCCCCTGGCCGATGGTCAACAGCACAGCACAGTGCTTTGATCAAGCTGGGACCACTATGGTGTACTGTTGATCATGGGAGCCCCGGCGCGGAGGTCAACCCGATACGCTCAGCTGACCATGTCGAACCCCGCGAGCACCTTGGTCGGCCGGATCCGGACCACCAGCTCACCAGGCACCCCATTGCGCTTGCCGAACTCATCGGCCCGCTCGGCGCCCATGTATCGCCCGCCTACCTCGGCGGCCACCCGGTACAGCTCATCGGGGTCCTCGCTGGTAGTGGCGACACCCTGGATCTGCACAAAGGCGAACGGCGGGTCCTCGGAGTCCACGCACAGAGCGACCCGAGGATCACGCGCCAGCGCCCGCCCCTTGGCGGACCGGGAACCGGTATTGAAGACGATCTCATCGTCCTCCACGAGGTACCAGATCGGCGCTACCAGCGGACGGCCGTCGGCGGCGAGATAGCCCAGCTTGCCGGTACGCGCGCGCTCGGTCAGGAATTGGACAACCTCAGCGGAAAGTGCGCTCACCGGACCAGCGTAAGCTAAGCAGCCCACGCGGGGTGCTGGCGGCGTCGCGGGCCGTCGCTGGCGACCTTCAACCACACTATCCGGAGATCTTCTAAACGCAGGGGAACGATAGGGGCCCGCCAACCGTTGTTGTCGTTGTGGTCACCACACTCATAGTCCTACTGCTGGTGCTCGGCGCCGCCTTTTGGCTCATCCGTCAGCGGACGGCCACCCAGCAAGGGGCGATGGCTGACGCCAAGTCGGAGGCTCGACGCTGGGTTGAGCGCCTCGGCGGCGCGGTGTTGAACCTGCAAGGCACCAATGAGGCATCCCGCCAGGCGATGGCTGATGCCGCCGAGCGGTACACGGCGGCCAGCGCACAGCTGGAACAAGCCCGTAGCGTGGCCCAATGCCGCCAGGTCATTGAGACGGCGTACGAAGGCCTGTATTACGCGCGCGCGGCGCGTATCGCAATGGGCCTTGATCCGGGTCCTGAACTGCCTCCGTTGAACGGGCAACAACGAGCCGGCGCGGTGACCGAAACCCGTAATGTCGACGTGGGCGGCCACCACTACAGCGCCGCCCCGAACCCGTCGGACTACAACGCGCACTACTACCCAGGCGGCATGGTGGCTGGTCGTCCAGTACCGGCTGGCTGGTACAGCGAGCCGTGGTGGAAGACCGCGCTGGTAGCCGGAGCGTGGGGGGCCGGCTCCGCCCTACTGTTCGACACTCTGTTCAGCGGCATGCACAGCTCCACCTACGATTCCGGGTTTGATGCTGGGTTTCATGAGGGCGTCCATGACGCGAGCGGGTTCGACAGCGGCGGCTGGGACGGCGGCTGGAACGGTGGGGGCGGTGACGGGGGCTGGGACATTGGCGGCGGGAACGGCGGGGACAACAGTGGCTGGGGCTTCTGAGGCCTTCGCCGGTGCCCGGTGCGCCGACTCAGCTGCGATCAGCGGAGTGCATGAATAGTTGGCCGTCCGGACCGGGTAACACGGTGAACCGGTAGGACACCGGTGCATCGGGTACGCCGTCGGTGAACTCGAACTGCAGCACCGCCTCCACCGTCTGATCGTCCACCGCGGTTGGCCCCTGGCGGAAGGTAATCCGGGAGACTTTGCTGAAGAACTGACGGTAACGCGCCAAGCCACCGTTTTCCTGCCGGGCTTGCGCGTCGAGCATGGCCCATGCCTGCTCGGTGTCGCCTGGTAACAAGGTGTAGTACGAGCGCACGAACTGCTCTAATTGGGCCGCTGTCGGGCTGCTTTGACTGGGGACCGTCGGTTCCGTGGTCGGCAGCGGGTGATCGGTCACTGAGGGCGGTGTGGTCGAGGGCTGCGCGAGCGGTGGTGTTTGAAGAGCCTGTTGACGTCCGGTGAAGCTTGGTCGCACGATCGCAATCACCACACCGACCAGCAACAACAGTACCGCCGCCCCGACCGCCAGGACGGATCCCCACCGGCGCCGCAGGCTTGGGAGCTCCGGCTCCGTGGCCGGTGGCACCGGTGCGTACGCCGTGCCGCTCGACATCCCCACGCGAGTCGCCGCGACCGGCGGGGCAAAGTCGATCCAGGTACCGCCGCCTCCAACGGTGCCCATCTCGGGGACCCGCTGGGTCGGGTCCGGCATGAGTGCGCCGGCGGGTACTCCGCCGGCCGCCACCGAGGCGAGCGCGACGCTTGCCGCCGACGCAGTGGGACGTTGCTCGGGCTCCTTGCGCAGCATCCACATCAGCGTCGCGGTGAGCGGACCGGCTTGCGCCGGCGGGCGCACCTCGCCCTCGCTGACCGCGTGCAGCAACGCGTAGGCGTTGTCGTCCAGCCCGAATGGCGGTTCGCCTTCGACGGCGGCATACAGGGTCGAACCGAGCGCGAACAGGTCCGAAGCCGAGGTCGGGAGCTGTCCCCTGGCGACCTCGGGAGCCAGGTACGCGGGCGTGCCGGCGATCAGACCGGTGCGGGTGAGCTGCACGTCATCGACGGCTCGGGACACGCCGAAGTCAGTGATCTTCACCATGCCGTCCAGCCCGATCAGGATGTTGCCTGGTTTGACATCGCGGTGCACAATGCCGGCGGCGTGCGCGGCGGCCAACCCGTCGGCGACCTGCCGGCCGATCGCGGCCGCCTGGACCGGATCCAGCGGTCCCTCAGCGGCGAGCAGCGCATTGAGCGTCCGCGACGCTAGATACTCCATGACCAACCAGGGAACATCGTCGTGCAGCACCACGTCAAACACCGCGATGACATGCGGGTGCTGCAGCCGCGCGGCAAGCCGGCCCTCCCGCAGAATCCGCTGACGGGCCTCCTCGCACTCCGGGCTCTGGACATCCAGTCCCGGCTGCAGCAGCAGCTGCTTGACCGCGACGGTACGCCCGAGCAACGTGTCGGTGCCGCGCCAGACGGTACCCATCGAGCCCGCCCCGATGCGCTCATCCAGCTGGTAGCGCTGCGCGAGCACGGTCGAGTTGATATCACCAGACGAGGTCATCGCTCTTAGCGTAATGCGAACTGGGCGCGAATCGAGATGATACCCGGGCTCAGATGGAGCGCCTCGTCGAGGCGGAGGCGAACGAAGTCAGCGGAGGCGAGCGGAGACGGCGCAGCTCAGGAAATAGCTCAGGAAAAGTCGGGCCGCTCGGTGCGAGTGCGCTTCAGCTCGAAGAAGTGCGGGTAGCTGGCCAACGCGCGGGCCCCGTCGAAGATCTGCCCAGCCAGCTCGCCGCGCGGGATACGGGACAGCACCGGACCGAAGTAGGCCACGCCGTCGACATGGATGGTCGGGGTGCCGACGTCCAACCCCACCGGCTCCATTCCGGCCTGGTGGCTGGCTCTCAGTTCCTCGTCGAACTCGGTGCCGCGCGCGGCATCGGCCAGAGACTCCGGAAGGCCCAGCTCAGCCAGCGCGTCCTTGATCACCAGGTCGAGGTCCTTGTTGCCTTCGTTGTGGATCCTGGTGCCCATCGCGGTATATAGCGGGGCAAGCACCTCCGGGCCACGCTCGCGCGCGGCCGCGATACACACCCGTACCGGACCCCAGGCACGTTCCATCCGCTGCCGGTAGTCCTCCCTTATCTCCCGGTCGCTGTTGAGCAGCGACAGGCTCATCACGTGGAAGTTCAGGTCAATGTCACGCACCTTTTGCACTTCGAGGAGCCACCGTGAGGTGAGCCAGGCCCACGGGCACACCGGGTCGAACCAGAAGTCCACCTTGGCCGTGCTGGTACTGACGCTGGTGGTCATGAGGCCACATCTCCACTCGCATAGTCGACAATCACTTCAGCGTCAGCAACGGCGTGGTCGGCGATTGTTCCGCGACTAGAGCGAATTCACCTAGCCCAGTGAAAGCCAAGCGCACGGTTGAGCGGCGGACCATGCAGGATGGGCCGAGTGATAATCCGGTCGAGGGTTCGGCGGTGGACATGGTTGGATCATGGCCAGTAGGACGTCAGCAACCACCGGCGTCACCGCACCGCAGACACCGCACCCGTGACCGACAGGAGATCCAGGCACCGCCATGGCCGCGCCAAACCTCACCCGTACCGCCGCCGAGCAGCGGGCCGCACTGCTGACCGTCGCCGGCTCCACCATCACCTACGACATCGAGCTGGACCTCACTGATGGTTCAGGACGCCCCGGCGAGTCCGAGTTCGCCATGACAACCACGGCGCGGTTCGACTGTGCCCAGCCTGGGGCGTCCAGCTGGATCGACATCGTGGCGGCGAGCGTGCAGAGCGCGGAGCTCAACGGCGTCAACCTGGATGTATCGGGATATCGCGAGGACGACGGGATCGCCCTGCCCAGCCTCGCCGCGCACAACGAGCTGGTGGTCCACGCCAAGTGCCACTACATGAACACCGGCGAGGGGCTGCACCGGTTCGTCGATCCGGTGGACGGCGCGGTGTATCTGTACTCCCAGTTCGAGACCGCCGACGCCAAGCGCCTGTTCGCCTGTTTCGATCAGCCTGATCTCAAGGCCCGCTACACCCTCACCGTCACCGCCGCGCCAAACTGGCAGGTGATCTCCAACACGGTCATCAAGACCAGCGAGCCAACCGGCACCGGAGCGGTAAAACACCGGTTCGCCACCAGCAAGATCATGAGCACCTATCTGGTCGCTCTGATCGCCGGGCCGTACGTCAGCTGGCACGACGAGCACGACGGAATTCCGCTGGGCATCTACTGCCGCGCGTCGCTGGCCGAGTTCATGGATAACGAGCGACTGTTTACCGAGACCAAGCAGGGCTTCGATTTCTACCACGCCCACTTCGGCGTGCGCTATCCGTTCGGCAAGTACGACCAGCTGTTCGTGCCGGAGTTCAACGCGGGGGCGATGGAGAACGCGGGCGCGGTGACGTTCCTGGAGGATTACGTTTTCCGTTCCCGGGTCACCAAGTCGCAGTACGAGCGGCGCGCGGCGACCGTACTGCACGAGATGGCGCACATGTGGTTCGGCGACCTGGTCACCATGCGCTGGTGGGACGACCTGTGGCTCAACGAGTCGTTCGCCAGCTGGGCTTCGGTATTCTGCCAAGCCAACGCGACGGAATACGTCGGTTCCTGGACCACGTTCGCCAACGTGGAGAAGGCCTGGGCCTACCGGCAGGACCAGCTGCCGTCGACCCATCCGGTGGCCGCCGACATTCCGGACTTGGCCGCCGTCGAGGTGAACTTCGACGGGATTACCTACGCCAAGGGCGCCTCGGTACTCAAGCAATTGGTCACCTATGTCGGATTGGAACCGTTCCTGGCCGGGCTGCGTGACTACTTCGAGACGCACAAGTGGAGCAACGCGACCTTCGACGACCTGCTGGGCGCGCTGGAGAGGGCCTCGGGACGGGACTTGTCAGACTGGAGTGCGCAGTGGCTGCGCACCACCGGCCTCAACCTGCTGCGCCCCGAGTTCACGGTAGGCAACGACGGCAGGTTCGAGACGTTCTCGATCTATCAGGGCGGTGCTCGGCCGGGGGCCGGTGAACTGCGCACCCACCGGTTGGCGGTTGGCATCTATGACGATTCCGGCGGCCACCTGGTCCGGACCCACCGGGTCGAGGTGGACGTGACCGGCGAACGCACCAAAGTTCCCGAGCTGGTCGGGGTACCCAGGGGCCAGCTCGTGTTGGTCAACGACGACGACCTGACCTACGGCGCGGTCCGGCTGGACCCGAGCTCGCTGGCCGTATTGATTGAGCGAATCGCGGACATTACCGAACCGCTGCCTCGCACGCTGTGCTGGTCGGCGGCATGGGAGATGACCCGCGAGGCCGAACTGAAGGCCCGCGATTTCGTCGCGTTGGTGGTCGGCGGCGCCGGGCGTGACAGCGAGACCGGGGTGATGCAGCGGCTGCTGATGCAGGCCCAGACCACCCTCGGTGGCTACGCCGAGCCGGGTTGGGCGCGCGAACACGGGTGGCCATTGTTGACCGACACGCTCATGGCGATGGCTCGCTCGGCACAGCCGGGCTCGGATGCGCAGCTGGTCGCGGTGAGCGCGCTGACCAGCAGTGTCCTGAACGGCGCCACGCTGGACGTGCTGGCGGGCTGGCTGGACGGCTCCAAGCCGCTAGCTGGGTTGACTGTGGACACCGACCTGCGCTGGCGGTTGCTGCAGGCGCTGGTGGCACACGGGCGGGCCGGCGAAACGGAGATCGCGGCTGAGCAGGCTAAAGACGCCACCGCCGCCGGCGAGCGGCAGGCGGAGCGCGCCCGGACTCTGCTCCCCACAGCGGAAGCGAAGGAGCGGGCTTGGCAGCGCGCCGTATTTGATGACACGCTGGCCAACGCGGTCAGTGACGCAATCGTCCAAGGGTTCTCGCACCCCGCCCAGCGTGAGCTCCTGACGCCCTACACCGAGCGGTACTTCGCGGAGGTCGCCGGGGTTTGGCAACGGCGCACCAGCGAGCGCGCGCAATCGGTGGTGACCGGGCTGTTCCCGGTGTGGGAGATAGAAAAGGCGACGGTTGACGCCGCCGACGCCTGGCTCGGCAGCGACGACATGGAATCCCGCCCGCCTGCCCTGCGCCGGCTGGTCTCTGAGGGACGTGCCGCCGTGGTGCGCGCGTTCAATGCCCGGGAGTTCGACCAGGGCTGACGGGGCCCGCTGGGCATCGGCCGGGTCCAGGGCTCTGTGGCTGCGGGTTTGGGCGGACCGCCCGCGGTCACAGGCCGCTGGCCGACCCAGAGTGATCAACTTTCGGGTCGAGCCAGGTGTCGGGCGGCGTCCGCGATCGTCCAGAGCATGCACGGCCACACTGGCGCTCCAGACGACGGTGACCGGCAACCCGCGCAATGTCCTGTCTGGTCCGCGACGTGCCGCTCCAGCAATGGCTTCCACGCCCCTGGACCGTTGTTGACCAGCAGCAACGCCGCCACCGGAACAGGGTCAGCAACCGGCGGGGTCATCGGAGAAACCGACACCGCGGGACGTCCGGTCGGGCTGCTGAGAACACGGGCCAGCCGCGCGCCAGGCACGTGTTTGTTGCGGGCTTGATCAGGTTGGCTCAC
>JAFASX010000005.1 GCA_019244295.1 Pseudonocardia sp.
GGTCATTCCGCTGCACGCATGGGAGATGTACGACGACCAACTCGTCCACTTCGGCACCATCACCGGCACCTACCGCCTCACCACCCGCGCCGACATCACCACCTACCTCGAACAATTCACCAAGCTAGAACCAGTGACGGTCTTCGACACCGACGCCCGCGCAATCCTCACAAGAGTGGTCGAAAACTACCGCGCCCTCAACGAATCCCACCCCGTTCCGTCAACACCCCCAAACCCGCATAGTGAGTGAACTGGCTGACCATCGCTTCTCCCAGATGTCCCTGATCCCCTCGCTTCGCGTCAATCGATGATCTCCACCGGTCCGAAGTCGCCGCTCGTGAAGCACAAGCGGGATGTGCCACGCATGTCTTGCTAAATTCGTATATAGCTTCCTCTGTCTCGATTTGGCCACGTACTTGGTCAGCGAAAAACTCCAGCGAGAAACGATTGTAGCGTGTGCCGAGTTTAATTGACTCCTTCGACGTGGCAATGTTCGCAAGGATGCCCTCCTTGTATACACCGAACCGCGTGAATGTCGCGCCTGAATCGACCTCACAGTGTGGACAATTAGCGCGTTCTTCGCCGCGGTCTCTGTCGGGAAGCCGTCGCGCTTCGGGATGCATTGACGCAATGGCTGGGATAAACACGGCGCGCTGTGTTCATCTAGTCTCGGCCGATGAGGCCGAGAGTTACCGGTACCGCGGGACCTACGTCCGCGGTGTGTGGTGAGCTGATCGACGCTCTGCGCGCTGCTGGAGCTGGCGTGTGCGCGTGTCAGGGTGGTCACAGCTCGATGGGGAGGTGACGGGGGCCGCGCAGCATGGCGTTGTGCCGGTAGGGGGGAGGGTCCTGGACCAGGGTTGCGGTGCCAAGGCGAGGGATCAGCGCGCCGAGTGCGATTTGGGCTTCGATTCGGGCCAGCGGTGCGCCATAGCAGATGTGGACGCCGCTGCCGAAGCCGAGGTGCTGGTTGTCGCGGCGGGTGGGGTCGAACCGTTCGGGGTCGCGAAATCGTTTGGGGTCACGGTTACCTGAGGCCGTCACGAGTACCAGGGATGCGCCCTTGGGGATGGTGGTACCCGCGACGTCGATATTGGCCAGGGGAGTGCGCGGCCGCAGGTGGACAGGAGGCTCATAGCGCAGCAGTTCTTCCACCGCGTTGGGTAACAGGTCGGGTTGATGGCGTAGCCGGTCGAGCTGGTCGGGGTGGCGCAGCAGGGTGAGCACCCCGTTGGTGATCAGGTTGACCGTGGTCTCGTGTCCGGCGACGAACAGCAGCACGGCTGTGGTGGCTAGTTCTTCACGGGTGAGCCGTCCGGCCGGGTCGGTGTCGTTGACGAACGCAGAGAGCATGTCGTCGCTGGGGTGGCCGCGGCGCTGCTCAGCGAGGTCCACCAGGTAGCGGCCCATTTCCGCCCGGGCCTGGCCGCCGGCTCGCTGGCGACCAGTGGGATCCTCGCCAGGCTTGATGTCGACCGAATCGATGATCATGGCAGACCACTCGCGGAAGGTCGGCTCATCCTCGCGTGGAACCCCAAGCAGTCGGCAGATGACGGTGACGGGCAGCGGGTAGGCGAAGTCGTCGACGATGTCGATGCGGGTGCGGCCGTCCAACGCCTCGATCAGGTCCTCAGTGATCCCGGCGATCTCGCCGCGCATCGCGTCGATACGGCCTGGGCTATGCGGGGGTCCGAACGGCCGCATGGCCAGGCTGCGCAGCCTATAGTGCTCGGGGTCATCGAGCAGGATGAAGGAGACCGACTGATCTTCGTCGACCCAGCCTCGGTACGGGGCAGCGAGGTTGCGGCGGTCGACGCTGATCCGCGGGTCATGGAGCAAGGCGACAATCTCGGAATACGTGCCGACCAGGTAACTTCCGTCCGTCTGCCGAACCACCCCCGCCGCGCGGAGTTCGGCATACAGCGGGTAGGGGTCGGGGCGGTTGGCATAGTCGGTGATCCGCTCCAACAGGGTGTCGACGGCCATGCGGGGGACTCCTCGTGAACGGGAGGGACAAAGGGGGTCAGCCAGCGGGCCGCCCCACGGCGAGCCGGTAGTCGGGCAGGTGACCGGTGAGCGCGACGGTGGGCCCGTGGAAAAGCCCCTTGGGGTCTGGCACGTTGGACGGGACGGAGAACTCGGCCACCAGCGGGCGACCATCGGCCGCGCCGGGCCCGGGCGGAAACGGAGCCGCGGTCTCGATCAGACCCTGGTAGTACTCAAGCCACTTGGCCATGTTGATAGTCACCGCGGCGGTGATACGGCCCCGGTAGCCATAGACCGCCACCAGACGGCCATCACTCAGCGATCCTTGGGCGATAACCACCTCGTCCGAAAAGGTGGGCACACCGACGGACTTGATGTTGAGCCCGAACTGGCTCGACCAGAACACCGGGACCGCCAGGTGCGGGCGCCGCAGCGGCCCTGAACTGACCATGTTGTGGGCCGCCACCTCAGCCTGCGCGACCGCGTTGCCCCAGTGCTCCAGGGACAGCATCTGGTAGTCGAACAGCGGATGCGGGAAGCGCGCGACATCCCCGGCCACAAACACGTCATCGGTGACGATCCCGTACCGATCAAAAGCACGGCACCCAGCGTCGCAGGCGATTCCCTGGGAACTCGCGGCCAGCCCGGAGTCCGCTAGCCACTCAACGTTGCGCACCGCCCCCATGGCGACAACGCAGACGTCGGCATCGACGCGGCTGCCGTCGGACAGTTCCGCGCCGGTGAACCGGCCGTTGCCCCGCAGCGCCGTGACCGTGACCCCACAGCGCAGGTCCACGCCGTGGGCCCGCTGCACGCTAGCCGCAAACTTCGACAGTGTCCCGCCCAGCGCGCCCACCAGCGGCGCGGCGCCACGTTCGGCGACGGTGACCTCCAAACCCCGCTCCCGGCAGACCGAGGCAATCTCCGAGCCCGTGAAACCCCCGCCGATCACCAGCACCCGGCGCGGCCCGGCGGCCAGCCGCTCGGCCAGGCACCCAGCGTCGTCACAGGTGCGTAGGGTGAACACCCCCTCCAGGGCAGCCTCCCGCGGGTCGGGCCAGGGCCGCGCGCGGGTCCCGGTAGCGACCAGCAACCGGTCATACGGCAGCGACTGGCCGTCGGCCAGCAGCACCCGCTTCCCGACCGGGTCAAGCCCGGTGGCACGCACCCCTAGCCGCCACTGCGCGTCCGGATCCCGTCGCATCGGCAGCCCGGTGGCATCCGCGGCCACCTTGCCGAGCAGCACCTGCTTGGACAGCGGTGGCCTGTCATACGGCGGATAGGGCTCATCCCCGACCACGGTCAGTGAGCCAGTGAAGCCCTCCTCACGCAGCGTCTCCGCCGCCCGCAACCCAGCCAACGACGCCCCGACGATGACGATCCGGCCCTGGCGAAGGTCACCGGGCACTGACAGTCACCTCCTCACCCACGACGATGGCCTGAACCGGGCACGCCGCCGCGGCCTGGCGCACGCGCTCGAGCTGGTCATCGGGGACGGCTGGGTTGTACAGCAAGGCCTCCTCCCCGTGCAGCTCGAACACTTCCGGCGCAAGAAACACGCACTGCGCGTAACCCTGGCAACGGGTCAGGTCCACGACGATCCGCATCCCAAGCCGCTCCCTCCGTCGCCTCAGCTTCCGGTCCATTTTTGCAGCTTGGCCTGGCCCACAGCTGCTCGACGTCGCCACGCGGCACCTGGTCTGCGCCATAGCGCGGTGCGATCCAGCAAAAACCCGGCCAGCCGCTAGAACGGGGGTTCGTCGTCCACCGGCGGCAGCCGACGCAAGGCATCGCGCACCGCACCGTTGCCAACAGCGACAGGCTTGCGCGCCGGCTCCCCCGCGCTCTCCGACAGTCGGGTGGCCCACGCGGGGAACGGGAACTCCACCGCCAGCGGCACCGGGATCTCCGGCTGCGAGACGAACATCGTGCCCGGCCGCGCCAGGGTGGCCCGGCCCCGCTGGGACGGCGGCAGGAAGCCGTACTCGGGCCGGCCGGCCTCCGCCGGGTCGAGCCGCCCGACGACCTTGACCGAGGAGTTCGCCACGATCCGCCGTTCCACCTCACTGGCCGTCTGCTGGGCGCCGATCAAGATGATGCCCAGCGAACGACCCCGCTCGGCGATATCCAGCAGCACCTCCTTGATCGGGCTGCCGCCTTCGCGCGGGGCGTACTTGTTCAGCTCGTCGATCATCGTGAAGAGCAGGCCTCCGGGACCGGCGGCTTCCTTGCGCGCGGTCTCGGCGGCCAGCACCACGCCGACCACGAACCGCTGCGCTCGCTCGGGCAGGTTGTGCAGGTCGACGACGGTCAGCTGCTGGCCCTCGGTGCTGATCCGCCGCGCGGGCCCGTCCGGGAGATCGCCTCTGATGACGGTGCGCAGCGACTTCACGCTGGAACGCAGCCGGCGCAGGAACGCGTTGATCGTCCCAGTTCCGGTTACCGGACCGGCCCAAGGCGCGCGCACCGAGGCGTCCTCGTCGGTGAGCTTGTCGGAGATGAAGTCGACCAGACCGGCGTAGCCGCGCACCAGCCGGCCCTCAATGCTGACCGCGCCGTCCAAGCCGGCGCCCACCGCGTCCAGCCGCAGCCGGGTGGCCACCTGGTGGATCACCGAGGTGTACTGGTTGCGTTCGTCCTCGGCGTCAGCGAACACGTACCGCAGCAGCTCCTCGGCGCAGAATTCACGCAAAGTCCACCAGAACGGGCTGATTCCGCTGGTCCGCCCGGTGACGTGCGGGCGCCCGGACGGGTCGTCCGGGGTCGGCGGGGCGAAGAACCCAACCGAGGCGAACGGCTCAGCGGGCAGCCCGAGCCGGGCGTAAGCGTCACGCAGCGCCGGGCCCTCGTCGGGGTCGTTCAGCCTCCGGTTGGGATGGTCGAGGAACAGCAGATCTTCTCCTTTGACGGAAAAGATCAGCGCTTTGGCGTTCACCGCGCGGCCGCCGAGCACGCCGCTGCGGAAGATCGAGTGCAGCAAGAACAGCGCGAAACTGGTCTTGGTCGCCACCCCGGAGATACCGCTGATCGAGACGTGCCCGCCCCGGGTGCCGTCCAGGAACTCCAGGTTGAGATAGATCGGCTCACCGTCGCGGCCCAGCCCCACCGGGACCCGGTGGGACATTCGGTCGAAATACAGCGCCTGGGCACGCTCGGCGCCGGTGGCTCGGCGGACCGGCTCGCCGGGGCGTGGTGGCACGTAACACTCCGGGTCGACCCGAGTGGTGGCGACTTCGGCGATCTCCTGCACCTGGGCCGGCAGCACGCCGTCGTCGATGAGAAACACGTCCGAGGCGTAGCTGGCGCCTTCGTGCCGAGCGCGCACCTCGGTCACCACCCCCGAGGTCATCACCGGGCCGACCCCGGGGACGGCCCGCACGGTGACCACCACGTCGTCGAGCTGCAGGTAGCAGGCCGGAGCGAGGGCGACGCTGAATTGGAGCGGAGTGGAGTCCTCGGTGCCGGCCACCAGCCCCACCAGCCCCACCAGCCCTGCCGCCAGCTCAGGCATATCGGACATCGTGCATTGCTACCACGCCCACCCGTTGGGCAGTCGTCCCGGGCTGACGATCTCCGTTCAACACTGGCTGGCCAAACGACGCGGTCAGCGCACGCTCCAACGAGCGCGGCGCCATAGCTAACCACGAGCCCCGTGGGTCGCAGTCAGAGCCGCTAACCGCCCTTGCTCTGCCGCCGTGCCTTGCCGATAGCCGCGTCCACGCAATCTACGACCGCGCCGCGCCCCACCCGGACGCGGTATGCGGTGTGAACATCATCCCGGACATCTACCTACCTGGCCCGGTCACGCTGTGCCATCGTTGTTGGCCGCCCTCCCCGATGACGTCAACCTCCGACCGCTCAACACCAGCGAGGCCACCATGCACGCGCAGCGGGCGACCACACTGCAGGGCGCGATGCCGTTAAACGCGTGCATACCGTCCATGACCAGCCCACCGGGCGTCCCGCCCCGCAGTTGCCAACACTCGGGCCGGTCCGGGCGGCGAGAGACTCCGGCGGTTCAGTACCGTGCGCTCACATGCCCCGAGCGCCTCGCATCACCAGCGCTGATCTGCTCCGCGCGCTGCACCGCGCGGGGTGGACCACGAGCCGTCAATCCGGTTCTCACGTGATCCTGGTTCATCCCGAGCGGGCCGGAGCGCGAGTTGTGGTCCCGGTTCACGCTGGCCGATCTCGGCTTCGGTCGCGCCACGCACACCCCAAACCATGGCGGCGGCACTCCGCGAGCAGATCCACTCCGGGCAATTGAAGCCCGGTGACCAGCTTCCAACCGTCGCCGAGGCTTGCGGTTGCGAATACTGTCGCCGTCGACGCAGCGCACCGAGCCCTGAGCATGATGCTCAGGGCTCGGCTTTAATCCGAGAATCCTCGTATCATGGTTTCATGGAACAGCATCTTGGCTTCGTATCCGTTCAGCAACGCAACGGCACTGTGACCATCCCCGCTCAGGCGCGCAGGGCACTTGGCCTCGACCGTCCGGGCGCTCAAGTCGAGGTGGTGTTGCGCGACGGCGAGCTGGTGCTCGTTCCCTACATCGCGGTGCCAGCGGAAACAGCGTGGTTTTGGACCGAGGGTCACCAGGCCGCCGAGCGAGCCGCAGACGCCGACATCGCCGCTGGGAGGCATACGGACTTCGCGGATGCGGAACAGCTGCTGGCTCATCTGCAGGCGCTGTCCGGTCCTGGCGACGAATGAAGTACCGGACCGCCTCGGTCTTTGATCGCGACTTCGCGCGATTGCCTCCCGGGCATCGCGCGATGTTCCTCACCGTGCTGCGCGAACACTTCCTGCCCGCGATCGCGGCCGGAGCCTTCGCTGGAACACCCCCGTGGCCGCGACGACTACGACTCCACCGGCTCACCGATAGCGGCATCTACTCATTGACCTGGAACTTCAGTTCCCCTGACGGACGTGCCACCTTCCACCTCGAACGAACCGCCGCAGACGAACCGCTGTTGGTCTGGCGCCGGGTCGGCGACCACACAATTTATAACCACCCGTAGCTGCGTTAGCAGGCCGTTAGCCTGAGTGTTCATCGTGATCTTAATCGTGGGGGGTGTCGCAACAGGGAAAGTGCCCTTGAGCTGGGAGGATGAGGGTTGCTGAAGCCGTCTTTCCCTACGAGTCAAGGAGCACTTTTCCGGTGCGCCCTTGGCCTCGTCCCGCACCCCGTCCAATACACTTTCGTCCGGATCATGGAAGGCTATTGGGGTGTGTCCGAGTGGGCGCAGAGGGCCCGATTTTTCCTTATGAAGCGGAATTGGGAACGGCTCGCGCGGATGCGTGAAGAGGTCAACCACCTGGATTGCTCTATAGATGACCTCGATAGGTACGCCGAGAAAGCGACAGGCCAGAGTTTAGCGAAAATAGAAGAGGAGCGGCAATATCTATCCTCGCGCTCAATGGAGCTGAAGAGGCTTACGACCAATTTTCCGGATAGTCGACCTGACATCATGCCGACGCGGCTGGGCAATGTCCTGCGTTTCTATGAACGGGGGGCTGGGCGGCCTTATGACATTGACGCCTTCACCGTTATGCTGGTGCTCTCCCGTGTCGCGCCTTCCGCTGCTTGGTGGTAAGCATACCCAGCTCACGCTCAAACTGGGCGAGCAGCTCGAAGGTCGGCACCTACAGGCCTTGCTAAGCGGCGGTGCTGGGCTCGTCGGCGGAGGGCATCGAATCCAGAGCTGCAAGAAACTCCTCGGCTGAGTGGTAAGTCGTGCCGCGTCCCTCGGTAAGGTCGGTGTCTGTTCGGATTTCACCCTCCTGCCATTCCGGCGTCCAGTACCAGGCCTGGTCCAACGCGGTAAGCATATGCTCGATCCGTTCCAGGCGCTGCTCCACAATCCGCCGATCCGCCCGCCGCGCGATGATCACAGAAACCAGCGCCGACACGGCGGCACCGACCGCGACGCCTGCCACCGCTGTGACCGCAACAACCGTCTCCACAGCTCAATGATGTCCCACAATGCCCACGCGCGGGCATCGGACAGGTCGTCGGATTCCTGACCCGCCGCCCCGGGTTCGACATCCAGTCCACCGCGTTAGTCGCTCCAATGAATGAGGCGTTTGTCAAGGGTCTCAAGCGTTACAAACGACCACGCGCTACCAAAACTGACGTTGCCACCCCGCTCTCAGCAAGGACGTCAGGCGGTGACCGGGCCGGACAAACCGCAGGTCAGAAGTGGGGCGAGTGGGATTTGAACCCACGACCTGACGGATTATGAGTCCGCTGCTCTGACCGCTGAGCTACCGCCCCGATACCGAGACATTACCGGGTCGCCGACCTTACCGGCTGCCTGGCATGCCAGGTACAGAGGCATGCCAGGCACACAGGAGCGCGGGTCGTGGCGCGGCCGGCAAGCCAGTTTCATCATCAAGCTAGCGACGGGACGCCGCGCCACCGCTAGGAACTCCATTAGACACCCTTGCGAGTACGCCCGCGGCTCCAGCAGCATGATCGCAGCGTCTTCGGAATTCGCCACGCACTCCCGAACCGGGATGATCCCCGGCACTCGCCCCGGCGGGGGCATCGGGTGATCTTTTGCGCGGATCGGCACGGCCAGACGACAGCTTGACCCAACCTCACCGCGGGATGCCCTGGAAGGACATGGACATGATGGTCCACCAGCTCGAACGTCGCATCATCAACGGTCTGGACACCGCGATCACCACCGCCGGAACAGGCACAAGCACCAGCGCGGGCTCGCCGGTGATCTTCGTGCACGGCAACCCGGACTCCGCCGACGAGTGGGCGCCGTTCCTGGACCGGGCCGACGAGCTCGGCCGGGTGATCGCGCCGGATATGCCGGGCTTCGGCCGGTCCGGGCGGCCAGCGCGAATCGATATGCAGACCTTGATGAACTGGTTCGCCGCGTTGGTCGATGACCTAAGTTTGCACCGCTACCGCTTGGTCGTGCACGACTGGGGGTCGGTGGCGCTGGCGGCGGCCGCGATCCGGCCCGAACGGCTGGACAAGCTCGTGGTGATCGACGGCGTGGCGCTCTCGGCGCAGTATCGTTGGCATTGGCTGGCGCGGGTGTGGCGGACCCCGATACTTGGTGAGCTGGCCGTGTTCGGCATACGGCGCCCGACTTTGCAGCTGCTGACCCGGTTGTCCAGCCCGCGTCCCGGTCCGATGGATGAGGCGTTCATCGACGAGGTGATGCAACACCTGGACGCCGGCATGCGCCGGGCCATCCTCGGGCTTTACCGCTCCGCGGACCCAGCGGCCCTGGAAGCGGCCGGCGCGGCACTGCCGAACGTGAGGTGCCCATCGTTGGTGGTGTGGGGCGAGGGGGATCCGTATCTGGGTGTGGCGGAGGCACATCGATTCGGTGAGGCACTCGCTGACGCCGATGTCGAGATCGTCCCGGGCGTCGGACATTGGTGTTTCCGCGAGGACCCGGTGGTGGTCGATCGAGTGATCGACTTTCTCGGCCTCGGTTAGGCGCCGGTT
>JAFASX010000004.1 GCA_019244295.1 Pseudonocardia sp.
TTGAACTCCCGCACCACCCGATCCGGGTCACTCAACGCCCGGCGCTCGGCCGCCTCACCCACCAGGATCGACCCGTCATCGGCCAGGTACAGCACGGAGGCCACCGTCGCCGAGCGCGTCCCCAGGCTCACCACCTCAGCACCCGCCGGCGCCCGATCACTACCCCGACAGACCGCCGCCGAGGTATAAGTCGTGCCCAGATCGATCCCGAGCTGGTAACTCATCGCTCTCCCTCTTCCGCTCGGCCTCGGTAGACCCGCGGTTGCGCTTGGTAAAGGCTGGAGCCACCAGACCGGGCGTTAACACTCCCATGGCCCGGTCTAGGGGATCACGGGACGAAGCCCCAATCCCCTAACGCGCAGGCTTCCACAACACTAGTGAGGCTCTACGGGGAACCCGGGGTGCTCCCCGATCCCCCTTCACTCGCGCCGGCCTAACTTTGCGTCCAACGGCGAGCAAAACGGCTTCCGCCGCAGACGATTACCACAATGCAGAAGACACCTGGAGATGACCACCATGGCTTCCTCGACCTCGCTGCTGGACTGGATTCTCAGCTTGCTGCGCGACCCCGACCAGCGCGCCGCGTTCCAGGCCGACCCCCAGGGCTACGCCCATGATCACGGCTTCGGTGACCTTTCCTCGGCTGACGTGCACGACGCGCTGTGCCTAATCGCGGACAACCAGTCCGCCAGCTACGATCACGACAAGCACCACGTGCACTACCCACCGCCGCACTATCCCGACCACCACGAACACGACGCCGGGCACTACCTGAACAACTACATCACGAACAACTACAAGATCATCGATAACCACGACACGCACATTGACGACTCGGTGCACGAGCGGGTGAACACCCACGGCGGCGACTTCAACCAAACCATCGACAACGACCCCGTCGTCGCCTCCGGCCACGCCCTCGCCTCCGGCCACGACATCCACGACTCCAACATCGCCACCGGCGATGACGACGTCGCCGGCCACGACAACAACGTCATCGACGGCGACCACAACACCACCGCCTTCGGCAGCGGCGACGCCACCAACACCGACCTCGACCACGCTCACTTCGGCTCTGGCAGCGCCGTGGCGATCGACGGGGATGCCCACTCGGACGCATCGCAGCACAACACCACCACCGTTGTCGATGGCGGACACGGCCCCGGCCCCACCTCGGTCAACGTCGCCGACGAACACGGCGACGCTGACCAGCACGCCGACCAGGCGCACACCCACAACACCATGCACACCAACTACGAGGACAACTCACATACGTCGATCCACGACGACTACAACTCCCACAACAACACCGACATCGACGACTCACACCACACACACGCCGACGTCCACTGAAACCCACCCGAATCCCACCCGTCGGCTCGACCGAGACCCGCCGTTTCGTACTAGTACCCACCAGATGCGCCCTCATAGCCGATTGGGGATCCCCGCAAGTCCGGCGCCAGGGGCTGCTAGCGTGAACCGGTCTCACGGGCGGCGATGCTCGTTGACCGGCAAGCCCCGGGTTTTCTCGGCCGAGGCGGGACGGGATAGCCCATCAGGGCGTCTCACCGCAGACCCTAATTCGCCAATCGGCCAAGTGGCCCACCCCGCAAGACCGAACGATCGGAACACTGGGCGATCCCCGATAGCCCAGTTCGCTCGACGACATAACGTGACTCCGACACCGGTACCCCACCCGGTAACCGAAATCCCCCGACGACAACTCTCAGGAGACGATCACCATGCTTCTCTCAAGCCTTCTCGACTGGCTGCGCCACCTGCTCAACGACCCGGCCGAGCAGGCCGCGTTCCAGGCCAATCCCCAGGGCTACCTCGAGGACCACGGCTTCGGCGACGCCTCGCCCGCCGACGTGCACGAGGCGCTGTGCCTGCTCGCGGACGACAACGACCACGATGGCTGGCGGTCCTACGACCACGACAGTGACCACGACGGCCACTTTGCTCCGCCGGACGACTACAGCCACCACGAGAGCGCCGCACATTACCTGAACAACTACGTCAACAACAACTACACGGTCGTGAACGACGACGGCACGTACATTGACGACTCGGTGCACGAGCGGGTGGACACCCACGGCGGCGACTTCAACCAAAACATCGACAACGATCCCGTCGTCGCCTCCGGCCATGGCGTCGCCGCCGGCCACGACATCCGCGACTCCAACATCGCCACCGGCAACCACGACGTCGTCGGCCACGACAACAACGTTGTCGACGGCGACCACAACACCACCGCCTTCGGCAGCGGCAACGCCACCAACACCGATCTCAGCGACTCTCACTTCGGCTCCGGCAGCGCCGTCTCCATCGGCGGAGACTCCACCGCCGACGCCTCCCAACACAACACCAACACACTCGTCCACGGCGGCGACGGCCCCACCTCAGTCAACGTCGCCGGCGAACACGGCCAAGCTGACCAATACAGCGACCAACACCACTCCGACACCTCCATCCACAGCAACTACGAAGACAACGCCCACACCAACATCCACGACGACTACAACTCCCACAACAACGCCGACATCGATGACTCCCACCACACGCAGGTCTTCCACTGAACCCATCGCCGGTGGCGGATGCCTCACCCGCGATGGCCGATCGCTGGGGGACTAACCTCATCAGCGGGCCATCGGTGGCCGACTCCGCGCCTTACTCAGGGTGTGGAGTCGGCGCTTTGTTGTGACGGTGTGAATCGACGTACCCAGGCCATGCCGGTCATGGCGGCAGGAGGTGTGAGCAGATGGCGGTTCCTGAAGCGGTCACGTTGGTAGACCTTGCGCTCAAGGCGACCACCGCCTACCAACGCCCAGATCTAAGCGCCCGGCTGCGGCATACCAGGGACCGGCTGGCCGACCCGAGCGTGCGGGTGCTCGTGGTAGGTGAGTTCAAGCAGGGCAAGAGCCAGCTGGTCAATGCCCTGGTGAACGCGCCTGTCTGCCCGGTGGACGACGACATCGCCACAGCGATCCCCACGGTGGTTCGCTACGCCGAGTCCCCCGGGGTCACTCTGGTGCGGGAGCCCCAGTCCGACTCGGGCGAGCCGCTGCCGCCGCAACGCAGCCAGGCGCCCATCGAGCAGCTCGCCCAGTACGTCTCCGAGGCGGGCAACCCCGGTAACCGTCACCAACTCTCGTACGCTGAGGTGGGCCTGCCTCGCCGGTTGCTGGAAAGCGGGCTGGTGCTGGTGGATACCCCGGGCGTGGCCGGGCTGGGCTCCAGTCACGGCGCGGCCACCATGGGCGCGCTGCCCCGGGCCGACGCGGTACTGCTGGTCTCCGATGCGGCTCAGGAATACACCGCTCCCGAACTGGACTTCCTGGCCGCCGCCCGGCAACTGTGCCCGAACGTGGCCTGTGTGATCACCAAGATCGACCTGTACCCACAGTGGCGCAAAATCGTCGAGCTGGACCGGGGACATCTGCAAGTGGCGGGGGAGAGTACCCGGATGTTCCCGGTGTCGTCCACCCTGCGGCTGCACGCGCTGAAGACCGAGGACCAGGCCCTGATGGAGGAGTCCGGCTACGTCGAGCTGATCCACTACCTCCAGCGGGACGTCCTCGGTCACGCCGACGATCTCGACCGCCGCTCGGTGAGTCAGGACGTGCTGGCGGTCGCCGAACAGTTGGCCACCAGCATGAAATCCGAGCTCGCCGCGCAAGAACAGCCCGAGCGGGCCGCGCAGCTGATCGCCCAACTCACCGAGTCCCGCAGACGTGCCGACGAGCTGCGGCAACGCTCAGCCCGCTGGCAGCAGACGCTCAACGACGGGGTACAGGATCTGACCTCGGACATCGAGTACGACCTGCGTGACCGGCTGCGTGGAGTGAGCCGCGAGGCCGAGCGGGTGATCGAGCAAAGTGACCCCAAGAACACGTGGGACCAGCTCGCCAACTGGCTGGAGCAGCAGGTCTCTCAAGCTGTGTCGCAAAGCTCTCTCTGGGCCATCCAACGGGCCCAGTACCTGGCCACTCAGGTAGCTGAGCACTTCAGCCAGAACGGCGCGGCGCTACTGCCCCAATTCGACTACGGCGCCCAGGACTTCCGCTCGGCCAACCTGCAGGCGATCGAGCGGCCCGAGCTGGAGAACGTAAGCCTGTTCTCCAAGCTGTTCACCGGGATACGCGGCGGCTACGGCGGTTTCGTCATGGGTGGGATGGCGATGGGGCTAGCCGGGGCATCGATGCTCAACCCGGTGTCCGCCGGCGCCGGACTGCTGTTCGGCGGCAAAACCCTGCACGACGAGCTGAAACGCAACAAACAGCGGCGGCAGAGCGAGGCGAAGGTCGCGATGCGCCGGCACATTGACGACGTGACCTTCCAGACCGGCAAGGACTCCCGCGACATGCTGCGACAGGTGCAACGAAACCTGCGCGACCACTTCACGTCCATCGCCGAGCAGATGACCACCTCGCTCAACGACGCGGTGGTTTCCGCGCAGAAGGCCGTGCAGACCGACGAGGCCAGCCGGGGTAGCCGGATTCGGGACCTGCGCGCGGAGCTGGAACGGATCGAGCACCTGGCCGACCGCGCCAGGGCGCTGGACAGCTCGACCGCCCGGTTCTCCGCCGGGTTGTCCATGGTTGGGGTGGGGCGGTGACCCGGTCGGTGAGCGGTGGCCAGGTACCCGGCTCGCCGCACCTGGGAAACGCGGTGCGCGGGCTAGTCCGCCGTGGCATGGAGATCTACTCCGACAGCCCGCAGGCCAGCGCATGGTTACGGATGAACCTCGCGCGGTTCGACGAGCCGCTGCGCGTGGCCATCGCCGGCAAGGTCAAGGCCGGTAAGTCCACGCTGCTCAACGCGCTGGTCGGAGAGGAGATCGCCCCCACCGATGCCGGTGAGTGCACCAGGGTGGTCACCTGGTACCAGGACGGTCCGAGTCCGCAGGTGCTGCTGCACCCGAAGGGCTCCCCGCCACACCAGTTGTCCATCCACCGCCGCGATGGCGCGTTGTCGTTCGATCTGGGCGGAACACCGGTGGAGCGCATCGAGCGGCTCACCGTGGACTGGCCGTCACAGAGTCTGCGCGGCACCACGTTGATCGACACCCCGGGAATCGACTCGCTGTCTACCGATGTCTCAGCACGCAGCCACCAATTCCTCGCCCCGGAAGACACCCCAACGGCCGCCGACGCAGTGATCTACCTGATGCGCCACCTGCACTCCGGTGACGTGCGATTTCTGGAGTCGTTCCACGACCAGCGCGTTGCGAAGGCCACGGCGGTGAACACAATCGCGGTCCTGTCCCGGGCCGATGAGATTGGCGTCGGTCGCCTCGACGCGCTGATCTCGGCCAAGCGCATCGCCGGCCGCTATCGCACCGACGACAAGCTACGTGAGCTGTGCCAAACCGTGGTGGCGGTAGCCGGACTGCTTGCCCAAACCGGGCGCACCCTGCGCCAGGCTGAGTTCACCGCGCTGACCGCGCTGGCTACCCTGCCCCGTTCGGAGATGGACGCGCTTCTGCTGTCAGCGGACCGGTTCGTGAAGAGCGACATCGCGGCCGACTCCGCTCGGCTGGACAGCTCGGTCCGGGCCGGGCTGCTCGATCGCTTCGGGCTTTTCGGGGTACGGCTGGGGGTCACGCTGATCCGGCAGGGCGTTACCGAGCCGGCCAAGCTGTCGTCCGAGCTGGTCCGCCGCTCCGGGTTGGACGATCTGCGTGAGGTACTCGCTATCCAATTCACCGAGCGCCGCGACCTGCTCAAAGCGCGCTCGGCGTTGCTGGCGCTCGATCTGGTGCTGCGCAAGGAGCCACGCCCGGCGTCCCAGCCGCTGGCCGTCGAGCTGGAACGGACCATGTCCGGGGCACACGAGTTCGCCGAGCTGCGGCTGCTCACCGCGCTGCGCTCGGGTGCGGTGAAGATGTCCAAGGACGATCGGCTGGAAGCCGAGCGGCTACTGGGCGGGGAAGGCAGTGCCCCGGCCGCCCGGCTCGGGCTGGACCCGATGTCTGATCCGCGTGAGGTGCGTGACGCGGCGATGGCGGCACTGAACGATTGGCGGCGGCGCGCCGAGAACCCGCTGGCCAATCGGCAGGTCGCGGACACTGCCCGCGTCGTGGTGCGCAGCTGCGAGGGCATGCTCGCCGGTCTGCCCGGCTGACCGCCGCCCGGCTGGTTGCCCGCAGGCACTTCGCATACCCAGAGTATGCGAAGTTCGGGTTAACGGGGCGGTCAGGCGTTGACGATCATTCGCAGGTGGGCGATCAGCTCCGGTCTGCTGGTCGAGCCGAGCCGTTGACGCATCCTGGCCACGTGGTGCTCGACGGTCTTCGCCGAGATGAACAACCGCTCCCCGATCTGTTTGTAGGTCAGCCCGGTCACCATCAGTTCGGCGACCTCACGTTCGCGATCGCTGAGTGCTCCGCTGATCGCCGCCGGAGCCAGGGGTGTCTGGGCCCCGCCCAGCGAAGTCAACGGCGCAGCCCTGGTTGACTCGCTGGATTCGGCGCTGCTGACAGCCGGCTGGCCAGTGGGCCGCAAGCCGCGAGCGCAGCTCAACAACTCGGTCATAGCTTTCCGGTCAGTCGTGCGAATCGCTGCTTGACCAGCCAGTTTGCTGCCCTCCCAAGACAATCCCACGGCATGCAGGCCGCGCGCCGCCGCCTCGGCAGCCGCCGGGTCGACCTCACCGCGCAACACGGCCAACCAGCACCGAGCGCCGGCCGCAAGGGCCGCCACGTACCGACCGCTCGTCGCGCCGCGCTCCAACGCGGACGCGTAGCGGCTAGCCTCCTCCCATTGCTCGGCGGTAAGCGCGGCATGCAGCTGTGCCCAGTGCAGAGAGGCAGACCACAGCACCGGATCGCCCAGCCGCCGCAACAGTTCATGCGCTTCGTCCAGATGAGGACGAACCCAACTCTGCTCGCGCAGCCGGGCCGCCGCCACGGTCAACTCTCCCAAGGGTTGCAGCGCGTACAAATCCACCGGATGGCGAACGATGGCCTCTCTGGCCCGCCCCCAGGCCGGAACTAAGGCAGCCAGGTCGCCGGCGCGGCGGGCAAGTCCAACCGCCAAGGCGGCCGCCACCAGCTCATCACGCGGCTCCAGCCGCCCACCAGCATCCACTTCGGCAAGCAGCGATCCGGCGGCCACGGTCGCGCCCCGCGTCATCAACACCCAGGCTTGCAACAGACGGTGCCGAGCCGCCGCCAGTGACCCCCCGAGGCCGGTGGCTATCGCGCGGTCCAGCACAGACTGCGCCACGTCCAGCTCCCCGCAATGGGCGGCCACCAACGTGGCGAGCGCGGCCGGGGTATCCGGCAACAGCACTGTCGCGGCGGTCGGCTCTAGCAACGCGGCCGCTCTGGCCAGTTGAGAGAGCGCGGCGGTCGGCGAACCGACGATCGTGTCGTATACGCCTCTAGCCAGCAACGACTCAGCCCCAGCCAGCAGCGTCGGCAGGCACCCCGGCGCGTCACGGTTCGGTTCAAGCAACTCACGAGCTTCGTGCAGCGCGCCGATCCCGAGCAGCGGGGGAACCGCGACCACGGCGTTCGCGCCCATTGAGGCGGCCCCCAACCAGCGGTACAGCTCGGCGCATCGCGCCAGCAACCCGCGCTGGGCCAGCACGGTGGCCGCAACGTTCACCGCGCGGACCCGATCTGTTTCGCTCACCGCGTTCGGGTCGGCCAACACCTGGTCGGTGAGTTCAAGCGCGCGATCGAGCTCACTGGCGCGCGCCGCAGCCTCGGCCCGACGGGCAGCCAGCTCAACGGCGGGCGCCCCGGCCACGACAGCGGCATCCAACAGCCGACTGGCCAACCGCGCCGCTTCGCTCTGCGCGTCATAGCGCGCTGACACTGAATCCTCCGGCGGTACGCCGCCGGACGCAAAACAAGGCGGTGCACCGGCCCGGAGCACCTCATCAGCCGCGGCACAGAACACCGCGGCCATCCTGGCTCCGGTGGCATCCGACCCCAGCAGCTCGACCGCGGCGGTGAGCACTGACCCGCCGCGATCAAGCTGCAGCTCCGCCAGCCGACGGCGCACAGCGAGCAACCGCACCTTCGGGGTGGTGCGCAGCGCCGCGCGCGCCGTGATCGGACGCAGCGCGCCTTGGTCGGTTACCAACCCAGCGGAAACCGCCTGCTCGGTTAGCTGGGCGACTTGGTCCGCTGGCAGCTCCAGTATCGGGGCAAGCACCTCGGCGTCCAGCGGCGCGCCGGCCGCCAGCGCCAACGCCAACCGCCGCACCGGCTCGGACAATCGTTCGAGCTGATATGCCAGCTGATCGATCACCCCAGCCGGCGGCTGATCACCTGGCCGAGTGGCACTCAGCTCGCCCGTCTCCTCGAGCGTATCCAGCAGCAACGTTACCAAGGCGGGAAGCCCAGCGGTCTGCTCAAGTACAGCATCGACGAGCTCAGCCGGCGGCCGTGTGCCCAGGGCTAGCGCCGCTCGACCAGCTACTCCAGCACGGTCCAGGTCGGCCAGCACCACTGGCGCCCGCCGCTGCGCCAGCAGCGCGCCCAGCTCGGCCAGCTCGGCCGAGCGCGGCAGGGGACGCCGGGCAATCAACAGCCGGCGCAGCGAGCCAGACCGGACAGCTTCGGCCAACCCGTGGACAGTTCGCTGGTTAAGTAGCTGCGCATCGTCGACCAGCAGCGTGGTCTGCGATCCAACCGGCTCACCAGGATCGTGGCTGACCGCAATCCCAGACTCGGTGTAAAGCCGGGCCAGTACGTTCAACAGCACACTCTTGCCCGCACCGCCAACGCCGACCACTTCGAGCAGCAGGCTGGCCTGCGGGTCAGCGGCGATTTCCCGGTACAGCCGACGGGCCGCGGGAGCACCGGTCAGCGCTACCTCGCCGACGAGTCCGGCCGAGCCGGTGCGAGCCGATGAGCCAGACACCCGGGCATCGCGGGTTCGGGTCGTAACTGCCGCCAAGGACGGTCCCTCCCGTTCGCCCGATCGTGACAAACGCGACCACGATACTGCCCGTCCGCACCGGCTCACCCACCCGGCGCTCAGCGCGCCGCGGCCAGGCCAGCTTGGCTCGTGGACGCGCGTGACCTGGCTGACGCGAGTGCCTACTTGCCTTAGGTTACTAAGCAGTAATATGCTGCGGTTACCGGTGCGTAGAGAGGCTGATCATGGGGCACTACAAGTCGAACGTACACGACCTTGAGTTCAACCTCTTCGAGGTCTTTCGGGTACAAGACCGACTGAACGCGGGGGCTTTCGGCCCAGACGGCGCCGACGAGGAGACCGCCCGCGGTGTGCTGCGCGAACTCGCCAGCCAATGCGCCGGACCGATCGGCGAATCGTTCACCGACGCCGACCGCAACCCCCCGGTGTTCGACCCAGCCACGTACTCCGTGGCACTGCCGGAATCGGTCAAAAAGTCCTACCAGGCACTGCGCGACGGTGAGTGGTGGCGCCTTGGCGTACCCACTCAGCTGGGCGGCTATGGCATTCCGCCGACTGTGCAGTGGGCCGCCGCCGAGCTGATCCTGGGCGCCAACCCAGCCGTCTTCATGTACATGGGCGGTCCGAACTTCGCCTCCGTCGTGCACCGCAATGGCACCGACGAACAAAAGCACTGGGCCGAGTTGATGATCGAGCGTGGCTGGGGGGCCACCATGGTGCTCACCGAGCCAGACGCCGGATCAGACGTGGGCGCCGGGCGCACCAAGGCCGTCAAGCAAGCCGACGGTAGCTGGCACATTGACGGGGTGAAGCGGTTCATCACCTGCGCTGACCAGGACATGACCGAGAACATCATGCACTTGGTGCTTGCCCGCCCCGAAGGCGCCAAACCCGGCACAAAGGGGCTGAGCCTGTTTCTGGTGCCCAAGTTCCATTTCGACTCGGCAACCGGCGAGCTCGGCGCCCGAAACGGTGTATTCGCCACGAACGTCGAGCACAAGATGGGCCTCAAGTCCTCAACCACCTGTGAGTTGAGCTTCGGCCAGCACGGCATCCCCGCGGTCGGTTGGCTGCTCAGTGAGACTCACGACGGTATCGCGCAGATGTTCGAGGTCATCGAGCACGCTCGGATGATGGTTGGCACCAAGGCGATCGGCACCTTGTCCACGGGTTACCTCAACGCGCTGGACTACGCCAAGACACGGGTGCAGGGCCCGGACATGACCAAAATGATGGACAAGACAGCACCGAGGGTTACCATCACCCACCACCCGGACGTGCGGCGGATGCTGATGCTGCAGAAGGCGTACGCCGAGGGGTTGCGCGCGGTGTACATCTACTGCGCAAGCTTCCAGGACGAGGTACGAGCGGGTCGGGTGACTGGGATCGATGTCAACTTGGCCGAGCGGGTGAACGACCTGCTGCTGCCGATCGTCAAGGGCGTCGGCTCGGAGCGGGCGTACGAAATGCTCACGCTGTCGCTGCAAACCCTGGGCGGCTCCGGATACCTGCAAGACTACCCGATCGAGCAGTACATTCGAGACGCCAAGATCGACAGCTTGTACGAGGGCACCACCGCCATCCAGTCTCTGGACTTCTTCTTCCGAAAGATCGTCAAAGATTCCGGCGGTGCGATGGCCCACGTGTTCGGTGAAATCCAGCGGTTCCTGGACGACGAAACCGGCAACGGGCGGCTCAAGAACGAGCGTGTGTTACTGCGCACCGCGCTGGAAGACACCCAGGCCATGCTGGGCGCGCTGGTTGGCTACGCGGCCGGCGCGCTGGAGGACCCCAACTCGATCTACAAGGTCGGCCAGCACAGCGTCCGGCTACTGATGACCGTTGGCGACCTGCTGATCGGCTGGTTGCTGCTGCGTCAGGCGGACATCGCTCAGCAGGCACTGGATGCCGGGCCCTCGGTTAAAGACACCCTGTTCTACCAGGGCAAAATCGGCGCGGCACGGTTCTTCGCGGCGACCGTCTTGCCGGAGCTGACCGCTCGGCGGCGAATTGTCGAACACGCGGACAACGCGCTCATGGAGCTGGACGAAGCCGCCTTCTGATCTCCGCCCCTTTCCCAAGTGGTCCGCCATCGGGTGGCCACAGACCCCCCGCACCCAGTCATTTGACCGGGAGAGTGGGTCCACCTTCGCAAACGATCTTCGGCGATGGTTTGTACGTAACCGTCCGGGTGCTCGATGTCGTCTGTCCGGTATTGATGTCACGCAGGGTACGGGTGTCAGTCGTGGTAAAGCCCTCGCCACCCTGACTGGGTGTGCACGGCTGCCCGGCGGGCATGGTCAGCGTCTGCGGAGGCACCACGTGCGTCCTCGGTCCAGGAGCCGAGGTCACCTCGTAGCGTTTCGTGCCCCAAAACCTCACCGTGATCGACGTCGCAGTCCAGATCGTCTGGATGAACACCCCGGTCGAGCTGTCGTTGCGGAACTTCAGGTCGATCAAACCCTCGAAAACAGTGGCTTCCCTAGCCGCTGGATATCGACTGATGTAATAGCTGTGCTCCTGGTGTACGACGTCGGCCATGCCGGCGAAGTACGCGGCGTTATACAGGGTGGTGGCGAGCTGTGAAACGCCACCACCAATCCCCCTGGCGGGTCGATTGTCCTCAATGATGCCAGCCGGCACGTAGCCCTGAGCCGCATCCCGCGGTCCGGTAGCCTGGTTCAGGCTGAACAGCTCACCTGGCTGCACAATCTTGCCATTGATGGCTTCAGCGGCACGCCTGATGTTTTGTCCGGAGTCCGCGGCGAACCCGCCGGTGCTGAACTCGCTGATCACACCCCTGATGCCGAGGCTGTTGACCTGTTCGGTGGTTAGCTTCGCGGGTTGATCGGCATACACCGCGGTAATCTTGCGACCCTCCGAGCTATCCGACTGTTTGAGCACATCGATCAGACCACTCAACGTCGTTCGGTAGTCAACCCCGTGTCCATCCACTGAGGGCGTCACCACAGGTTGGCCACCGACCAGGCTGATCGTGGCGTTTTTGCTTGGCTTCTCCGTGGAGGCCAGCTGCGGGCGCAACGCATCCTCGATCCTGGGTAAGTCGAGTACCGGTTTGAGCCCACCCCTGCCATCTGGGGCGAAGCTCAGCGCCTGGGAAATCGTCAACGCGCTCAACACCGCTTCCCTACCGTCGCCGACAACCCGCACATCGGCGGCAACGGCCGGCTTGGCGATGTCGGCTATGGTGCGCTGGATGACCGATTCACTAACCGTCGCGGCCGGTTCGGTCCGCTTGACGGGGAGCGAGGCCGGCGCTCCGGTCAGCCACTGCCGACGGACCTCCTCAACTGACTCCGGCAGATCAAGGGCTTCGCCAGGGGCAGGCTCCACGGCAACCGGCGTTGTCCCCTCGAAGCGCACTCCAGGTTCCGTGGGCTCCTTACGGATCAGGGTGTTGATCCCGTCCAGCGCATCGGTCAAGGCGACGTCGTCGCTCTGTACCACGACGTTGACATCTCGCGTCACGAAAAACGAGGCGAGCCGGGTGAAGGGGTTCAGGGGCTGGCCACCGGCGGCTGCTAAAGTACCCGCCCAGTCGATCCGCAAGCCCACGGCGTGCGGATCCAATGTGGTCTGTAGACCACCCGCCAACACGGCCACCGGCCGGTCTTGCCTTGGCTCCAGTGCCCGCCGCAGCGATTGTTCGGCCGCAGTCTTGCTCATGCCGCCGATTTCCACTCCGGATACGACCGTACCTCGGGGAATCTCGCCCTGGGTAGACACCAGATCAGCTAAGTAGAGCATCCCGAGCACTGCGGCGAGCACGGCTGGGATGAACCATCGAGGTCGACTGGCTCGGCGGCGGCGACCGCCAGGCGCTGGTGGGTAACTACCCCGTTGAGCATCTGAGCCGACCGGTCCACGTGGCGGCATCGACTGCCCGAGGTCGGGCGGCATTTCCTGAACTGTGCGCAAGCGCGAGTCGATGGGGCGGCCGGACCCGGGGGCGAATCCACGCGCGACCGGGATGGTTTCGGTTGGCTGCTCAACCCAGCCTGGCTTGTTCTCTCGGTAGGGCACGACTATCTCTCCCCTCACGCTCGAACGCGCCAGGCCCAGCTAAGCGGGCCCCGCATGCCGATGGCTAAAGGTATAGCCCGGTACCGTGCTCAGTGCGCTCGGTAGCCACCGCGTGCAGGTCGCGCTCGCGCATTACCAGGTAGGCCTGGCCTTGCACCTCAACCTCGAACTGGTCGTCCGGGCTGAACAACACCCGGTCACCGACCTGAACCTGGCGCACGTGGTTGCCCACCCCGAACACCTCGCCCCACACCAGCCGCTTAGCTATCTGGGCCGTCGCGGGGATGACGATCCCCGCGCTACTACGGCGCTCGCCAGCGCCATGCACGACGCGCACCATGACGCGATCATGCAGCATCTGGATCTCGAGCTTTTGGTCTGACATCCGCACGATGCTACGACCTGGCCGAATCAGGGTACATAGTAGGTCACCATAATCCGAGCACGTGCTCGCCTCGACTCAGCCCTGTTCTCGGTTGAAAAACGCGGACCGGGCCAACGGGCCTGGCCAGGCCTCGGGCTGGCATACATCGTTCACCCTCGAGATGATGACTCGCGGCTTGACGTCCCTGGTGACAACCGCGCCTGCGCACACGTAACTACCGGCTCCGACCGTGATACCGCCGATGATCGTGGCTCCCCAGCCGACGAACACGTCATCCTCCAGTGTCGGGGCGTCCTCCTGGGACTTCGGCGCGTCCCAGGGCATGGTCGGGTCGAGCTGGCGATGGATCACGTCGCCGAAGACTCGGCAGCGATTACCCACAACGGCCCGCTCGCAGATCTTTCCGCCAATCACGCAGTCATTGCCGATCAAGGCCCGTGCCCCGATACTGGCTCGATGGATCAGCAGAGTCCCAGAGCCGACCTCCGCGCCCACATCGACCCAGGAATAACAGTTTAGAATCGAGTTCGCGCCGATCACTGCTTCGTCACCGATCACGCAGAAGTCCCGGATCTCGCAATGCGCGCCGATCTCGGTTGGACGTCCGTATTTGTCCCAGACCCCTTCCCAAAGCTGGCGACCAGGAACGCCAACGCGCGCGGAGTCCGCGATGCGAGCCGTCGGAGCATGCCGGTACAACGGAGGTTCCGGTACCGGCATCATCCCCACCTACGACACGTTGGACAGTCGAGTGTGACTGACCAGCCCAAGCCACTGCAATGCCAGCCGAAAAGAACCCACGGTCGGAATGTCCTCGATCCGAGCGGCCCAGCGTCGGCGGTCGCTACGCCAGGCTCGCACATACGCGGCCAGCGCGGATGCGGCTATCGCGTCCCGCCGCCGCCCGGCGGCGGCCAGCGCACGCAGAACGTCAGATCCTTCCCGCCGTCCTCGCTGCTGGTCGATCAGCGCGGCCGTTCTTCCCACATCGGCTTCTCGGCAATACCGCGCGTGGCGCCACCACCGCTCATCGCCGGCCGCCTGCAATACGCTCCGCCGATCACCACGAGCACACCGGGTCAGCTGCATGAGGCCTTCCGCTATCAGCTCTCCGAATTCCTCGTTTTCGGCCCTCCCGGCATCAGCGAACGGGTCATACGGCAGCTGCCGAACCGGATCGGCGCGCACTACTCGACCAGACCAGACATCGTCCAGCAAGAAGAGCCAGTCTTCGTTATAGATTCGAGGAAAGAACGATCTCACCCGGGCCGTATCCACGAGTAGCGCTGATCCGCTGACGAACACATCTTGACACTCGCCCGCCAGACGGCGCGCGTGGCAGACAACCGAGTTGTCCGGAAAATCCGTGACCGGGAACCCGACGGCCGTTGCCGCGCCAAGATAGCGACTCGCTGAACGCACGGTGTCGGGCCGCACCTCGACAATATCGTCGTCAAGGAACAACACCGTCCGCCAGCCGGCCAGCCGGGCAAGCAGCAGCGCCAGGTTACGTTTCGTGCTGAGGTCCCCCAGCCGGGAACTGGTTAACTCGACCGCCCGGGAGGTGGTTAGCTCAAGCAGCGGGTGGTGGTAATCGAGCGGCAAATCGATTGCCTCAACGGCGGCGTCCACTCGTTCCACGACGGCACCCGCACGGGCCTCTCGGCTGCACAGCGCGACACACTGTGCCCCGAGTTCGGCGGCGAGACGGCCCGCTGGACCCAGGTGGTCGGCTGTTCGAGCGGCTGGCACTACTACCGAATCGATCGGCCGGGGCACACCCGAATGGCCAGCACTAAGGACACGTCGTAAAATAACTTAGTTTTCGGCTTCGGGGATCTACGGTATGTGCTATGAGCCCGGTCGTGGAGTCTCTCGCCCGCCGTTATGACGCGGTCAAGCCTCATCTGACGGAGCGGCAACGGCGTGTTTGGTTGGGTGCGGAGGCCCGTGAGCTGGGATCGAGTGGGGTCAGGACGGTGGCTGAGGTGGTCGGGGTCTCCCCGGACACCGTCCGACGCGGTCGGGATGAGCTCGATGACCCGCGGCCGTTGGAGGTGGGCCGTTCCCGTGCCCCGGGTGGTGGCCGTAAGCGCGCCGAGGACACCGATCCCGGGCTGGTCGAGGCGCTGGACAAACTACTCGAGCCTGAGACGCGGGGTGATCCGATGACGCCGCTGCGCTGGACGTGCAAGTCGCTGCGGACGTTGGCTCGGCAGCTGTGTGAACAGGGGTATCAGGTGTCGGCGTCGCTGGTAGGGCGGCTGTTGCGTCAGGCCGGGTACAGCCTGCAAGGCAACGCGAAAACG
>JAFASX010000032.1 GCA_019244295.1 Pseudonocardia sp.
TGGTCGTCACCAACGACGTCTCGGCCCGGGACATCCAGCTCCCCAAAGGGCAGTACTTCGAATCCAAGTCGTACCCGACCTTCACCCCCGTCGGCCCGGCCCTGGTGCTTCTCGACGCCGACGAGCTTCGGCGGTTCACTGACCTGAGGCTGCGGCTGTGGGTCAACGGCGAGCTCCGTCAGAACATGACAGCCGCGGACATGCTGTACCGGCCCGTCGAGGCCCTGCAGACGCTGACCGGGTTCCAGCGGTTCGACCCCGGCGACCTGCTACTGACCGGCACACCGGTGGGAACCGCGATCAGCGCGCCCTCCAAACCAGTCCAAGTCCTCGCCTCGGTGCTGCCACCGACGGTCAAGTGGAAGTCGTTCCTCGACAGCCAGGCCCGCAACCCCAAATACCTCCACGACGGCGATGTCATCCAGGCCACCGTGGCCACCGACGACGGCGCCATCGACCTGGGCACCCAACGCACCATCGTCAGATACGTCCAGGAGCAACCACCAGCGGCGGCCAGACACACCGCTGCCACCAGCGGCAGCGCACCGATCTGACGCGTTGGCGGATCTCGGCCGGCAACCCAACCACGACCATCCCTGACCACTTGGGGAGCACATCATGAGCACACCAACGATTCCCGTAGTCATCATCGGCGCGGGCCCTACCGGACTGACCGCCGCGACACTGCTGGGCCAATACGGCATCCAGTGTGTGGTGCTTGACCGGTGGGAGTCGGTCTATCCCCTGCCCCGCGCTGTCCACCTCGACGACGAGGTCTACCGCATCCTGGCGCGCCTGGGGCTGCGTCAGCAGTTCGCCGCGATGTCCTGGCCATGCCGGGGACTGCGCCTGGTGAACCAGACCCTCCGCGTGCTGGCCGAGTTCCCCCGCGCCGCGCAGGGCCGCAACGGCTATCCCCAGGACACCATGTTCGAGCAACCACAGCTGGAGGCCCTGCTACGAGCCAACCTTGCGCACTACCCCACAGTCACCCTCCGCGGCGGCGCGCAGGTCACCGCCATGACTCAAGACGCTGACGGGGTACGAGTCGAGATCACCAACCCCACCACCGGCGAGCAGGACTCGCTCTACGCGCAGTATGCCCTGGGGTGCGACGGCGCCCACAGCCTGGCCCGAGCCGCCATCGGCACGACCATGCGCGACCTGAAATTCACCCAACGCTGGCTGATCGTCGATGTGGCCACCGAGGCTGAGCTGGGCCAGTGGCAAGGCGTACACCAGGTCTGTGACCCGCAACGCGCCGGGACCTACATGCGCGTCAGCAAGACCCACCACCGGTGGGAATTCCAACTAACACCCGGGGAAACCGTTGATGACTATCGAGACATCACCCGACTGCATCCGTTGATCTCGCCGTGGACCAAAGACCTCCCTATCGACCAACTCACCATCGTCCGAATGACCGACTACACCTTCCGCGCCCAACTCGCCAACCGCTGGCGCGACCACCGAATGTTTTTACTGGGAGATGCCGCTCACCTCACCCCACCATTCATCGGCCAGGGCATGGGAGCGGGGCTGCGCGACGCGATGAACCTAGCCTGGAAACTCGCCGGCGTACTGGACAAAACCCTGCCCGACACCGTGCTAGACACCTACCAGACCGAACGCAAACCCCACGCCCGCGCCCTCATCCTTCGGGCCGTCCTGCTCGGCACCGCGATGACCCAACCCGGCAAGCTCGGTGACCTGCTACGCCGGGTCGTGGCACCCCGACTGCGTCTCGTGCCCGGCCTCAACAAACAGCTGCTCACCAGCCAAACCCCAGCCCTGCACCGCTCCGCCCTAGTCGCGCGGCCCGCCCTGGGCGCCAGCCTGGCGGGCACCCTGTGCCCCAACGCCATCCTCGACGACAACCACCGCTTCGACGACAACCACCGCTTCGACGACGTCGCCGCCGGCCGCTTCGCCCTCGTTACCTCCACCCAGCCCTCCACCGCGCAACGAACCCACATCCAACAACGCGGAGCGGTCCTCATCACGGCTCGACCCGGCAGCGAGTTGCACCGCTGGCTTGCCCACGGCCACGCCCAGGCCGCCCTGGTCCGCCCCGACGCCACCGTCATGCGCGCCGGCCGCCACCTGTCGCAGCTGTGCGCCACCCTACCCACCTTCACCCCGACCTTCACGCCAACTCCGCAGCCCACCGCCTCGTCGGTACCGTAATCACGCTGAGGGATGCCCTGACACGACCGCCTGGACATCGTCAGCTCACCAAGGAGGAAACGTCGATGAGCGACCAGCAGCGCGACAGCCGACTGGCGCGACTGGCGCCGCCGAACCGGCAGCGCGTGTCTGCTTCACGCAGATCTCGAAGAGGCCTGATCCTCGGCGTGGTGATCGCCGTCGCGGCATCCCTGACGGCCTGCGGGAACCCCGCCGGCTCGACATCGCCGACAGGGGACATCACGGCGGGCCAGCACGCACAGGTCGTGCGCAAGAGCGCCTCGGCGATGACGGCTGTCGAGATCGACCGTTTCGAGCGCGCCTTCTCGTACGCCGTTCACAAGGGTTATTTCGATGCCTTCAACGACGAGCATTTCAATCACCAGCGCAACCGCATGCACGGCGCGGAATTGACCGCCACCGCGCCAATAACCGCCATGCCTGGCGAGTCCATTGCGTGGGAATACCGGCTGCTGCCCTGGCACCGCTCGTTCATCCTCGAGGCGGAGCAGATGCTCCGCGCCGCCCTGCGCCAGCGCGACCACGAGGAAGGCCGAGACCCGAGTGAGGCGGATCGCCTGTTCATTCCCTACTGGGACGCCACCCACGAGCAGGCCCTGCCCGGCTGGGTGCTTGCGTTCCAGCCGCGGGGCGGCACGGCGATTGTCCCCGAGGGCGTGCCGAAGGGGCACCCGGCGTACGGTTTGCCGGTCGGCTCCCGCTATCCCATTCGCTTCGGCCGCTGGCCGGGTAACAACATTGTGTTCGACCAGCTGCCCCAGCCGGCCCAGGTATCGGGGATACTCGCGCACGACGACTTCGCCGGCTTCACCCAGGCGATCGACACTGAGGCGACGATCGTGCAGTCCGCCCTCCCCGCCGCCAAGGAGGGCATCGAGACGCTTAAGCGCAAGTTCCCGGGCAACGCCGACGTCGAGACCATCGAGACCGCCGCGGCAAGTCCTCCGCCGCAAGACATCAACGCAGCGGTCAAGCTGGTCAACGCCATCCTGGGCGTGGGATACCTGGCTACCTCCCAGACAGCGCGCCCTCACCCCGACCAGGAGGCCATCCGCGCGGTGAAGGCCGTGTACGCGGCTTTCATCTCGCCGCCGCACGCGGTGCTGCATCTGTGGGCGGGAGGGCTCGACCCCGCCAACCCGGACGTGCGCGGCACCGTGAGCTACTTCAACGAGCTGGCTGTGGACCCGGTGTTCTGGATGCTGCACACCGAGCTGGACCACTGGTGGTACACCTGGGAGCAGTCGCACACGGATGTGCCCCAGCTAACGGGCGAGGATGCCCAGTTCCAGCCCCTCACACCCCAGGAGGGCGCCTGGTATGGGGGCGGCCGCCTCTACTCCCTCACCGAACTCACTCCGACACGGGACCTGCCCTACCGCTACGGCGAGCTCTACAGGGCATGACAGCGCGCTGATTCCTGAACACCTCCGCTGCTGGTGAGGAGGCGGCTATCAAACAGTTCCCTGTCGCCACGGCACGATGGAGGCGTGAAACTGCTGCTAATGGCCGACACGCACGTCCCGCAACGCGCCCGGGATCTGCCCAAGCAGCTGTGGCGGGCCATAGCCGAGGCCGACGTCGTCGTGCACGCCGGGGATTGGGTATGCGTCGAGCTCCTGGATGCTGTGCTAGCCCGATCGGACCGGCTGATCGGGGTGGTCGGTAACAACGACGGGCCCTCGTTGTCCGCACGGCTACCGACAATCGCAACGGCCCAGTTAGACGGTGTGCGACTGGCAGTCGTACATGAGACTGGACCGGCACGCGGCCGGCAGACGCGGTGCGCCGCCCGTTTTCCCGACACCGATGTGTTGGTCTTCGGACACAGCCACATCCCGTGGGACACCCTCGCTCCTACGAATACCCCGACCGGCCTGCGGCTGCTGAACCCGGGCTCCCCGACCGACCGGCGCCGCCAACCAACCTGCAGCTGGATGACCGCCGAGATCGATGACGGACAACTCCACCGAGTACAATTACACCGACCCGATTCGCGTTAGCGGGTCAAGGTCTTTTTCCTCGAAAGAGCCAAGGCGCGTCGTCGACGTCGGTAGCAGTCGCGTCGGGCAGGCGGCCGAACGGCCAGGCAGTCGTGGGATCGACGGCCGGGAACGTCGCGCCACCAGCGGCCGGTCGGAGGTGACCGTCGACTAACATGAGCCCCAACAGCCCCGCAGTCATTAACAGTCCCACGGAGGGCGGGGGCGATCGGTTCCTGGCGGTCCTTGCGGGCTACTCTTGAAGTGAACGGTGACCGCCGTCGTAACAAGGGCGGTGGCTGGGCGATCCCAGCTCGGTAGCAATGGTGTAGGTAAGGGTATGAAGCCGACAACACAACACGAGTCATCCGGCTCGACCATCGACACTGAGCGCTGGGTGAAGCTCTGGGAGGATCGCGGGGTCTTCGAAGCGGACGGGCTGACGGAGCCGGGATCCGACCAGCGACCGGTCAAGTACGTCGTCAGCATGTTCCCCTACCCCTCCGGCGACCTGCACATGGGCCATGCCGAGGTATATTCGATCGGCGACGCCATCGCCCGTTACGCGCGGCTAAACGGCTGGAACGTCCTCCACCCAATCGGCTGGGATTCCTTCGGGCTACCCGCTGAGAACGCGGCGCTTCGCCGTGACCTCGATCCCGCGTCGTGGACCTATGCCAACATCGACGTGCAGGCCGAGGGCTTCCGCAAGCTGGGAATCTCCTTCGACTGGCGTACGCGTCTGCACACATCCGACCCCGAGTACTATCGCTGGACCCAGTGGCTGTTCACAGAAATGTTCCGCCGCGGCTTGGCCTACCGCAAGGCCGCACCGGTCAACTGGTGCCCGGTCGATAGCACCGTGCTGGCCAATGAGCAGGTGATCCAGGGCCGCTGTGAGCGCTGCGGTTCCATCGTTGAGCGCCGTAACCTGTCCCAGTGGTTCCTGCGCATCACCGACTTCGCGCAGCGGCTGCTGGACGACATGGAGCAGCTCACCCAATGGCCCGACGACGTACTACGGATGCAGCAAAATTGGATCGGACGCTCGATCGGGGCGACTATCAACTTTACCGTCGAGGGACACGCTGAGCCACTACGCGTCTTCACTTCGCGCCCCGACACCCTGTTCGGTGCGACGTTCGTCGTCGTCGCGGCCGACGCCGAACTCGCCGACGAGCTGTGCAATGATGAGCGACACGCTGACTTCCTCGCCTACCGCGCGACCACGCAGGCCGCCACCGACATTGAGCGGCTCGCGACCGACCGGCCCAAGACGGGCGTTTTCCTCGGCCGCTACGTGATTAACCCCGTCAACGGTGAGCGGCTGCCGCTCTACGCATCGGACTACGTGCTGGCCGACTACGGCTCTGGGGCAATCATGGCGGTCCCCGCACACGACCAGCGCGACCTCGACTTCGCCATGGCGATGGGCCTCCCAGTCCGCATGGTCGTCGATACCGGCGAGCCGGACCCGGCCACGACCACAATCGCGACGACCAGCGACGGTGTGCTCGTGGCCTCGGGGAACTACTCAGGGTTGCCGAACAAGGAGGCCGGCACGGCTATCGTGGCCGACCTCGCGGCGCGCGGGCTGGGCGAGGCTACAGTTAATTACCGACTGCGTGACTGGCTCGTCTCGCGCCAGCGCTACTGGGGCACCCCGATCCCGATCATTCACTGCGATCGGTGCGGCGAGGTCCCGGTACCAGATGAGGACCTGCCAGTCCGGCTGCCGGAATCGGGCTACACGCTGCGCCCGGCCGACGGCAGGTCGCCGCTTGCCAGCGCGACCGACTGGGTGAAGGTAGACTGCCCCACCTGCGGTAGTGAGGCGCGTCGCGACACCGACACGCTAGACACTTTCGTCGACTCATCGTGGTATTTCCTGCGCTTTCCGAACCCGGAGTTCGACAATGGTCCGTTCGATCCGGCGGGCGTGCAGCGGTGGATGCCTACGGCGGTGTATATCGGCGGCAAGGAGCACGCGATCCTCCATCTGCTATACGCGCGGTTCCTCACTAAGGTCCTCCACGACGCCGGCATGGTCGGATTTGTCGAGCCGTTCACTCGCCTAGTCAACCAGGGCCAGGTGATCATGCACGGCAAGTCGATGAGCAAGAGCCTCGGCAATCTGGTCAACCTGCAGGAGCAGATTGCCGCAAACGGTTCCGACGCCGTCCGCGTCACGATGCTGTTTGCGGGGCCGCCCGATGACGACATTGACTGGGCGGATGTATCACCCAGCGGGTCCGCGCGCTGGCTTGGGAGGGTGCTTCGGTTGGCCGAGGACGTGGCCGAACGACCCAGCGACGCCGCCGAGGCCGACACGGCACTCCGAAAGGAAGTGCACAAGCTCATTGCCGCCGTCACGGCGCAGATGGAGGACCGCAGGCTGAACGTAGCGATCGCGCGGTTGATGGAGCTGACCTCGGTGCTGCGCAAGGCGATCGACAGCGGCGCCGGACCGGCCATGCCCGCTGTGCGGGAAGGTGTCGAGGCGCTCGCCCGCATGCTGTCATGTTTCGCGCCATTCACGGCGGAGGAGGCGTGGGAGCGGCTAGGCCGTCCGGCATCGGTGTCCGAGCACGGGTGGCCGCGGGCCGATCCGGCGCTGCTGGTGGAGGAGTTGGTGACCTGCGTGGTGCAGGTCGACGGCAAAGTCAGGGACCGGCTGGAGGTGCCCCCCGACATCGATCCCGCGGAGCTGCAGCGCCGCGTGCTGTCCGCGGAGCGGATCTCTGACCTCGTCCGCGATCGCACCATCCGGACTGTCATCGTCCGGGCGCCGCGATTAGTGAACGTCGTCCTGGCGCCATAGGGCGTGTGCGCCCTCCTTTCGTGTGGTGCCCGGCGGCCCACGGCTTCCAGTTGAGTCGCAATTGTCAGCCTGGGCACAGGGTGGGTCGTCCCGTGGGAGTTGTTGGCGATAGGCGATCCCCTGCAACTTCACGCGCTCCGCAGCCACGGGGGCCGACCGCGCGCCGCGTCCAATGTGCCCCGCGTGTCCGCTGGCCCTGCCAAGGCGCCGCGCGCCCTCAGCTGTGGGTGGCCAGATGCTCAGCGAACCTACGCAAGGTGTCGGGCCAGCCGCCGTCGGATTCGACGGCGCGGCGAATCTGCTCCCAGCCCTCGCCGTGACGCTCCAAGTGACGGTGTTCCAGCTCCACCCGGGTCCGGTTGTCCCCGTCAGGGATGAAGCGCACCTCGACCTCGCTAGTGCGGGCGGGGTCGGTCTCGATCTGCCACTGGGTGTTGATGTCCCAGCTGAACACCACCCGGCGCGGGGGCTCGAGCACGCGCACCGTCGCCCAGCGGCATTCGCTGCCGTCCACCCCTCGGTCGACGATGCCGCCGCCCACTCGGGGCTCGAAGACCATCTCGGCCAGCTCGCACTGCAGGATGTGGTGGTCCGGCGGCCACCATGTCCCGATACCGGAGGTGAACACGTCGAATGCTCGCTGTTGCGACGCGTCGACGACGATCGCGTGGCGCACGGACGTGCTGGTGGTTTGGTTGGTCATGGGTTCTCCCGGGAGTCGATGCCCCACAGCGCCCTTGTACGCCGCGAGGGACTGGGTCCAGAACCGGTCGAAGTAGGCGCGCAGGGCGGCCACCCCGTCCGGGTTGAGCTGGTAGAGCCGCCGAGCGCCCTCCTGGTGGTCGATCACCAGGCCGGCGTCCTTGAGCACCTTGAGGTGCTGGGACACCGCCGGTCTGCTCACCGGCAGCTCTCGGGCGAGTTCCCCGACGGGCCGGGGTCCTTCGGCCAGCAGTTCGAAGATCGCCCGTCGGGTCGGGTCGCCCAGGGCACTCATACCGGCTCCTTGGTAAGTGCCCACAAACCGTTAGTTAATACTTACCGAGTATCAGCGTCAAGACCGCGCCCAGCGCATGCATGGTTCCGCTGTGCCGTCATAGCGTCGAGATGGCCTAGACGCGAGTGGGCGAGCGGCTCAAGCCATTCATCAACGCAGCTGATGTCGGCTTCTGACCAGCCACGGGCCTGGGCACCGGTCAGGTCAGGGCGGCCCGGGCGGCGGCCACTGTTTCAGCCAAGCATCCATCGTCGAAAGGGCTACGCAGACCCGCTGTGCGGAGGAGCTCGCCGAAGGAGGCAGATCCGCCTTGGCGGCACAGGGTGACGTAGTCGCTTAGGGCGCCGTCGGGGTTCCGGCAGGAACGTACCCAGAACTGCAGAGCGCAGGTCTGGGCCAGGACGTAGTCGATGTAGTAAAAAGGCAAGGCGTAAATGTGGCCCTGGCGCTGCCAGGCGGCGCCCAAGGCTGGGTGGGCGAGATCCCCCCAGTCGCGCCAGGGCAGATAGATGCCTTCCAGGCCCCGCCACAGCTCATGGCGTTCGGCGGGGGTGAGGCGCGGCCGAGAGTACACCTCGTGCTGGAAGTGATCGACGGCGCAACCATACGGGAGAAAAAGCAGCGCGTCGGCGAGATGGGCGCGGCGGTACCGGTCGGCGTCCTCGCCAAAGAAGCGCTCCATGTGCGGCCAGGTCAGGAACTCCAAGCTCATGGAGTGGATCTCGGCTGACTCGTAGGTAGGCACCAGATAGTCACTCACCGGCAGATGACGGCTCTGAAACATCTGGAAGGCGTGCCCCATCTCGTGGGTGAAGACGTAGACGTCGGCCTTGGTGCCGTTAAAGTTGGCGAACACGAAGGGCATCCCGACGGTGGGGAAACTGGTGCAGAACCCTCCGCCCGCTTTCCCTTTGCGGGCGGGTAAGTCGAGGAAGCCGCCCTCGTCCATCCGGCGGAAGAACGGCCCGAACGGGCCCATGACGTCGAACATCTCTCGCGCCTGCGCCAACAGCCAGTCCGGCCCGCCTCCGGGAATCGGGCTGCCCTCTGGGTCGTACACCTGCTCGTCCCACGCGGCCACCGTGTCCAGGCCAAGGGTGGCGGCCTGATGGCGGCGAAGCTCGGAGGCGAAGGGAACGACGTGCTTCCAGACCGCCGCGCGCAAGCTCTCGACGTCGGCCTGGCCGTAGCCGACTCGGCACATTCGCCGATACCCGAGGCCAACAAAGTCGTCGAGGCCAAGTTGGGCCGCCATCTCGGTGCGAACCCCGACGAGCTCATCGTAGATCCGGTCAAGAGCCGCGGCGTTGGCCGCGAACCACGCCCATTGGACCCGCTCGGCGCCGTGGCGGAGCCCTCGGTCAGCGTGCTGGCGGTACTTAGCCAGGGACGAAAGGTTGAGTTCCTCCCCGTTGTAGGCGACTTCAGCGGAGGCCAACAGCTCGACATACTCGGCGACCAACTTCGCCTCTGCCACCAGACCAGGCTTGATAGCCGGGTCGAACGACACAACCGCCGACTTCCACAACGCGAAGGCTTGGGTACCCAAAGCCCGCTCTAGTTCGAGGCGACGAGGATGGGCGAGCAGAGCCTGTTGCACAGTCACCCCGAGCTCGGTCCACCGAGGCTTTGCCTCGTCCCACGCCTCCCGCTCCGCTTTGCGGGCCGGGTCAACCGTGTCCTGATGGAAGCGCAGCCGGACCAGCGCATCATACGTCCGCACCTCACGGCGCAACGTGTCCCAGGCTCGCACCGCCGCCAGGCACTCCTCAACACTGGCGTCGGGGCCGAGCGCGCCAGTCAACGCCACGATCCGCTCGGCTAAGGCGTCCAGGTCAGGGACGGGCGCGACGATCTCGCTGAAGCGCGGTGTCTGGGTCACGGGAACCACTGTTGACTAGGGTGACCCCACCCGCAACCAGGTTTCGATCGCCGCCCCGGTCTTGGCTACGAACACCCACCGGCCCGATCGACAGATGCCGAAGAATGCGTCCGGATCACTGAAGCAGGTTCATGTCAGCGGATGCCAGTGACGTGTCGTTCGATGGTGTCGAAGATATCGGCGTCGGTCTGCTGTTGCCAGGCTGGTAGGCCGTCCCAGTCGGCGACGTAACTGGGTTTGGGGTCGGGGATGTGCTTGTAGATTTGGGCGATCCAGCAGGTGGCGACGAACCTGCCTCGCTGTTCTCGGGTGAGTTTGGCAGTGTTGCCGTCGGAGGTTTCGATAAAGCTTTTTACCTGGTCGTAGACGGCGGCGGCGCTGGCGCGTTCCCAGTCTGGGGTATTCTCCCATGGTGTGATGTAACGGGTTTGGGTTCGCCGGGGTAGTGTTTGGTGACACCGGCGATCCAGGCTTCGCGGCCGCGCTGGCGTGCCCTTCGCCCGTCGCGCGCAGCAGCGGCGTGGCCAGGGATGACCCCGGCGACACCGATGCTGCGCAGCAGCTCACGACGGTTCATGTCCTCGATTTCGGCACGACCGAGCTGAGCCTGGGTGTCCGCGGTCGCCCCACCGCCCCACCGGTGTCCGTGGGCGTGGTGCCGGTGTTCTGACCTACATCCGACCTCCTTCCGCGCTCGTGGCGCGTGATCGTGATCCTCATATTGAATGAGTGAATTGACCACCATTACGAGACGGTAGACCTCCCCCCTTTGAGGTCTACTGTCGTAGAATCACCACTCCGTAGAGCTTTGTTGTAGGTTAAAATCGTGCGGAACCCCACCATACGAGGGGGACCTCTGGGAGTCAACTGATATCAAAGTATCACTCGTTCGTGTCTTTACACTGGTGTGAAGGCGCTGGGAGGCCAGGGTGCGGAAGTCGGAAGAGCTGAGCTTGGCCGAGAAGATCAATTACCTGTTCGCGACGGTTCGTCCGGACGGTGGGCAGCGTGAGTTCAGCAACGAGCACGTGGCTGCGGAGATCGCACGATCCAGCGGTGTGACGATCTCGCAGAGCTACATCTGGCAGCTGCGGAAGGGGAAGAAGGACAACCCGACGCTGAAGCATCTGCAAGCCCTTGCCGACTTCTTCGGGGTGCCGGCCGCCTATTTCTTCGACAGCGAAGTCAACGCACGTGTAAATGAGCAGCTTCAGGTCCTGCGTACTGAACAAGCTCGTCGCGAACTTAATGCCGATCATGATCAGGTGGCCTTGATGGCGATGCGAGCGGGCGAGCTTTCTCCCGAGCACCGCAGACAGGTGATGGATTTGCTGGACGTAGTCTACCGCCTTCAACAGGCTGAACAGCGATCGCGGGACGCACTGAAGTCCGACCCCAACTAACCTGACCATGGGGGGCACCTACGCAGGAACCGGATCTCAAGCCCTACCTACCGCTAGTTGGCTGCCGCGGGAACGAACGGAGGCATTGATGTGTCAAATGGTCATCTCGTCGGCTTTGTCCTCTTTCGAGTACGTCCGAGCTGACCACGAATCGACCTTGACGGTGAACGGCGTAGACGGGCGTAGCGAATGAACGAGTGGTCCTTGCGTAGGAGATGTAAGCGCGAGCTTCGGTCGATGAACATTGAGCCGCCGCTGCGTGTCGATCTGCTGTGTGAGCGGCTGGGAGAGCGACGAGGTCGTCCACTCCGTCTCATTCCCTATCCGCTGCCAGTACCCGGACCCTTCGGACTGTGGTTGGCGACCCAGCAAAGCGATTATATTGTGTTCCAAAGGGAGACTTCACGACCTCATCAAGATCATATAATTCTACATGAGATCGGACATATTCTATCCGACCACGGTAGTGACGACGCCGATGACAAGTATTGGAGGAAAGCACTTCCTGACCTGTCACCAGAAATGATCAGAAAAGCACTGCATCGCACGACCTACACTTGCAGGCAGGAGCGTGAGGCCGAAACCATTGCTACGATCATCTTAGAGTGGGCCGCCCGCTTGGTGGGCTACAGAGAACCAGAAATCGATTGTCGCGTACCCCGGCTCGTCGATCAGGACTCGGTCGATCGGCTTGAGCGGGTGCTTTCGGACCATCAAGGTTGGCTGTGAGGTCCAAACAGCACGGCACCTGTCACTTAAAGATCGGGTCGGAGGGATGACGGGATCATGGCTTGGTCGGCCGCTAAATACTTCCTAGAATTATTGCTACCGGCCATGGTCTCGCTCGGAGCGCTTTTGTGGGTGTCCGTCCAAGTCAGCCGCTCTGCATACGATCGCCAGCTATGGCTAGTACTCGGTTGCGCCGGTGCTGGCGCAACCGAGTACATGTTGGCCTGGCTCGAGCACGGGTCCGGATCCAAGCCGGTTGTTCTCCTCGCCCAAAACCTATCGATGATCACCTTTCAGTTTCTTCTTCTCTGCTTTCTTCTTTATCCCACTTCAGCGCGTAGCTGGACCCCGATTCGACGCCAGTTTGCAGTCTTCCTAGTCGCTTCGGTACTGCTCACCGTCTTCTGGGCAACCACTGAGCGACCACTTCGGGGTTCCGCCTATACCGCCACGTTCTCCGCCGACTTTCCTTCGCCCAGTATGCGACTCTTTCAGCTGACCGGTTACCTCTACGCCTGGTACGCGGTATTAATCGCGTTACGAGCGGCATGGAAATACGCGAGGATTTCTCGACGACGCTCCTCATCCTTCGGATTGCGCATTATTTCCGTTGCGCTCGGCGGCAAATGCATCGGTGCCGCTGGCCGCACATTTTCGATCGTTGCTGGTTGGCTCCATTACCCGACGTCAGAGCTGTTCAACACCATCGCCGGATCCGTTCTCTGGATTTCCCAGACCGGATTTCTCGTGGGCGTGGTATACCCGTCCATCGCCGACAGAGTACGTGCTACCCGCAGATGGTTTGAACATCAGTGCGCCTACCATCGGTTAGAGCCGTTGTGGACCGCGCTGCACAACGTTTATCCGCAGACGATGCTGCACCAAGTACCGCGCAGTAAGATGCGCCACTTGTTGTTCTGGCAGAGCATGCACCGGCGTTACTACCGCCGTGTGATCGAATGTCGGGATGGTTTGGTCTACATCAGCCCTTACCTACCGCGTCCGTCACAAGGCGCTAACGAGCCCGTTGTCCGTACAGCCGAGCAGTGGGCCGTGGCGTTACATGCCGCATTGTCCGCCGTGAGCAACCATTACCCTCCAGTGGGTGGCGCTATGCCGGTAGCAAGCCCCGCCAGCCCTGACCTGGATTCCGACGCCGCTGAGCTTGTTGCTCTGTCACGAGCCTTGGCGCACATCGACGAAAGCAGAGACCAGATACGCCCGAGATCGTGAAGCGGCCACCAGGAACAGCCATAGGGAAGAAGCGGAACGACAGACCGAGGTAACCGCTCCCGTCTGGGGCTGACTACCACGCTGAAACGATGATCAACAGCACGTCATAGTGGTTGGAGCTTGATCAAAGCAGCGTGACGTGCTGTTGATCACCGGTAGACAACGTGACGTACTGTTGATCACCGGTAGAGTGTGGTAGCACTACCGCGCTGAGTAGGAATCGGCGCGGCGTTGTTTATGGGTAATCGTTGCTGGCCGGAAAGTGGTGGAGCTACCGCTGTTAGTAGTAGTCGAAATGAAATAACATGCGCATCGCATGGATGACGAGTTCGTCCCCATCGTAATACGAAACCTACGGGGCAACGAAGCATCGTCGGGCTCGCCGCCGGCGGGGAGCGAGCCCAGCACGTGTGATCCCATGAACGACCATCGGGCCGGACATCCCGGATAAAACTGCTGGTCAGGCTGGTGGGCGCGGCAGGGTTCGAACCTGCGACCGCTCGGGTGTAAACCGAGTGCTCTCCCACTGAGCTACGCGCCCAGGCCTGGGCCAGATTCCCCGGCCCAGGGTCACGCTACCGTCAGACCGCAGCCAACGCTTTCTTCCAGGCGCCCTGGTCGCGGGGCTCGCCGGGACCGTTGACCTCCGCGAACCGGACCACGCCAGATTTGTCGACCAAGAATGTACCCCGGACCGCCATGCCACGGTCTTCCAGGAACACCCCGTAAGCTCGCGCCACCTCACCGTGCGGCCAGAAGTCCGACAGCAGCGGGAAGTCGTAGTTCTGCGCCCGCGCCCAGGCCTTCAGCGCGTACGGGTGGTCCACCGACACCGCCAGCACCTGGACATCGTCGTTCTGGAAGCCGCCGAGATCGTCACGCACCGCACTGAGCTCACCGGTACAGATGCTGGAGAAGGCGAACGGGTAGAACACGACAAGCACGTTGCGCTTGCCCCGGAAGGACGACAACGTGACTTCCTCGTTGTTCTGGTTACGCAGCGTAAAATCAGGTGCCTCGGACCCGACTTGGGGTGACATCTGCCATCTCCTCGTGTCGACCTGGTCTGGCCACGCCGGGCCGCGCGGCCAGACCGCAGACTAACGCCGGGACTTCACCGCCCTCGGCGCAACCAGCCGAGCGCCAATCCAGTCCTCGCTCACGCTCACGTTGGAAGTCTGAGAAAGCCCGGCGGTCGGCGCCGCTTCGGCGATCTCGCTGGGCTCGACGTGCCCAGGCCGACCGGTCTTGGGGGTAAGCACCCAAACCACACCGTTGTCAGCCAATGCGGTGCCCGCGTCGACCAGCGCGTCTACGAGATCACCGTCACCGTCGCGCCACCACAGCAACACCACTTCGACCACTCCGTCGAAGTCATCGTCGACGAGGTCGTCCCCACATCGCTCTTCGACCGCGTTACGGACTTCATCATCGACGTCGGAGTCCCAACCGAGCTCCTGGACCACCATGCCCGGCGTAATACCGAGCTTTCCGGCGACGTCGGTCTTCCCGGCGTCTCCCGCGGCGGCGACCACGTTTTCCACTCTCCTCACTATGCAGTGTGCTCTGCGTTCGCCACGGAAGGTGCGACGCGGACCACTTGTCGGATGCGGAATCCGAACACGACAGCTCCCCTCATCGCAACCGGGCACACCGAGATCGTCGCCCTGAATTGTGCAGGTAGACCTGCGCGAGCGCACGAGGTGGGGGCACGATGGGATTAGTCAGGCGCCGCGCGCCCGTGAGTGGCGAGTATGGCTTTAGCCATACTCGCCACTCACGGGCGCGCATAGCGCCTATGAGACAACGCAGGGAGACCCCCGTGACCGGCCAGAACACCGAGTGGAGCGCCAGCGGAACGAGAGTTGGCACCGCGCTCAGCGCGACCAGCGCAGGCGCGGCGTGGAGCGCTAACCGAACGCGAGCTAGCAGAGTGCATGTCATCCGCGATGGGTTGGCGGCCTACTTGCCGGACGTCGATCCGGACGAGACCGACGAGTGGCTGGACTCGTTCGACGCCATGATGGACGCCGCCGGCCAGCAGCGAGCCCGCTACCTGATGCTGAGGCTGCTGCAGCGGGCCCGTGAGCGCCACGTCGGAGTGCCCGCGCTGACCAGCACCGACTACGTCAACACCATCCCCACCGAGCGCGAACCCTGGTTTCCCGGCGACGAGGAAACCGAACGGGCCTACCGCCGCTGGATCCGCTGGAACGCCGCGATCATGGTGCACCGGGCGCAGCGCCCGGGAGTTGGTGTGGGCGGGCACATCTCCACGTACGCCTCGTCGGCCACGCTCTACGAGGTTGGCTTCAACCACTTCTTCCGAGGCAGAAACCACCCAGGTGCGGGCGATCAGGTCTACATCCAGGGTCACGCCTCCCCCGGGATCTACGCCAGGGCTTTCCTGGAAGGACGACTGAGCACTGATCAACTTGACGGGTTCCGCCAGGAACTGTCCCACGGTGGCCGAGGGCACGGGCTGCCGTCCTATCCACACCCGAGGCTGATGCCCGACTTCTGGGAGTTCCCCACGGTCTCCATGGGTCTCGGCCCACTCAACGCGATCATGCAGGCCCGGTTCAACCGCTACCTGCGCGACCGGGGCATCAAGGACACCTCCGAACAGCACGTCTGGGCGTTCCTCGGCGACGGCGAGATGGACGAGCCGGAGTCGCGGGGCTTGGTGCACATCGCGGCCACCGAGGGCCTGGACAACCTCACCTTCGTGGTCAACTGCAACCTGCAGCGGCTGGACGGCCCGGTGCGCGGCAACGGCAAGATCATCCAGGAGCTGGAGGCGTTCTTCCGGGGCGCCGGCTGGAACGTGATCAAAGTGATCTGGGGCCGGGAATGGGACGCGCTGCTGCACGCCGATCGGGACGGCGCGCTGGTTAACCTGATGAACATCACCCCAGACGGGGACTACCAGACCTACAAGGCCAACGACGGCGGCTACGTCCGCGACCACTTCTTCGGCCGCGACCCACGGACCAAGGCCCTGGTCGCGAACATGTCCGACCAGCAGATCTGGAACCTCAAACGGGGTGGGCACGACTACCGCAAGGTGTACGCCGCCTACGCCGCCGCGTGCGAGCACCACGGCCAGCCGACCGTCATCCTGGCCAAGACGATCAAGGGTTACGGCCTGGGCACGCACTTCCAGGGCCGCAACGCCACCCACCAGATGAAGAAGATGACCCTGGCGGACCTCAAGGAATTCCGCAACGAACAGCGCATCCCGATCTCCGACGCCGCGCTGGAGCGCGACCCGTACCTGCCGCCGTACTACCACCCCGGCCCGGACAGTGTGGAACTGCACTACCTGCATGAGCGCCGCCGGTTGCTCGGCGGCGCGGTCCCGGAGCGGCGGGCACCGGAAAAACCGCTAGTGCTGCCCGGGGACAAGGTCTACGAGGTGGTGCGGCGAGGCAGCGGGCGGCAGGAGGTGGCCACCACGATGGCGTTCGTCCGGCTGCTCCGCGACCTGATCAAGGACCGCGAGATCGGACACAGGTTCGTGCCGATCATCCCGGACGAGGCGCGCACGTTCGGCATGGACTCGATGTTCCCCACCCAGAAGATTTACAACCCGCAGGGCCAGCTGTACACGTCGGTGGACGCCGAACTGATGCTCGCCTATCGGGAGAGCGAGCAGGGCCAACTGCTGCACGAGGGCATCAACGAGGCCGGCTCGATCGGTTCGTTCACCGCCGCCGGCACCTCGTACGCCACTCACGGCGAGCCCATGATTCCGATCTACATCTTCTACTCGATGTTCGGCTTCCAGCGCACCGGCGACGGCATCTGGGCGGCCGCCGACCAGATGGCTCGCGGGTTCCTGCTGGGCGCCACGGCTGGGCGCACCACGCTGACCGGCGAAGGCCTGCAGCACAACGACGGGCACTCACTGCTGCTGGCCAATAGCAACCCCGCCGTGTTGGCCTACGACCCGGCGTTCTCCTTCGAGATCGGGCACATCGTGCGCGACGCGTTGGCTCGCATGTACGGCGACGAAGCCGCCCGCGCCGGTCGGGAGCCGAACGTCTTCTACTACCTGACGCTGTACAACGAGCCCTACCCTCAGCCCGCCGAGCCGCCGGACCTGGACGTGGACGGCCTGTTACGCGGGCTCTACCGGTACCAAGCGGCACCCGAGGGGCACGAGCACCGGGTGCGCCTACTGGCCTCTGGAGTGGCGCTGCCGTGGGCACTGCGGGCCCAGGAGCTACTGTCTGAGGACTGGGGAGTGGCCGCCGAAGTCTGGTCGGTCACGTCCTGGGGTGAGCTGCGCCGCGACGGCGTGGAATGCGACTGGCACAACCTCATCCACGCCGACGCCGAACCCCGGGTGCCCTATCTGCGGCGGGTGCTGGCCGACCCCGGGTCCGACATGGCCACGGCGCCGGTGATCGCGGTGTCGGACTGGATGCGGGCGGTTCCTGACCTGATCCGCCCCTGGGTTCCCCGCGAGTTCCATTCGCTGGGCACGGATGGGTTCGGGGTGTCCGACACTCGCCCGGCCGCTCGCCGGCACTTCGCGGTGGATGCCGAGTCGATCACTGTGCAGGCTCTGGCCGCTCTGGTGGGCCGAGGCGAGCTGAACCGCTCGGCGCTGCTCTCGGCCGCCGTGAAGTACCGCATTGACGATCCCCAGGCGGCCGGGCCACAAACCTCGGATCCGGGAGTGGCGTAAGCCTGCTGAGAGGTTCTAATCTGTGGGACCAACATCAAAAACACCGTTGTTGGCCTCACGGACCACGGCCTGGAGCAAACCTCCCGCAACAGAAACGCGAGCACCAACCTGAAGCGATCACCCCACTCGTTGACAGGCCTCCCCCATTCGGGCCAGGCGCGGTAGTCTGCCGCCGTTGCTTTCCTCGCCCGATGCGTTCTTCGGCCGAGGTGGCATCCCGCCCCGCGTCGTAACGCTGCGGGACGGCGCGTACCGGGGCGAGCGCCCGGAATTTCAGTACGAGGAGAGCAGGAATGGCACAAGGCACCGTCAAGTGGTTCAACAGCGAGAAGGGCTACGGCTTCCTCGCTCCCGACGGTGGTGGCGCGGACGTGTTCGTGCACTACTCCTCCATCCAGACCAGTGGATACCGCACGCTGGATGAAGGTCAGCGCGTCTCGTTTGATATCGAGCAGGGCACGAAGGGCCCGCAGGCGACCAAGGTCACGCCCCTGAAGAGCTGATCGGGTACGCCTTTCGGCCCGGAGACAAAGCTCTCCGGCGCGCCTGGGCGGTATCGGCGCGGGTGGTGGCCAGTTCGTCCTGACTGGTGGCGGGCTTCCCACAGCCGCTGCCGGGCCGACGGCGGCATGTCATGTCGGTGTTTCGTGTCATGCTGCCGCACGTGAGCACTGCGCGATTCCAACTCCAGCCGACCGTGTCCGCACGAACGCGTCGTCGGCTGGAGCAGGCGTCCGGAGGGCTGGCTACCGCGAGCCTGACCGTGATGTCCGAACGGTTTCCCTGGTTCCGCCGGCTGTCGGCCGACCAGCGCGCGGGCGTCCTGCTGGTCACCCAAACCGGCGTCGCGAACTTCGTGGTTTGGCTCGGTGAACCGAAGGAAACCATCCGGCTCACGGCGGAGGCGTTCCGCAACGCACCGAAAGACCTGGCCCGTCGGATAAGCCTGCGTCAGACGGTCGAGCTGGTCCGGGTGGCGATCGAGGTTTTCGAGCAGCAGCTTCCCACGCTGGCCGCCGACGAACGAGAGCGCCGGCTTCTCGTGGAAGCCATCTTGCGCTTCGGCAGGGAAATCGCCTTCGCGGCCGCAACGGTATACGCGGGGGCGGCCGAGTCGCGCGGTGCGTGGGACGCCCGGCTCGAGGCCCTGGTGGTCGACGGCGTGGTTCGCGGCGAGCCGACGGACGTCTTGGTGTCTCGATCGTCCGCGTTGGGTTGGGATGCTCAGCGACCGGTCACCGTGTTGGTCGGCCGGGCACCGCCTGGCAACCAGCCCGAATCGCTGGCCGCCATCCGCCGGGTCGCCAGCCAGCTCGGACGCGCGGTGCTGCTGGGCGTCCAGGGTCCGCGGTTGGTGGCGCTGTTCAGCCCAAGCGAGAACGACGCGCGATCCTCAGTTTTGATCGCCGAGTCGTTCGCGCCGGGGCCGGTGGTGATCGGACCCACCGCAACCGGTCTGACTAGCGCGCACATCAGTGCGCGAGACGCCCTGGCCGGCCTGCGCGCCGCGCCCGGCTGGCTCGATGCGCCGCGCCCGGTGCTGGCCGCCGACCTGCTACCGGAACGGGTGCTGGCCGGCGACCCACACGCCAGGCGTCAACTGATCGCCGAAGTGGCTGAGCCGCTGAGCGCGGCCGGCGGTGAGCTAGCGCACACGCTTGCCTGTTACCTCGACGGCGGCGGCGCGCTGGAGGCTTGCGCGCGATCTCTGTTCGTGCACCCGAACACAGTGCGGTACCGGCTACGTAGGGTGACCGAAGTCACCGGCCGAAACCCCACCGACTCGAGGGACGCTTTGGCTTTGCGGATAGCCCTGATCGTGAACCGGCTTGACCTCACCGACGAATCCTCCCGATGAGGTGGAACCCTGGAGCCCGCGCCATCGCTGCCCGAGACCGCCCCACACGTAGGGAAGTGCTACAAATTCTGACAGGGATTGCTAGCGGAGTGCTACAGATACTTGGAGAAACATCCAACAATCGACCGTGGAGTTGGTGCGTGCCGACATCACGACCGACTCCGTCAAGCGTGTTTGCTAGGGCCAATGATTGCTTTACTCGCCCCTGGACAGGGCTCCCAGAAACCCGGCATGCTCGGCCAATGGCTCACCGGGCCCCGCGCCGAGCAGACTGAAGCGGCCGAAACCATCGCGCGCTGGTCGGAGGCGGCGGAGCTGGATCTCGCCCAGTTGGGCACCACGGCGACCGCTGACGAGATCAAGGACACCGCGGTGACCCAGCCGCTGGTGGTAGCCACGTCGTTGTTGGCCTACCGACAACTCCTCCTCGCGCTGGGCAACGCCCCGCTGCCCGCCACTTTGCCGGCCGGCGCACCCGCCGCGGGGCACTCGGTCGGGGAACTGGTCGCGGCGGCCGTGGCGGGCGCGCTGACCGCTGACGCCGCCGTCGAACTGGCCGCCGTACGTGGCCGGGAGATGGCGGCCGCCTGCGCCATGGTGGAAACCGGCATGGTCGTCGTACTCGGTGGGGCGTTCGATCAGGTTCTGGAGCGGATGAACGAGCTGGGGCTGAGACCAGCCAACATCAACGGTGCAGGCCAGGTCGTCGCGGCCGGGCCGAGGTCCAGTCTGCAACAGCTGACCGCCGAGCCGCCCGCGAACGCTCGGGTTGTCCAGCTAGCCGTCGCCGGGGCCTTTCATACCCCTTACATGGCCCCAGCCGAGGATGCGCTGCGTGGCCACGCCGACAAGGTAGAGTTCGCCAGCCCGAGCCGCCCACTGCTGTCCAACGCCGACGGCACCGTCGTGACGGACGGCGCCGAACTGCGGTCCAGGCTCGTCGCCCAGGTCACCCTGCCGGTCCGGTGGGACCTGTGCATGGCGACCCTGGCAGAGCTCGGCGTAGGCGCCACGGTGGAACTCCCCCCAGCCGGCGCGCTCACCGGACTGATTAAACGTGAGCTGAAGGGGATGAAGACGGTGGCGGTCAAGAGCCCCAATGACCTGGATACGGTCGTCGCCCTCGTGGCTGACGAACAGCAGGAGGCTTAAGGGATGAGCGTCAACCTCCGATCCGCCCCGTTCACCCCGGGCGCCCGAGTGATCGGTTTGGGCAGTTCTCAGCCACAACGAGTGGTGACGAACGACGAGCTAGCCGAACACATAGAAACCAACGACGAGTGGATTCGGGAGAGGGTGGGCATCATCAGCCGCCGCATCGCCGATCCGGACACGCCGCTGGTGGAGTTCGCGGCGGACGCCGGCTCAAAGGCCATCGCGGATGCCGGGCTGAGCCCTTCGGACGTCGACACGATCATCGTGGCCACCTGCACTATGCCCAACCCGATTCCCAACGCCGCGGCTCAGGTCGGCCACCGGATCGGGCTGACCGCACCGGGCGCGTTCGACATGAACGCGGCGTGCGCGGGTTTCTGCTACGCCTTGGGCATGGCCTCGGACCTGGTGCGGGCCGGCTCCTCCGAGCACGTGCTGGTGATCGGCGCGGAGAAGCTCTCGCACTGGGTGGATTGGCAAGACCGCTCAACCTGCATCATCTTCGCTGACGGCGCCGGCGCCATGGTGGTTGGGCCAGCGACCACCGCCGAGGAGACCGGGATCGGCCCGCTGGTCTGGGGCAGCGCCGGCGACCTTTACCCGACGATCAGAATCCTGGACGAGCCAGGCGAGAGCGGGAAGATCTACCAAGAAGGACAGACCGTCTTCCGCTGGGCCACCACGCAGATCGACCCGATCGCGCTGCGCGCCGTCGAGCGGGCCGGGCTGGCGCTGGAGGATATCGACGTGTTCGTCCCGCACCAGGCCAACCTGCGTATTGTCGACGCGGTCGCGAAGCGGCTACACAGGGAAGGCGCCCGGGAGGACATGCGGGTTGCGCGCGACATTGTGCACTCGGGAAACACCTCGTCGGCCTCCATTCCGCTGGCCATCGACCACATGCGCGCGGCTGGTCAGATATCGCGGGGAGACGTGATGTTGCTCGTTGGCTTCGGCGCCGGGCTGAGCTATGCCGGTCAAGTAGTCATCTGTCCGTGAACTGACCCGTGCCCGTGCACCGTTGCGGGCGCGGCCGTACCAGTGAAGTCCAACCAATCGAAACGAAAGGAAATACTTCTGTGACCGAGGAAGAGATTCTCGAGAGCCTGGCCGACATTGTCGAAGAGATCGCCGGAGTAGATGCGAACGAAGTCACCTCGGAGAAGTCTTTCGTGGATGATCTCGACATTGACTCGCTGTCCATGGTCGAGATCGCGGTGCAGGCCGAGGACAAGTTCGGCGTGAAGATCCCTGATGACCAGCTGGCCGGGCTGAAGACCGTTGGCGACGCGGTCGGCTATATCTCCAGCAATATCTCGGACCGATAATCCGTCGCGGGCGGTGCCCCTAGCGGCGCCGATGAGGAGGACGCATGACTGATGTCGTGGTCACCGGATTGGGCGCAACCACGCCGCTTGGCGGGGACGTCACGTCAACGTGGGATGCCCTATTAGCCGGGCGGTCCGGGGTATCCCGGATCGAAGCGGACTGGGTGGAACGTCACGAATTACCGGTGAAGATCGCCGCACAGCTCGCGGTGGATCCGTCCGAGGTACTCAAACGGGTTGAGGCACGCCGGATGGATCGCTCCGAACAGGTGGCGGTCATCGCGGCCAGGGAGGCGTGGCGGCACGCCGGCAGTCCAGAGGTGGAGCCGGAGCGGCTGGCGGTGGTGATCGGCACCGGTATCGGCGGGGCGGTCACCCTGTTGGCCCAGGACGACATCTTGGAAAACGACGGGGTGCGCAAGGTCAGCCCACTGACTATCCCCATGTTGATGCCGAATGGGCCGGCCGCGCATGTCGGCCTAGAGTTCGGTTCCCGAGCCGGCGTGCATACTCCGGTATCGGCGTGTGCCTCCGGCGCGGAAGCGCTGGCCTGGGCGTGGCGGATGCTCAAAGCGGACGAAGCGGACGTGGTGATCGCCGGTGGCGCGGACGCCTGCATCACCGGTATCACGCTGGCCGGCTTTACGCAGATGCGGGCGATGTGTACGACCCACAACGACGATCCGGAACGGGCCTCCCGGCCGTTCGACGCCGCCCGTGACGGCTTCGTGCTCGGCGAGGGTGCCGGGATTATGGTCATGGAACGCGCCGAGTTCGCCGCTGCTCGGGGGGCGGTCGTGCACGGTCGGCTGGCGGGCATCGGCACGTCAGCCGACGCGTACCACATCACCGGTCCAGACCCGGAGGGCGTGGGCCAGGCCAGGGCCATGAGAGCGGCCATACGCAGTGCTGGGCTGACTCCAAGTGACATCGACCACGTCAACTGCCACGCGACCTCGACACCGGTTGGCGATGTGGGTGAAGCGGTCTCCATTCGTTCCGCGATCGGGGATCATCCGATCCTGACCGCGCCAAAGGGCAGCCTCGGGCACCTGCTCGGGGCCGCCGGCGCGGTGGAGGGCGTCGCGGCCCTGCTGGCGGTCCGGGACGGTGTCATTCCCCCGACCGCCAACCTGGAGAACCTCGACCCGAGGGTGCACCTGGACGTCGTAGCCGACGAACCACGCAAAGCGGAGCTCATCGCCGCGCTGAACGGTTCGTTCGGGTTCGGCGGGCACAACGTCGCTTTGGTGTTCACCGCGGCCTGAGGTGCGGCCTGAGGTGGTTGGCCCCTGTCCACGGCGTCGCTGAGAGTCGCTGAGGCTCGCTGAGGACAGGGACGAGCTATCTCAGCACGAGCCCCGAAGCACACTTCGATTTCTCACAACGTCAATCACGGGCGGCTCTCCGGTCAGGGCAAAGGCCTCACGCCAGCAGATCCGTCCCGCTTTGAGGTCATCAGTCGCGCTGTCCGCGCGCTGGGTACTGATGAACGAGACGAGCGCGACCAGCCGACCGGGAGAGCGCTCGTCGATCCGGCTGATCCTGATGGTGCCGTCGACGGTGCTGCCATAGGCCTGGTGCCACGAGGCCTCCGGCTGCTGAGCGACTAGCGCCGGCACCACGGTGGTTTCCCACGCGTCGTAGTTTTTCGTATTGATCGCGTCAAAGTAGCGCTGAAACAGATCCTGTACGGCCTGAGCCGATGAGTAAGCCCACGTGTCCGCGCTTAGCTCCACCACGCTGGAGCCAGAGCCCTGAGCCGGCACCGCGCGCGACACCGCCATCGGTACCGAACGAAGCTGCGCCAGCCGCAGCCCAGCCAATCCCAGTGCGACACCGAGCGCGACCACCAGGGCCACGGCTAACATCGCCACCTTTCCTCGGCCGCCGCGCATAGCCGAAAGCTTGTCACAACCGCTCAGCGAGTCGCTAACCCACCTGGTGCAGCAAGGTGACTGGCGCGCCGTCGCCGCCGCAGCGGAAGGGCTCGAGGTCCTCGTCCCATGCGGTACCTAAAAGCTGATGGAGCCGCCCGCGCATCTGCCCGCTCCCGGCCATTACCGCACGCAACTGGTCCTCGCCGATGACGATATCGCCATTGGCGCTGGTGCGGCCGCTCCACATCCCCAGGCTCGGGGAATAGCAGAACCGCTGGCCGTCGACACCCTCGCTGGGCTCCTCCGTCACCTCGAACCGAATGATCGGCCAGGCTCGCAACGCGCCAGCGATCGCGCCCGACCCGCCGGCTGGACCACGCCACGGACACTCCGCCCGCAACTGGCCAGCGGCGGCCGGCTGCTGGCTCCAGCGCAACGTGATCTGGGTTCCCAGAACGCCAGAAATCGCCCACTCGACGTGCGGACAGACCGCAGCCGGCGACGAGTGGACGTAGATCACTCCACGTGTACTCACTGCTGACCTCCGCACCTCGACGAGAATCGTCTTCCCCAACGGCCTCGCCAATGCGCTGGGACATCCGCAGCTGGCACGCAAGTGTGCCCGAGCTCAGGCTCGGACGCCAGCATCCCGCTTCGGCGTGTCGGGCCGAGCCTGAGCCAGAAGGCTGAAGGTCAACTAGACAGCGACTGTGAATTCGCTGTGCACACTCACCTCCCGTCCACCGCCAGCCGTGCCATCGCTAATCTCTCTCGAGTGAGACGACGACTGTCCCAACTGCGCGTGCGGCTGTGGGTTTCGGCGATTTGCTGCGGGCTCGCCGCCGTCTTGGCCGTCGCCGGCTGCGGCGAGTCGGAGTCGGACAACGCCAGCGAGCCGAACACGGGGGCGGCGCCCTCGGCGGCGCTTCCCGCGCCCACCGGTGGGCCCGGTGTCGGCCAGCCCCAAGCTCAGTCGGGCTGTACCAAGCAGGCCAGCGACAGCGGTCAGATGGAACAGGCCATGGCCGAGGCTGTCGCCGGTGATCGGATCTGTTTGACCGGAGACATGAATGACACCCGCCTGGAGATCCGCAACTCCGGAACTCCGGACCGGCCCATCATCATCCTGGGCGGCGGCAAGACGACCACCAAAGGCATCACCATCGAAGGTAACGATATCGTGGTTGATGGAGTGGCCGCGGTGCAGGGAAAAGCTCCGGGAATTTCGATCAAAGGTAACAACATCACTTTGCAGAACAGTACGTCGGTCAGCCCACAGGGAGGCGATGGCGACGCCATCCGGTTCTGGGGGCGGAATATTAAAATCCTCCACAACACGCTGGGGCCGACCGGCCACTGCGGGCCATGTCACGCTGATTGCTTCCAAACTTTCGCCACCAACACCCCGACCAGCCAGAACGTATTGATTGACAGCAACCGCTGCGAGAAAATCGAGAACATCTGCCTGATCGCGGAGGGCCCGAACGCCGACGACGGCAGTCACCACGGCCAGTCGAGCAACTTCACGTTCAGCAATAACTACTGCGACAACAAAGCCAGCCAAGCCACCTTTGTCGACGACATTCAAAACGTCACTATTAGCAACAACCAGATCGTGGGCCGGCACTCCGAAAAGGCGTTCGCGTTCCAAAACGGCTCGACCGGAGCCAAGGTCATCGGCAACAACATCACTCGACCGGTCGACTACGAGGTAGGCATGGACGACTCGTCCGAGCAGGGGTACCAGGGCCCTCGGCCCGGCGGCGGTCCGTGAGGTCCGTGATCTGGGCGGGTCTACACCGAGGACACGGCGTGAGCCAGTAGCTCAGCGGCGGCGGTCGCGGGCAACTCAGCCGCCACCGGCGTCCAGAACGGCTCGTCCGGGACCGCCTCTACGAGCACCCGGTTACCAACGGAGTCGTCGAAAGCCAGTCGCCAAGCGTGCAGGCAAGTGCGGACTGAGCCGTCCGCAGCCGGAAAGAGCGGGTCGCCGACGATCGGGTGGCCGATCCAGGCCAGATGCACCCGGATTTGGTGTCGCCGGCCGGTGTGCGGCTCGGCGGCCACCAGAGTGTGTCGCGTGCCCTGCCAGAGCCGGCGCAACACGGTCACTGAAGCCAACCCGCCCGGCCGGACCGCCGCCTCGGGCACCGACCACCTGCCGGTGTACGCGTCGTACTGGTCGTAGCGGATCTCGGCGCGGGCAGCCGCTATCCGCACCCGGTTCTTGCGGCCCACCGCCAGCGGCAAATCCACGGTGGTGAACGCCGGGAGCCCGACCGAGCGGGTGATCACCAGGTACGACTTGCGCACGGTCCGCTTAGCGAATTGGCGGGTCAGCCAGCCGTGCGCGGCCGTGCTGCGCGCCAGCAACACAGCCCCGGAGGTCACCTTGTCGATCCGGTGCACCGGGATCAGTAGCTCACCCGTGTCGGCGGCGATCCGCACCAGGTCGGTATCGTGTCGCTCGCCGGTGACCGACAACCCCACCGGCTTGTCCAGCACCAGATAGTCGGCGGTCTCGGCGAGCACCCGGCTGCCACGCAGCTGGGCCCAGTCCAGCGCCGGGGCAACGCCGCTTTCGACGATTTGTTCGCTCACATCCGCTCGGGGGTCTCGATTCCCAGCAGGGCCAGCCCCTGGGCCAACGTGGCACCGGTCAGCCGGCACAGCGCAATCCGGTTGGCCCGCACCGCATCGGACTCCGCTTTCAGCACCGGGCACGCCTCGTAGAACTCAGTGAACGCCTTAGCCAGCGCGAACAGGTAAGCGCACAGCCGATGCGGTTCCAGGGTGGCGGCCACCTCGGTCACCGACGCGGCGAACCCGTCGGCGAGCAGGGCCAGCGCGCGTTCGGCCGGCCGCATCGGCAGCTCGACCTCGACGTCTGCGTCACTGGGCACTCCCTGCTCCGCCAGCCGGCGCAGGATGGACTTGATCCGGGTGTGCGCATACTGCAGGTACACGCCGGTGTTGCCGTTGAACGAGACCATCCGGGCCAGGTCGAAGATGTAGTCCTTGGTACGCGAGGTAGACAGGTCGGCGTACTTCACCGCTCCGATCCCGGCCTGCCGGGCCACCGTCTCCAGCTCGCCTTGGTTCAGCGAGTGTGGCTTGGTCTCGATCTCGGCGCGTGCCTTGGCCACAGCATCGTCAAGCAGCTCAACCAGCCGCACCGTGCGACCCGACCGAGTCTTGAACACCTTGCCGTCCGGCCCGAGCACGCTGCCGAACGCGACGTGCTCGACCTCGATGTCGTCGGTCAACCAACCCATCCGGCGCGCCGTGTCAAAGACCATCCGAAAATGCAGGGCCTGCGGGGCACCGACCACGTACAGGATTCGGTTGGCCTTGAGATCGCGAATCCGGTGCCGGATGGTGGCCAGGTCAGTCGTGCCATAACCGTAGCCGCCGTCGCTCTTGCGCACGATCAGCGGCACCGGGTTGCCGTCCGGGCCGGTGATGTCGTCGAAGAACACACACAGCGCGCCGTCGCTTTCTATCGCGACGCCAGCGTCTTCCAACTCAGCGACAACCTCGTCCAGCACGGCGTTATAGCTGGACTCACTATCAGCGTCGGCCGAGGTCAGCGACACCCCGAGATAGTCATACAGCGCCTGGAACGCCTTCTCCGACTCGGCCACGAGCTCGCGCCACAGCGATACGGCCTCTTTATCGCCGGACTGCAGCGCGACAACCCGGGCACGGGCGCGGTCAGCGAAGGCGGCGTCAGCCTCGAACTCGGCACGGGCGGCGACGTAGAGCCGGTCGAGCGCGGACACCGTCCCAGAGTCTCCCTCGGGCAGGTCCGACGCGCGCCACTTGGCATCGGGGTGCTCGTCCAGATACTGGATGAGCATGCCGAACTGGGTGCCCCAGTCACCGAAGTGATTTTGCCGCACCACGTCCCCGCCGAGGTGCTCAAGTACCTTCACCAGCGCATCACCGATGATCGTGGTGCGCAGGTGCCCGACATGCATCTCTTTGGCCACGTTCGGCGCCGAGTAATCGACCACGGTACGCCGGCCAAGCTGCGGTCTGCTCAGCCCGAGCCGCTCGTCAGCCAGCCGGGCCCGGACCTGCGCCCAGATGGTCGCGTCCGCCACGGTCAGGTTGAGGAAGCCCGGACCGGAGACCTCCGCGCCCAAGCCGCCGCTTTGTCCGCTGGCCAGCGCGCCGGCCAGGGCCTCGGCGAGCTCGCGTGGCTTACGGCCGGCCCGCTTGGCCAGCGACATCGCCGCGTTGGACTGAAAGTCGGCGTGCTCGGAGCGACGCACCAGCGGATCAGCCTCGGCGAGCTCGGCGGGCAGCGTGTGACGCATCGCCTCGGACACCGCATCGGCAGCCAACTGCCCCAACGAGCGCACCCCGTCCACCGCACTGTCCACGCCTGTTGCTCCCACGATCAGTTCTGTATCCGACTTGCCTACCGCGTGATGCGCGGCCAGCGTGATTCTTCTTTCAGAGATGGTAGTCGGCGGGGCCGACAGGTTTTCCGGCTGGCGCGCGCGAGGGGGTAGGAGCTCACGGACATGGGGGCCGGAAACAGTCGGGTGCTCCCCGGCTCCCCATAGCGGACCACGGCCCGCGCCTTCGGACCAGGTGGCGGGTCGGTGTCTGGCCACCACCACGTGCTCACGTCGCTCCCATTTTGCTCCCACCGCCGTGCCCCCAGCATGGTGGAGGTTCACACCATGGCCGCTGGGGATCAGGGGGTTCGGTAAATCTCTCGTCGGTGTGCGACCGCGACGACCAGGACGACGAGTCGATCGTCGTGAATTTCGTAGACGACACGGTAGTCACCGATGTGGATGCGGTATTCGCCCGGACGGTTCACCAGGCTTTTCGCCCCATAGGGGCGGGGGTTGTCGGCCAGTCTGGTGACCGCGAGCACAATCTTTTTCTGGGCGGTGCGGTCGAGTTTGTCCAGCTGTTTGACCGTCTTGCGCGCCCACTGGACGGTGTAGGTCACGCCAGGCCGAGCTCTTTGAGAAGCTCGGCGGTGGACAGCGGGGCCTCGGGGTCGGTTTTGGCCTCGTCGGCCAGCGCGCAGAGGTAGGCGTCTTCCATCCGCTCGTAGTTCTCAGCAATATCGGCAGGCACGAGCGCGGCCACCCGGCGGCCATACCGGGTGAGGTAGACGATGCCGCCATCCCGGATGGTGGTCTCGGTCAGTTCCGGGAGCCGATTACGGGCCTCGGTCAAGGAAAGCTCGAGACTGTCATCCGGCGCGGCCGGCCCGACTGGCGCGGTGATCATGCCCACATCGTACAACATGTCTATGTCGCGTGAAGTGCGCGACATAGACAGGATTGACGAGTGTCGGACGATGCCGGGGACCAACGGCGCGGAGTTCGCCGCGTTTAACACGGTGCAATACGGTTTGGCGGGAGACGCCGAGCGCGTCACCCGCTTCCGGTTCCTCATCCGAGATCGAGCCGGCCAGTTCGCTGCATCCTTCGATGCTGTCCTGGCCGATGTCGGCGTCCGTGTGGTCAGGACTCCTCCGCGCTGCCCCCGGGCGAACCACTTCGCCGAGCGGTTCGTCCGTACCCCTACGAGCCGAACTCACCGACCGCATTCCGATCTTCGACCAGCGGCACTTGCGTGGAGTGCTCACCGAGTACGTTCGGCATTACTTCGCAAGTTGGACCGAATTCAGCCTGATAGTTCCAGCAACGATTACCCATGAACAACGCCGCGCCGATTCCTACTCAGCGCGGAAGCGCTACCACACTCTACCGGTAGACTCTATCGGTACACTTTACCGGTGATCAACAGCACATCAGGGCCTGCCGAAAAATAAGTAGGCGTTTTCGGTTCCGATGTTCGTTGTTGTGGTATGGGGCTCTCGGAGGACGTCGAGGCGACGTTGGAGGCGAAGTTTCAGGTGTTGTTCCCGCATCTGGATGAGCGGGGGCGTCGTCTGGTGAGGGGAGCCGAGGCTCGGGTGCTGGGTCACGGTGGGATCAGGATGGTGGCTCGGGCGGCCGGGGTCGCGCAGCGCACGGTGTCGGCCGGGGTGGGTCGAGTTGGAGGCCGGTGAGCCCGCGCTGGGGCGGATACGGCGCCCGGGAGCGGGTCGCGGGCGGTTGACCGAGGCTGATCCGGGGTTGGTGTCGGCGTTGCTGGGGTTGATCGAGCCCGATGAGCGGGGCGATCCCCTGTCGCCGCTGCGGCCAGCCGACGAAGTCCACCCGTCGGCTGGCCGCCGAGCTGACCGCCCTGGGTCATCCGGTGGGCGCGGACACCGTGGCCGCTGTGTTGCGTGAGCAGGGGTTTAGCCTGCAGGCCAACGCCACGATGATCGAGGGCACGCGGAGCCTGGACCGCGACGCCCAGTTCCGATACCTCAGTGCCCAGCTCAAGGCCCACCAGGCCGACGGGCAGCCGGTGGTCAGCGTGGACACTAAGAAAAAAGAACTGATCGGTAACCTGGCCAACGGCGGGCGCGAGTGGGCTCCGGCCCGCCGTCCGGTGCGGGTGGCCGACCACGACTTCGCCGAACGCGCCGAAGGGGCCAAGGTCTGCCCGTACGGGATCTACGACCTGACCTCCACCACCGGCTGGGTCAACGTCGGTAGCGACCACGACACCGCGACGTTCGCCGTGGAGTCACTGCGCCGCTGGTGGCACGGCGCCGGCGCGGCGGCTTACCCGAACGCCACCCGGCTGTTGGTCACCGCTGACGCCGGCGGATCCCACGACCACCGCTCCCGGGTGTTCACAGCCGAGCTGGCCGAGCTGGCCACCCAGACCGGACTGGCGATCACCGTCTGCCACGTCCCACCCGGCACCTCGACATGGAACAAGATCGAGCACCGGCTGTTCAGCCACCTCACCCACAACTGGCGCGCCCGCCCGCTGACCAGCCACGA
>JAFASX010000006.1 GCA_019244295.1 Pseudonocardia sp.
TTGAACTCCCGCACCACCCGATCCGGGTCACTCAACGCCCGGCGCTCGGCCGCCTCACCCACCAGGATCGACCCGTCATCGGCCAGGTACAGCACGGAGGCCACCGTCGCCGAGCGCGTCCCCAGGCTCACCACCTCAGCACCCGCCAGCGCCCGATCACTACCCCGACAGACCGCCGCCGAGGTATAAGTCGTGCCCAGATCGATCCCGAGCTGGTAACTCATCGCTCTGCTCCTTCCTGGTCCTTGACCGGGTCCGATTCGCCAAGGGCGAGGTCGATGCGGACTCACCAGCGGCCGAGGCCTAGCGGGACACTCGCGTCAGGCGGCGAGTGCGGGGAGCCCGGCTCGGGTCCCGCTGGGGCTAGCCGGTGGGGTCCGCCGCGTCGGCGAGGTGGACTCTACGGGTAGCGCGCTGGGTGACATCGCCTGGCACCCGGAAAGTCTCCGGTGAGCCGGCGCCCTTCCGGCCGACCAGCCGCACGATGACGCCGTTCGGATCCCGGGCTAAGAGGGCGCCCCTGGGCGGCGGTCCAGATGGATGCAGGTCAGCCGGCCGGTACAGGTCTGGCGGCCGCGCTCGTCAGTGATTACCACGTCAAAGGTCGAAGTGGTGCGGCCCACGTGCACCGGGGTTGCCACTCCAGTCACTATGCCCTGAGTCACGCTGCCGTGGTGAGTGCAGGACAGCTCTAATCCGACCGGGAACCGATCCGGCATGGTGTGCATGGCCGCGGCAATTGAACCGATGGTCTCCACCAGGACCGCGCTGGCTCCGCCGTGAAGTAGGCCGAACGGTTGTCGGTTTCCGTTCACCGGCATGGTGGCGACGACGCGTTCCCGGCTGATCTCGGTGAGCTCGACGCCCATCCGCGTAGGCAGTTGTTCGTCGACTAAATCGGGGGAGAAGAAGATGGGCAGGTCCTCAGGTCTGATCGCCATCATGGCAGCGTATGCCGTTCAGGCCGAACCGAGAGCCCCGGCCGTGCGAGCCGACCGAGAATTGTCAGAGGATCAGCCTAGACTCGCCCAGGTGACCGCCTCTACCGCTACCGAACTGACGAGCACCGCCGGGCTGGCCAGCAGGCCTGGCCGGGAGAGCGAGCGCCGGCTGTTGTTGCTCGACGGGCACTCGTTGGCTTATCGGGCGTTCTACGCGCTGCCGGCGGAGAACTTCAAAACACGGACTGGGCAGACCACCAACGCGGTCTACGGCTTCACCTCAATGCTGATCAACTTGCTGCGTGACGAGCAGCCAACACACCTGGCGGTCGCTTTCGATGTGTCCAGGCGCACCTTCCGCGCCGATGCGTACGCCGAGTACAAGGCCAACCGATCCACTACGCCAGATGAGTTCCGCGGCCAGGTCGAGCTGATCCGTGAGGTTCTCGCCGCGCTGTGTGTGCCGACGTTCGGGGTCGAGGGTTATGAGGCCGACGACGTGATCGCTACCCTGGCCACCCAGGCCAGGGCACAAGGCTACCAGGTGGCCATCTGCACCGGTGATCGGGACGCGTTCCAGCTGGTCGACGACGCGATCACAGTGCTGTACCCGAAGCGCGGGGTGTCCGAGCTGACCCGGGTCGACCCGGCCGAGGTGCAGGCCCGCTATGGTTTGAGTCCCGCTCAGTACCCGGACTTCGCCGCGCTGCGGGGCGACCCGAGTGACAATCTGCCGTCCATTCCCGGCGTTGGAGAAAAGACCGCCGCGAAGTGGATCCGGGAGTTCGGCTCGCTGGTAGAGTTGACCGACCGGGTGGACGAGGTCAGGGGCAAGGTTGGCGACGCCTTGCGAGCCAATCTGGCCAACGTTCAGCTCAACCGGCGGCTGACCGAGTTGGTCAGGCACGTGCCGCTGGACGTGGGGCTGGATGACGTGGCGGTCAAAGCGTGGGATCGCGACGCGGTGCACCGGCTGTTCGACGAGCTGGAGTTCCGCGTCCTGCGCGAGCGACTGTTCGCCACCTTGAGCAGCGTTGAGCCGGAAGCTGACGAGGGTTTCGACGTCCAGGGCGGCATCATCGCTCCAGGGGAGCTGGATGACTGGTTGGCCAGCTATGCCCGAGACGGTCGCCGGGTGGGATTGGCCTTCCACGGCAAGCTGAGCAGCTGGATCGGTCGAACGGTGGACGGCATCGCGCTGGCCACCGCTGACGGTCATGGTGGCTACCTGGCGCTGGTTGGGTTGACCCCCCGGGACGAGGCCGCGCTCGGCCAGTGGCTGAGCGACCCTTCGGTGCCCAAGGCCGCCCACGATGTCAAGGCCGCGCTGCATGCGTTGCGCGATCGGGGTTGGTGCCTGGCCGGGCTGACCAGCGACACCGCGCTCGCCGCTTACCTCGTGCGCCCTGGGCAGCGCAGTTTCGATCTCGCCGATCTGGCGTTGCGCTACCTGCGTCGTGAGCTGCGCGCCGAAGGCGAGTTGGTGAACGGTCAACTGTCCCTGATGGGTGGAGAGGAAGAAGCGGACGCCCAGCGCGCACAGGCGGAGATCCTGCGAGCGCGAGCCGTCGGCGAGTTAGCTGACGCGCTGGATGCCGAGCTGGCCCGGCTCGGCGGCGCGCGGCTGCTGGCGGATCTGGAGCTGCCGCTGCTTGGCGTGCTGGCTGAGCTCGAGGCGGCCGGCATCGCGGTGGACGAAGGCGCCTTGGCCGCGTTGGAGGCTGATTTCACCGCGCAGGTCAAGCAGGCCGCCCAGGATGCGTACGCGCAGATCGGTAAAGAGATCAACCTCGGCTCGCCCAAACAACTGCAGGCCGTGCTGTTCGACGAGCTGGACATGCCTAAGACCAAACGCACCAAGACTGGCTACACCACCGATGCCGACGCGCTGCAGAACCTCTACGAACAGACCGGCCATCCGTTCTTGGCTCACCTGCTAGCCCACCGCGACGCCACTCGGCTGAAGGTCACGGTGGACGGGCTGCTGAAGTCGATTGCTGATGACGGGCGGATTCACACCACTTACAGCCAGACCATCGCGGCTACTGGCCGGCTGTCCAGCACCGATCCGAACCTGCAGAACGTGCCGGTGCGCACGGCCGCCGGACGGCGGATTCGGGGGACCTTCATCGTCGGGTCGGAACCGGGCAGGCAGCCGTTCGCTGAGTTGATGACGGCCGATTACAGCCAGATCGAGATGCGGATCATGGCGCATCTGTCCAGGGACAGCGCGTTGGTCGAGGCGTTTCGGTCTGGGCGCGATTTCCACGCCGAGACCGCCGCTCGCGTGTTCGGGGTGCCGGCGGCTGAGGTCACCGGTGAGCAGCGGGCGAAGATCAAAGCAATGAACTACGGGCTAGCCTACGGGCTGTCCGCGTTCGGGCTGTCCGGGCAGCTTCATATCCCGGTCGAGGAAGCGCGGGGTCTGATGAACGAGTACTTCGACCAGTTCGGCGGAGTACGAGACTACCTTCACTCCCTGGTCGAGCAGGCTCGTAAGAACGGCTATACCGAGACCATCCTTGGGAGGCGCCGATATTTGCCCGATCTAGCCAGCGACAACCGCCAGCGTCGGGAAATGGCCGAGCGGATGGCACTCAATGCGCCGATCCAGGGCAGTGCGGCCGATATCATCAAGGTCGCGATGCTGCGGGTACACCGCGCGTTGACGCAGGCTGGGCTGCGCTCCCGGATCTTGTTGCAGGTGCATGACGAGCTGGTGCTGGAGATCGCCGAGGGCGAGCGGGCAGCGGCGGCGGAGCTGGTGTGCGCCGAAATGGGCGCGGCGCACCACCTGGAGGTGCCATTGGAGGTGTCAGTCGGGGTTGGGCACAGTTGGGACGACGCGGCGCATTGACGGGTCAACCGGGTTTATCGCAGCAAAGAATGACGGTGCCAGGAAAGAGAGCACCCCGCAACGGCGACCACTGCCCCCAGGTGTGGGTGAGGTTGGCTGGCCACTCGGGCTCGACCAGATCGGTCAGGATCAGCCCGGCCCCTACCACATCCCGAATCCGGTCACCGAGGGTCCGATGGTGCTCGACGTACGTTGGTCGGCCAGCGACGTCCACTTCGACGTAGGGCGTGCGGTCGAAGTAGGACATGGTGGCGGTCAGCCCGACTTCGCCGGGATCGTCGGGGAAAATCCAGCGGATTGGGTGCATCACGGCAAAGACCCACCGCCCGCCGGGCCGCAATACTCGAGCTACCTCGGACATCACCGCCGCTGGGTTGGCCACGAACGGAACCGCGCCGAAAGCCGAACAGGCGAGGTCGAAGCTGCTGTCGGCAAACGGCAGCTGTTCGGCGCCGGCTTGCACCAGCGGCACGGGCGTCCCCGTTTGTTCGGCGAGCTTGCGCGCATGCCGGAGCATGCCGGAGGAGAGGTCGAGCCCAACCGGGTGCGCACCCTGCCTGGCCAGCCACCGCGAGCAGGAGGCCGCGCCACAACCCACCTCAAGTACCTGTGCCCCGCGCAGTCGCTCCGGTGCGCCGAGCAGCCGGGCGTCCGCTTCCCGCACTGCCTCCGGGCACCACACGAAGTCAGCCGCGCCCAGGAACTCGCCATGTTCGGCCTGGTAGCCATCGGCGTCGGCGTCCCACCACGCTCGGTTGGCGCGCATCGATTCCGCTGAGTTCACCACACCCGGCCGCACCGCGTACGTGCCGACGACCCGCTCGGCGGCGACATGCGGAGGTGCGGCCCGTGGAGGGTCACCCATGACCGCATCTTGTCCGGTGGCCCGGTTGAGTGGGGCGGAGGGGGCGGCGTTGCTCACTCATTCGGCTCACGCGTAGCATGGTCCGGCAAGGGTTTCGTGCTGCGCGAAATATCCCGCCTTTGATCGTGGTTAGCCTTGGCGGGGCCTCCATCGGCAGCCACCTCCCGCGCACCGCCAGAGTCCCCGCCCACCACAATCTATCCATACCGGAGCAACCCACCGTATGTCCACCGACACCACCACCGTCCCGACCACCCCGCAGGTCGCCGTCAACGACGTCGGGACGGAGGAGGATTTCCTCGCCGCCATCGACCAGACGATCAAGTACTTCAACGATGGCGACATCGTTGAAGGCACCATCGTGAAGGTTGATCGGGACGAGGTTCTTCTCGATATTGGCTACAAGACCGAAGGTGTCATTCCCTCCCGGGAGCTGTCTATCAAGCACGATATCGACCCGTCTGAGGTGGTCGAGGTCGGGCAGTTCGTGGAGGCCCTTGTCCTGCAGAAGGAGGACAAGGAGGGTCGTCTGATCCTGTCCAAGAAGAGGGCACAGTACGAGCGCGCCTGGGGCACGATCGAGGCGCTCAAAGAGGCTGACGAGCCAGTCGAGGGCACTGTAATCGAGGTTGTCAAAGGCGGCCTCATCCTGGACATCGGTCTTCGCGGGTTCTTGCCGGCGTCGTTGGTGGAGATGCGGCGGGTGCGTGACTTGCAGCCATATGTCGGCCGCAAAATCGAGGCGAAGATCATCGAACTGGATAAGAACCGCAATAACGTGGTGTTATCGCGCCGGGCCTGGCTGGAGCAGACTCAGTCCGAAGTGCGTAGTGAGTTTCTCAACCAGCTGGCTAAAGGCCAGGTTCGCAAGGGCCAGGTCTCCTCGGTGGTCAACTTCGGTGCCTTTGTCGATCTGGGCGGGGTGGACGGGTTGGTGCACGTCTCCGAGCTGTCCTGGAAGCACATTGACCACCCGAGCGAGGTTGTGGAAGTCGGTCAGGAGGTCACCGTCGAGGTGCTCGACGTCGATCTGGACCGCGAGCGGGTTTCGCTCTCGTTGAAGGCTACCCAGGAAGATCCGTGGCGGCTCTACGCCCGTACTCACGCGATCGGTCAGATCGTGCCGGGCAAGGTCACTAAATTGGTGCCGTTCGGTGCTTTTGTCCGGGTTGAGGAGGGCATCGAAGGTCTGGTGCACATCTCCGAGTTGGCTGAGCGCCACGTGGAGATTCCGGAGCAGGTCGTGCAGGTGGGCGACGACTGTATGGTCAAGGTCATCGACATCGACCTGGACCGTCGACGCATTTCGCTGTCGCTCAAGCAGGCGAATGAGGGTATGACCCCAGAGACGGAGTTTGATCCGACTCGCTATGGCATGGCCGCGGAGTACGACACTGAGGGTAACTACATTTACCCGGAGGGCTTCGACGTCGACTCCGGTGAGTGGCAAGAAGGATTCGAGAAGCAACGCGAGGAGTGGGAGCGCCAGTACGCCGAGGCGCACGTTCGCTACGAGCAGCACATTGCTCAGCTAAAGAAGACGGCGGAGGCGGACGCCGCAGCGGCGGCAAGTACCGAAGAGAGTGCCGCCCCGTCGAACTACTCTTCGGATAGTAGCGCGCCTGATGGTGGCACATTGGCTAGCGACGAGCAGCTCGCCGCTCTGCGGGAGAAGCTCTCCGGCGGCGCCTGACCGGCTTGGCCATTGGCCGGGCATCGGTCCAGCAATGTCCGGCCAATGTCCGCACGATTGGACGCGCGATCGAGTGTGCCCGCTACATAGATCACGATTTCCTTCGCGGATAGCTCCAGTCGCGGTAGCGTATGGCGCATGTTAAGGGTCGGGCTGACCGGAGGGATCGGTGCGGGAAAGTCGACGGTCGCCCAGCGGATGGTTGAGCTCGGTGCCGTTCTGGTGGACGCCGATGTCGTGGCACGCGAAGTGGTATCTCCTGGAAGCGCCGGGTTGGCCCGCGTGGTGGAAGAGTTTGGCACGCGAGTGCTTGGCCCTGGTGGTGAGTTGGACCGTCCGGTCCTGGCCGATATCGTGTTCGATGATCCATCAGCTCGGCAGCGGCTCAATCGGATCGTGCATCCGTTGGTGGCTGCCCATACCGCTGAGCTGGTCGCTGAGGTGCCACCAGATCGGATCGTGGTGCAGGACATTCCGCTGCTCGTCGAAGCTCGTATGGAGTCGGCGTTTGCGCTGGTCATCGTGGTTGATGCGGCGGAGGACGAACGTGTGCGCCGGCTGATCGAGCAGCGGGGGATGACCGAGCGGGCAGCCAGGGCCCGGATCGTGGCTCAGGCCGACCAGGCGGCTAGGCGCGCGGCCGCCGACGTCTGGTTGGATAACTCCGGTTCGCGCGCGACGATACTCGCTGCGGTAGACCGGCTCTGGTGGAAGCGGTTGCTGCCGTTCGAAGCCACGCTGCGCTCTGAGCAGCCACGCCCGTCTGGCCCGCCGGTGCTGGTTGGGCCGGATCCAACCTGGCCCGAACAGTTCGTCCGGCTGGCCGCCAGGATCCGCCACGCGGCTGGAAGCCGCGCGGTCCAAGTCGATCACATCGGGTCAACGTCGGTGCCTGGTCTGCCGGCTAAAGACGTGATTGACATCCAGCTAGGCGTGCGTTCGTTGACTGAGGTAGACGAATTCCGCCCGGCGTTGTACCGTGTTGGTTTTTTGCATCGACCGGAGCTCCAACAGGACAGCCCGAAGCCGGGTGACCAAGATCCCATGCGCTGGCGTAAGCGTTTTTTTACCGCCGCCGATCCAGGGCGTCCGGTAAACCTGCACGTCCGCGAGGTGAGCTCGGCGAACTTTCGGTACGCGCTGCTGTTCCGGGACTGGCTTCGGGCCGATGCGCGGTTCCGAGCGGATTACTTCGCTCTCAAACAGCGGCTGGCGGCCGAGCACGCAACAGATGAGACCACACTCGGCTACGCGACGGGGAAGGAGCCGTGGTTCGACCAAGCATGGAGCGTGGCTAACCTGTGGGCGAATCGGGTCGGTTGGCGGATGCCACCTGACCAAGCGGCCGGTCACTTTGGCCCAGGAAAGCATACCATTGTAACAGTGGCATCGCGTTCATCGACACACTGAGCATGAGCGTTCATGATTAGCACTGGAGAAGCGTCCGCGTGCCACAGCTGTCCTGAGTGGGCCAGTATGGGAGCACAGCCGGCGAATGGGGGCAACGACGTGGAACAGCGGATCGGCCGCTCAGATCCCGACGTCGACTACCGAGGGCATACCGTCGGTTACTCCAGCGCACCCGCCGGCAGGTGGGCAGCGGTCGCGCCTGCTTCACGTTTGCGGGCCGAGTTCGGGGCACACCTGGAAGCAAACTATCCCCGGTTGGTCTCCCAGCTCTGCATGATCACTCTTGATACCAACCTCGCGCACGAACTCGTGCAGGATGCCTATGCTCGCGCGTGGCAACGATGGTCGACGGTACGTGAACGCCCCGACCCCACCGGCTTGATTCTGCAGATGGCGGTGCGGGCCAGCGATCGGTGGTGGCGGCGTTTGATGTCAAGACTCACCCGTTCTGGTGAGGCTGCGGCTCATGTTCCCGGGCACCAAGCGGTGTTAAAGGCGCTCGAGCGGCTCACCCCACGTCGGCGGCGGGCGTTGGTGCTGGCTGATGTGGCTCACCTGCCGCTCGAAGAGGTGGCTCGGGTGGAGGGTGTATCGGTCGGGGTAGCCGAGGCGCGGCTGTTGCGCGCGCGCAGCGAGCTGACTGAGGCACTGTCGGTACCGCCAACCACCGCCCCGGAGGCCCGCACGCCGTGGGAGGACATGTGAGCGAGCCGTTTGATCTCCCAGCCGCAGCGCTGCGTCTGCTTGATGAGGACCTCACTCAATCGGTCATGCTTCCGCCAGTTGATGTTGTCATCCGGCGCGCGGAAGGGATGAATCGTACCACCGTGGCCGCCACAGCCGCGGTATTGACGGTTGGCGCCCTCGGAGGGGTGACCTTGGTGGCGCAGTCTGTGATGTCTGGGGCGGTACCGTTGCCGGCCCCGGTCGCTCTCGGACCGGCGCCGAGTGTCACCGCGGCGCCAGCGGCGCCGAGAAGCACGCCGACACCGACCGTCGCTGAGGTGCTCAAGCCTGGGGAACAACTCGTGCGGCTCAGGCCAGGGGCATCAATCCCGACTGGGTCTCGCGGGATCGGCGACGGGGAGACCATACTTCCCCCGGGAGTCCAGGTGCCACCGGCGGATCGGGAGCGAGACGAGTCCGCTGAGCCCGGCCCAGACAGCGGTCATCCGGACAGTCACCGTAAAGACACTGATCGCATGGACACCGATCACCGGGACTCTAACCGCGGAGATGCCGACCATCGGCACGACGATGACGGTGCTCATCGGGACAACGGCGAACATGGTCGCGACGGTGATGGCGAGCATGCCCGGCGCACCGAGAGTGACCAGAGGAGCCGTGTTGACCGTGTCACCGGCCAACCCAACAGCGGTGATCGCTATCGGGACAACGACGTGGACCGGAAAGGCGAACCGGGTCAGGGTAAGGATCTCCCAGGGGGACGCGGCAAGGGATCAAGCAGCGAACCAGGCAGCGTCAATGAGCCTGGCAACGAGACCCGCCACGGCAAGTCGACCAATGATTCGGAGCAGAGCACTGGTCGCGCCTCGTCAGGGCAGAGCCAGCCCTCGTCCGGTGAACAGATCACCCCGGGCGAGCAGACGAAGCCTCGTTCCTCGAAGAACAACCTGCCGACCGACGACGGCCAGTCGCAGAAATCCGAGATCCCCCCACGCGAGCATCAACCGGCACACGATCCTGGCGAAGCCACCGGCGACGGTAGCGCGGACGCGCATGAGTCGGATGACCGGCCGCACCAAGTTACGCCGAAGAACGGCGACGGCAAGCACCAAGACAGCGACCAAAAGCCGCGGAGCAGCGATAAGAGCCAGCAGCAGGGCATTGACCACTAACGACAAGCCCTAGACAACCCCAGCCTTGGCGGCTCGGGCGCGGTGAAAGCTAGGCCAGCGCCTGGACGACTGCCGCTCCTTCGGGATTGACGGGGGTTTACCCCCGCTGCTGGCGGGTCTGCCCGATCGAGAAACAGCGGGCCGATTGTCATCCTTCGCACAGAGTTACCTTAACCGCGCACGCCAAGATGGTTGTCGTGCCTCAAGACTCGCGGAGGATTCCATGAACGACCAGCGGCAGCTCAACTTCCCGGACGTCGGCTACCGATCTTCACAGGTGGAGTATGCGCGTCCAGGCAAGGTCCCGTGCCTAGCTGGTGAGCCCGAATGGGATGGGTTTGGCGCGGCGCGCACTCGCGGCTGCGGCACCTGGGTGTGGCGCCAGTGGGGTAAAGGCGAATGACGCTCGTCGTTCCAGTCAGGTCAGGAGCGATGCCGGCGCCAGTGCAAGTTGATGTTCAGGCTGCCTAGCCAGCGGTCGAGGTCGTGGCCGTATCTGTTCAATCCGGAGATCGCACGGTAGCTGGTGTTCAGTGCTCGTTGCGCCGCTTCGGGATCGAGTAGGCCTCCCGCCACGGCGGCTACGAACTCATCGGCGTCGATCACGGCACTGTCGCGTCTTGTGCGCACGACGATGTCCAAGTAGTGATCGACAGTGCGCCAGACGTCTCCCGCCCGGGTGATGTCGACGATGTCGAGGTAGAAGTCCTGGTCTTGCTCGTGTCCGGGGCGCCACCACCAGTCCGTCACTCGGACTCCGAGCTCGGGCAACAGCCATGACTCGACCCAGCTCAGCCTGGGGTGGCCTGGCATCTCGCGGGAGACATACAAGCCGAATGGCTTGACCTGATACTCCTGGACCGGCCGAACGAATCCCTTGGGGTCGGTGTTGGTGCCCGACGCCACATCGAACGTCTCGGTCTTGGGTGGATGCACCGGTCAAATCTTGTCAGACCGAGGGCTTACTCTCGAAAGGTGGCATTCGCGACTGAGTACCCCGTTACCGTCCACTCGGATGCTCGTCCGGTGGCTGACATCCCGCGTGACAATGGCCGGTTCGAGGTCGTCAGCGAGTTTGCGCCGGCCGGCGACCAGCCAGCCGCTATCGCGGAGCTGGAGCGGCGGATCCGGGCCGGCGAGCGTGACGTGGTGCTGCTGGGTGCCACCGGCACCGGGAAATCGGCCACTACCGCCTGGCTGATCGAGCGTCTGCAACGGCCGACGCTGGTCATGGCGCCGAACAAGACGCTCGCCGCGCAGCTGGCGAACGAGCTGCGCGAGATGTTGCCGAACAACGCGGTGGAGTACTTCGTGTCGTACTACGACTACTACCAACCAGAGGCATACATCGCTCAGACTGATACCTACATCGAAAAGGATTCGTCGATCAATGAGGACGTGGAGCGACTGCGCCATTCCGCGACGATGAACCTGTTGTCGCGGCGAGACGTGGTGGTGGTCGCTTCGGTTTCCTGTATCTACGGCTTGGGTACGCCACAGTCTTATCTTGACCGCTCGGTGAAGCTGGAGGTAGGTGGCACGGTCGAGCGGGATGCCCTGCTTCGAGCCCTGGTTGACGTTCAGTACACCCGCAACGATACGGCCTTCAACCGGGGCACGTTCCGGGTCCGGGGCGATACGGTGGAGATCATCCCAGCGTACGAAGAGCTGGCGGTCCGTATCGAGTTCTTCGGTGATGAGATCGAGGCGCTGTACTACTTGCACCCGCTCACCGGCGACGTGGTTAAGCAAGTCAACTCGGTGCGGATCTTCCCGGCCACCCACTATGTGGCTGGTCCGGAACGGATGGAGCGGGCGATCCGAGATATCGAGGCGGAGCTCGAGCAACGTCTCGCCGAGCTGGAGCGTCAGGGCAAACTGCTAGAGGCGCAACGACTGCGCATGCGCACTCAGTACGACGTGGAAATGATGCGTCAAGTCGGGTTCTGTTCCGGTATCGAGAATTACTCCCGACACATTGACGGGCGCGGGCCGGGCTCAGCCCCGGCTACCTTGCTCGACTACTTTCCGGAGGACTTTCTGCTTGTCATCGACGAGTCGCACCAGACGGTGCCGCAGATCGGTGGCATGTATGAGGGCGACATGTCCCGCAAGCGCACCTTGGTCGAGCACGGCTTCCGGTTGCCCTCGGCGGTGGACAATCGACCGTTGACCTGGGAGGAGTTCACCGACCGAATAGGCCAGGTTGTCTATCTGTCGGCTACCCCCGGGGACTACGAGTTGCAGCGGACCGGTGGCGAGTACGTTGAGCAGGTGATTCGCCCGACCGGCCTCGTTGATCCCAAGATCGTGGTGAAGACAACGAAAGGTCAGATCGATGATCTAGTGCATGAGATCCGGATCCGGGCTGAGCGTGACGAGCGGGTACTGGTTACCACGTTGACGAAAAAGATGGCCGAAGATCTGACCGACTACTTGCTAGAGCTGGGTATCCGGGTGCGTTATCTCCACTCCGAGGTCGATACGCTGCGTCGAGTCGAGCTGCTGCGACAGCTTCGGCTGGGCGACTACGACGTCCTTGTCGGCATCAACCTGCTGCGTGAGGGCCTCGACCTGCCAGAGGTATCACTGGTGGCGATTCTCGATGCGGACAAGGAGGGCTTCCTGCGCTCTGAGCGGTCGCTGATTCAGACCATCGGCCGGGCCGCCCGCAATGTGTCCGGTGAAGTGCACATGTACGCCGATTCGATCACCGATTCGATGCGATATGCCATAGATGAGACCGACCGCAGGCGTGCTAAGCAAATTGCTTACAACACCGAGCACGGTATTGATCCGACACCACTGCGCAAGAAGATCGCCGACATTCTGGACCAGGTTTACCGCGAGGCCGGGGATGACGCGGTGCCGGTGGGTGGCTCTGGACGCAACACGTCCAGAGGCAAGCGGGCGGCCGGCGGAGCTGGCCGGGCCAGCTCCGGAGTCGCGGTGGGGCACGATACCGCGAATATGCCGCGAGCCGAGCTAGCCGATCTTATCCAGCAGCTCTCCGAGCAGATGCTCGCGGCCGCCCGGGACCTGCAGTTCGAGCTGGCGGCTCGGTTGCGTGACGAGATCGCCGATCTGAAGAAGGAGTTGCGTGGCATGGACGCCGCAGGCTTATCGTAGCTAGCGCCGCCCGGGCACGGCCTCCGCGGCCGGCGACATCCTAACGCGACCGCATTCACCGCCTTGTGGCGGAGCCGACCGACCCTCGCGATACGGTTGAGTCCTTTGCGTTATCTATCGAGTACGTGTTGTCCGCCAAGAACATGGAGTGGGAATCCGGTAGTGACCGTGGTAAGTGCGTCGATGGGACGGCTTGACGGGCTGATCGGCTTGGTCCGGCGGCGTCCGGCTCTGATCTACCCGTTTTCACTGCCCCTGCTGGCCGGCGCGGTCGCGGCGCTGCTGGCACATCTTGGCGGATACTTCTTGGACCTCGAGGTTTACCGGTTGGGCGTACAGGCCTGGCTGTCCGGTGGAGATCTGTACGGGGTCTTGCCGCGCACCAGCGCGGGTATCGTCCTGCCGTTCATCTACCCCCCGTTCGCGGCCATCTTGATGGTGCCGCTGACCCTTACTGGCTGGCTATTCGCCTGGGTTACGCTGTTCGTCCTTTCGCTGGTGTCCTTGGCTATCACGGTCTACGTGTTCCTGCGCCGTCTGTGGCCTTCCGGGGGGCCGCCGGGCGCGCTGGCGGCATGCTCGCTCGCGCTGCCTGTGTGCCTGCTATTTGAACCAGTACTGGAGACGTTCCGGTTTGGCCAGATCAACTTGATCCTCATGCCGCTTGTCGCGGCCGACTGTTTGGTGGTGAAGACACGGTGGCCGAGGGGTTTACTGGTGGGCATCGCAGCCGCGATCAAACTCACTCCGGCCGCTTTCGTGCTGTTCTTCCTGCTGCGCAAGGATGCCCGAGCCGCTGGGACGACCGTAGTCACTGCGGCGGTGGCCACCGGGCTGGGTGCGCTGGTGGCACCTGGTCAGTCGGTGCGCTACTGGGGTAGCGGCTTGGCCGGTGCCAGCGGGGTGAGCGGCTCACCGTTCTTCACCAACCAGACTTTTCAAGCGGTGCTCACTCGAGCGGGAGTTACCGGCATGGAGCGCACACTCGGTTGGCTGGTGCTCTCGGCGGGGCTGTTGTTTCTGGCTGCCCCGGCGATCCGCCGCGCGCCAGCGCCTCTGGCTCTGGTGGCGACTGGTGGAGTCGCTCTATTGGTGTCGCCGACGTCCTGGTCACACCACTGGGTGTGGATAGCGCCGACGATCTTGGTGACCGCTGTGTCAGCGGCGCGGGCACGCTCCTGGGCGTGGGCCTTCGTCACCGCTGGATTGGCCGTTACTTTTATCGTCGCACCACATCAGTATCTGCCGCACGCAAGCGAGCGGGAGCTGTCCTGGTCAATGCCCCAGCAGGTGGTCGGTGCCAGCTATGTCATTGTCACAGTGCTGTTATACCTGGTCCTGTCGCGGGCGTGGCGGTGGCAGCCTATGCCACATCAACGCGGCTACAGAATGGAGACTAGGTAGTCCCGCTGCTCTTTACCATGTCCTTTCCTTCCCGCCAGGCACGCCCCGGTCACAGACGCGGTATTTCCGCCAATCTCAGTTAGGGATTCATCACCCAACCCTGATGCGGGCTGATTGCCGGCCATTGCCTCCTTACCCTGGTTGTTCAGGGCGCGCACGCAAGCGTGACGGTTACACCGCCTAGACCTGGATCCTTGCCTGGTCCTTGCCTGCCTTCGGTTATGGCGGGGACCGCACGTTCGGGTTGAGCTGAGCCGCTTGTCAGCATTTGGGCGCAACCTCTGGGCCGTTCGGGCGTAGTTACCAGTAAAGGCCGAGTCTCCCGGAACTCGCCCGCGGGCAGGGCTCACGTTGGACTGCGAAGGGTTCATGGATGTCGAAGTACAGCCTGGGTAAGCGCCGGATCTCGGTCGTGGCCGGCGCTGCCGGTGCCGCGTTTGCGCTGGCAGGCGCATATGTCGCGGCTCCCGCGTTGGCGGCGTTGCCCGCCGAGGCGAGGACCGACATCAACAAGTTGGTCGCCGGCACGCCCTGTACCGCCGCTGCGACCGCTTGCGTTTCCCTGGCTGGGAAGCACGCCTGGTTGATCAAGGACGGCGCGATCTTCCGAGGGCCAGTGCCGATCTCGTCCGGAGGCGCTGGCAAGGAGACGCCAACTGGTGACGGCTTTACCGTGCTCAATAAGGATAAAGACTTCAAAAGTACAGAGTTCAAGATGCCAAATGGGCAGCCCGCGCCGATGCCTTACTCGGTGTTCTTCGAACCTGGTGGCATCGCGTTCCACGCCGGCAACCCGAATGTTGCGTCCGCCGGCTGTATCCACTTGAATTTGGCGGACGCTATGGCGTTTTACAACTACCTGCAGGTCGGTAACAACGTCCAGGTCAAGGCAGGGCGATCGGCTGAAACCACCGTCAGTAAAAAGAACAGCAGCGGTAACAGCGAAACCGCTGACGAGGACAATGACAACAATGACAAGGAGAACGACGGCAAGGACAGCAAAGGAAAGAAGAAGAAGAATGGTAAAGGGAAGAATAAGAAGAGTGGTGACAGAGGCAGGAAGGGCGGCGGTAAAAAGAATAATGACAAGGAGAACGACGGTAATGACGAGGACAACAAAGACCACGACAAGAGCGGCCACGGCAAGCACGGGCAGAATCAGGGCGGCCACGGCCAGGGCGGCCACAGCCGCAAGTATGATGATCAGGAGGGCTGAGCCCGATCGCGCTCTAGGTATGGCGCCACATCACACCGTCTACCTAGGCTGGTTCCGGCGGGGGTCCGCCGTCCGCCCCAGCCAGCGCGACGGTGTCAGCTGGTGATGTCTTTGTAGGCGAACCGCCACACGGCGAGGCACGCAAACACAGCGCCATAGGCCAGCGCGGAGAACACACCCCGGATCATGTCGCCCCAGTTGACTTGTTCGGCGAGCAGATCAGCCCAGGCGGTTGCATAGTGCGTGGGCAGGTAGTCGCGCAGATCTTCCAAAGCCGTGATGGAGTCCAGGATTTGAGACACGATCGAGGCCATCACCGCGCCCCCGACCGCGCCGAGCGGTGCGTTGGTGCTGACCGATAGTAGCAGCGCCAATCCGGCGATCCAGCTCAGATGAACCGCGATATACAGCGCCGCGAGCAGGATGCGGCCTGCGGCAACGCTGAACCGCAGCGCCTCCCCGGTTGGGCTGACTAGGTCAGATTCACCATAAGCGAGCGTGCCAACGAGCAGCGACACAGCTGGGAGGAGGAGGATAGCGGTCACGGACAGACCGGCCGCGACAATCGACTTCTGCCTGAGTAACCGGGCTCGCGGCACCGGCACCGCGAGCAAGTAGCGAAGGCTAGACCAGGACGCTTCGCTAGCCACCGTGTCCCCGAAGAACAGGGCGACCACCACGACCAACAGGAAGCCGGCTGAGGCGAAGAGCGCGAACACGGTGAAGTTCGGGCCGCTGGTCTTGGCCAGGTCAACGAATGACAACGTACCGGTAGCCGGTCCGCTTCGAGTGAGTTGAAACGCGCTCCACAGCAGCACCGGTAACAGCACCATCAGACTGAAAGTGACCTGAGTGCGAAGCCGGGTCAACTGACGGACGAGCTCGATGCGCAAGCGAAGGGTTTTACCTCGTCGGTAGCCCTCGGCGGCATCTGTGCCGATCATGGCAGGTGATCCTCTCCCACAAGCTGCAAGAACGCGTCCTCCAGACGCCGGCGCGGCCCGGCGGCCTGGACCGCGACGCCCGCCCGCACCAGTCGGCTTACCGCTTCGGCCCTGGGCATGCCGTTGAGATTGGCATGGACGGCGTCACCCTCCACCTCGACCGCGCTGATGCTGGAGGCGCCCCCCAGAACCCGTGCCGCCAACTGAGGATCGTCGACCTGGAAACTGGCCTGGCCGCCGCCAGCGACGATGTCGGCTACGTTCCCATCGGCCACCACCGTTCCCCGGTGCATGACCACCACGTGATCGCAGGTCTGCTCAACCTCCGAGAGCAGATGGCTGGACACCAGCACGGCACGGCCGCCGCTGGCATAGCGCCGGAGCACCTCGCGCATCGCGTGGATCTGTGGTGGGTCCAGCCCGTTGGTTGGCTCGTCGAGGACTAGCAGATCGGGCAACCCCAGCATGGCTTGCGCGATCGCCAACCGCTGCCGCATGCCATGGCTGTAGGTACGTACGGTCCGGTTGACCGCCATGCCCAGACCGGCGATCTCGAGCACCTCGCCTAAGTGCGCATCGGTGGCGGGTCGACCGGTAACGGCCCAGTACAGCCGCAGATTACGCAGCCCCGAGAGGTGCGGCAGGAAGCCGGGACCTTCGACGAACGAACCGATCCGGGACAACACATCAGCGCCTGGCGATACCGTATGCCCATACACCCGAATGTCACCAGCGGTTGGTCGGATCAATCCCATCAGCATGCGCAGCACCGTGGTCTTGCCCGCGCCGTTCGGGCCAAGTAGCCCGACTACCTGGTTGCGTTGGACGCGGAACGACACCCCATTCACCGCCGTGATCCCACCCGGATATGACTTCGCCAGCCCGTCGATGACCAGCGGCAGCTCGGCGTCCGGACTCGGTGCGCTGGCCTTGGCCCGTCGCCGCCAGCGGTTGCGTATCCGCCCGATGGGCATGGTCACCAGCGCAAGGCCGAGAAGCGCAACGATCCCGACCGCCGGCCAGCGCGGCACGGTGCTCGCGGTAGCCACCTGGCCGGGCACCACCGGAACCGCGAGCATACCGCCCCCGACGAGGGATATCCGCCACACCGACGAGGTGGTGGCGCCGAGGAAGCCCTGGTCGGTGGTGGCGATAGAAAGCACTAGCCGTTGGCCGGCCTGTACCGGGGCAACCACAGCGGGCAGAGTGACGGCCACCTCGGCAATGCCGCCCGGCGATACGGGGATGCGCATAGGCGCCACCGCGCCACCCAGCAGGGTGTGCCGGCCGTCGGGAGCCACCTCGATGAGCCGTCCGAACAGCACCGCCTCGGCCGAGGCGGGTTGGCCCGGTACCGGTGCGACGCTGAGATGCACCCTGGCCGATCCAGCGATCACTAGCTGCTCGGTGAGCGGGTCGGTGATAAACGTGGCGGTTTGGCCCGGTAGTTCGGTGCTGAACGCGGACAACCGACCGGAAAGGCTGCCTAGCAGCCCGCCCACCCCGGGTAGCGTGGTGATCGCCGCCGGAGTGCCACCGGCAGGATTGAGCACGGCTTGGGGCTGGCCGTGCAGAGTAAGCGTGTCCAGCCGGACTGGTGTTGCGCCGGCGAGCCCTGGGTACTGGTGCGCGGTCACCGTGCGCACCACGGGGGTGCCGCGGTAACCTGCCCGAACCCCGCCTGTTATGGCGTAGCTCAGCTCGCCGGGGGCGAGCGTGTCAGTGGGGATGCGCTCCTCCGAGGGGCTGCCCAGGTAACGCTCGAACCAATCACCTATCTGCTGGCGCACGGTCGGCCCCGGCGCGCCGTCGTCGTGCCCGCCGGAGTACCACAGCACTGCCACGGTGCCCCCGGCCCCGGCGATCTCGCGCGCTGTCGCGTCAGACTGGTCCAGCCCGAACAGGGTGTCTGATTCGCCCTGGACGAGTAGCGTCGGTGCGGTGATACGATTCGCCACGCTGGCCGGGGACGTGCGGTGCAGCAGCGCGGCCGTGGTCGGGTCGAGACGGCCCGAAGTGGCCGCCTCTTGGTAGGCCTGACACACCGCAAGGGTGAATCGCCCGCAGGTGGTGGGGGCGGTGGAGGCAAGATGTACCCTGGATGTCTCGCCGGGAACGACACCTGGTGGGGGTTGGCCCGAGGTATCTCCGCGCGGTGGCTCGGGCTCGGTGGGATTCGAAGCGGCGGAATAGGGATGGGTCGGTTCGGAAGCGGTTGCCGCCGAGCCGGCAGGGTTAGCTTGGGCTGAGCTAGCGCCAGGCCCGGTCAAGGCGCCTGAATCAGTCCGCCGGTCCGGGCGAAGCCCCGCTGAGAAGAAGGTGCCGGCCCATCCGCGTTTGAAGACCCCGTCCGGGCTGAACGCTGTGTGCGCGGGGGTATCAGTCGGAATCGGATCGCTGGTCGCGGCGTTCGGGAACAACGCCTGCCCCAGGTCGTTCCACGTGATGACTGGAACGTCGGCATCGACGCGGTGATCGTACGCGGCGAGCAGCAGGGACAGGGCCCCTCCGTAGGAGTCGCCGGTCACCCCGACCCTCGGGTCGCCCGGTCCATCGAGGATGACCTCGGGCCGGCTGGCCAGGTAGTCGATGAACCTGGATGCATCCGCCACTTCATAGTCAGGCGAGTCGAGCGCGATCTGCCCGGTACTGCCGCCAAAGCCCCGAGCCGACCAGGTCAACGCGACGAAGCCACGACCGGCCAACTCCCGAGCGTCAGCAGCCACTGATGCTTTGCTACCGCCGAAGCCGTGTGCCACCAGGATGGCCGGCGCGGGGGTGTGAGCTGGTAAGTATAGCGTTGCGTCCAGCGACACGGTCCCTGGTTGGCCCGGACCGGCCGGGGTGTCCAACCGGAACTCGATCGTACGTATCTGATCGGTACCAGCGCCAACCCTGAAGCCACGGTCAGCCGAAACGGCTAATCCAGCTATGAGCAGTACGAGCATGGTCGTGGCCGCAAGCAGCCGCGCGCGGGTTGGCCGTGGGCGACGGCGCGAGGTAGGCACGATACGACCGTATGTGACGGGTACGACAGTTTGCGCGCGCCCTGAGGGTGATCTGAGAGTTTCGCCGTCACTCACGTTGCTGTCGCCGATGGCTCAGACGTCCACCGTATGGATTACCTCTGGGTCTTCGTCGAAGAACGGGCCGATGAGCTCGCGCCAGCGGGGAAACCGCTCGGAGTTGCGGAAGTTCTCGGTGTGGGACTCCAGCGATTCCCACTCGACGAGCAGCACGAAGCGTGAAGAGGACTCGATGCACCTGGTCATGCGGGCTGACCGGAAGCCATCGGTCGCTTCGAGGTGCTCCTTCGCCTGGTAGTAGGCCGCGACGAAGCTGTCTTCTTCGCCCGTCTTGATACTCAGCTGAGCGATCTCCAACACCATGCCCCGTATGTATCATGCCGGTCCTTCGTCCGCCATGCTGGTGCTATACCGCTCACATCCGCCAAATCGGGGGTGACGCTGGCGCCGCCGGGTACGCAAAACTCAGGAGACCCAGGGGAGTATCCCTTTCCGAGATGTCGTCAGCACAGCGTACATGCGCGCCCGGTGTCATCGGCCGGTTTATACCGGCGGGAGAGACCTCGGTCACCGACCGATGCTCTCCTTCGAAAGCTGGTGATGGAAATGGTTCCCGCGTGGACGTGGCTAGTGACTATATGTTCGTTGCTCGCGGTGATCTTGGTGGATTTTGTGGTGCCAAGAGTAAGCCGTATGTGGTATCTATACGCGAGGTGACCGGTTGGGTGGTGTTCTATGGCGCGCTGGCGGCCGCGTTTGGCATAGGGATGTGGGCGTGCGCTGGCGGCCGGTCCGCCGGACAATCCTTCGCCGGTTACCTTACTGAGTACTCGCTCTCGATGGACAACCTTTTCGTCTTCGCGGTCATCATGGCCGCTTTCCGGGTGCCGATAGCGCGCCAGAACCGCGTCCTTCTGGTCGGTATTGCTATCGCCCTGGCGATGCGTGGGGTGTGCATCGTGCTCGGTGCCGCTGCTCTCCAACGTTTCAGCTGGATCTTGTACGTGTTCGCGATGGTATTGATGGTGACCGCGTGTCGATTGTTGCGCGGCGAGGAGCCGAGACAGCGGCACCGAAACACCCCGTTGCCCCGGTTGTTGGGTAAGATGGTGTCGATGTCAGGAACTCAGGGATCCTCGAAGGGCGTCCGGCTCGACCGCAAGCGCCATCTAGCTCCGATACTCGTCGTGATGATCACTATCGGGGCGACCGATCTGTTGTTTGCCTTGGACTCAATCCCAGCGGTCTTCGGGCTGACCACGGAGCCATACGTGGTGTTCACCGCGAATGCGTTCGCCCTCCTGGGGCTGCGCCAGCTGTATTTTTTGTTGGGCGGCCTGCTGGACAGATTAGTGTATCTACGTTACGGATTGTCAGTGATCCTGGCGTTCATCGGGGTCAAGCTTCTGCTGGAAGGACTGCGCGGCAATGAGTTTCCCTTTCTGAACAATGATGAACCGATCGCCGCGCCGGATATTGGCATCGCCCCTTCGCTCGTGGTCATCGTTGGGACGCTTGTCGTCACCGCGATGACCAGCCTGCTGAAGGCCCGGCGGGACGCGAGGCGGCACACGAGGCAGCGCCCGGGGGTGCTTTCAACGGGTGGCGCGGTGTTCGGCATCGATATGCATGAATCCGGGGTAGGCTCCGCCCTGCCCGTGAGCCGCTGAGCGGGTTAGAGTGGCGAACCGCGCTGAGCCGAGCTCAATCCTCAGCACAGCCCCAGCAGGGCTGGCCGATCAGCCGGATCCACGCCGCTGGCGTGTGCTGTCGGTGACGCTGACCGCAGGTTTCATGGGCTTGTTGGACGTCAGCATCGTGACGGTCGCGTTACCTTCTATTGAGCGTTCCCTCGGCTCGTCGCCATCTGGCGTGCAGTGGGTGGTGTCGGGATACGCGCTAGCTTTCGGGCTGGCGCTTGTTCCCGCTGGGCGATTGGGCGACGCGTGGGGACGGCGACAGATGTTTTTGCTCGCGCTGAGCGGTTTCGTGATGACAAGCGCGCTGGCTGGGGCCGCCGCCACGTTGCCATGGCTGATCGCCGCTCGATTAGCTCAGGGCTGTGCCGCCGGGATGCTGAGCCCGCAGAACTCCGGACTGATCCAGGACCTGTTCAGAGGACCTGAGCGCGGCCAGGCGTTTGGATTGTTCGGCGCGACCGTTGGGCTATCTACCGCGATCGGCCCCGTGGTCGGTGGGGTAATCCTCGCGGTGTTCGGCGAACCAGAAGGCTGGCGTTGGGTGTTCTATGTCAACGTACCGATCGGGCTGCTAGCGCTGGTGCTCGCGTTTCGCCTGGTCCCGGTCAACCGTCGGAATGTCAGCGAGGAGGTTGATCCGGTTGGACATCTGGACCTGGTGGGTACCGCGCTGCTGGGTTCCGGGGTACTTGCCATGCTGTGGCCTCTGCTGCAACAAGATGCCATCGGCAGGCTGTGGTGGCTGTTCGTGCTGGCGGCCCTGTTACTGGCCGGTTTCGTCAGCTGGGAAATCCGGGTAACCCGGATCGGCCGGAGTGCTCCGCTGTTGGATCTCCGCTTGGTAACCAGCACGCCTGGTTATGCTTCCGGCGCTGGGCTGGGGCTGACCTACTTCGTCGGTTTCAGCGGAATCTGGCTGGTATTCGCGATGTTCTTCCAAACCGGATTGGGCTATTCGGCGCTGCGCTCGGGGCTGGCGGTAACCCCATTCGCGGTCGGCTCAGCTGTGTCCGCGATGGTCGCTGGTCGGGCAGTCAGCCAGTGGGGCCGCCGGCTCACTGTGCTTGGCCTATTCTGTGTCGCCGCCGGACTGAGCGCCACGGCGTTCTTGCTGCGCGGCGCGACCAGCCAGCACGCCGCGTGGTTGACGGCCGGGCCGCTGCTGTTCGCTGGTCTTGGCGGGGGATTGGTGATCTCCCCGAACATCACGTTGACGCTGAGTGCTGTACCGGTCAGGATGGCCGGCGCGGCTGGGGGCGCTCTGCAGACCAGCCAACGGATCGGGTCTGCTATCGGCACCGCGCTGCTAGCTAGCGTGTACTACTCCACGCTCGCCGCCCCTGGGCGATCGGCCGGGTCCGCGGTATTCGTCGCGCTGTTGTGCGCGGTCGGTGTCGTGTTAATGGCGTTGCTGCTTGCGGTGCTGGACCTGCGCCGAGAAGCCCGCCGGCCATTGAACTCTGGGTAGGGGCGGGTCAAGCGCGTGGGGTGCTCAGCACCGCTGTTTTGATCAGGGTTTGAGCGCCACTCTGAGCCTTTCATCAGCTCGAGCATGGGGGTGAGCTGAGCACGGACAGCGTCGGGTTGATAGCTCGGACGAAGGCCGGAAACCCGTCGCGGCCGGGCTTCCGGTTCGCGGCCGGATCGTGGTCCACGCCGTCGTCGCCACACGTGGTGTCCGCCCACAGATCGACCTGCCATCTGGCCAGGTGTTCATGCACCCGTTGTCGTGTCGCCACGTTGGTTTGAAGAGACATGCAACAAACTACCCGCAGTGACAACGCCACCGATGGCGGCGTAGCGGTTGACTTGCTCGTCCAGGCAGGTCATCACCACTGCCGGGTACAGGTCGAGCTGATCGAGCAAGAAGTCGTCGGGGTGGACAGCTTCGATGTCGAACGGCTTGAGTGCACCCTCGGGGAAGTCCTTGAGGTTGAACGTCACCAGCACTTCGACGTTGAACCGGTTCTGTTCAACGGCGTGCGTGTCATGTCGGCGCTCCCCTCCCACCGGCTTCAATGATACCGCTAAACGAAAAACGAAAGTCAGATGCGGGGTGGTCACACCGCGCCGGGACGGTCAGAACTGCGCCGAGGGCCTGACGGCCGAGCTGCCCCGCCCACCGGTTCGCACCGTGGAGCACGGGGCTGGCCTCGTATGCATCCAGGTCAGAGATGTAGCGGACGCCGCCATCGTCAGTCAGGTCACCATCCGCGCTCTCGCCACTCAGCGAGGTGTGGACGCTCCGCTCCGAGCGTGGAATCATCGCCGTGTCCGGGGTAGAACCACGTCTCGTCCGGGAGCAGGTCGAACACCCGCTGCTCGACATCATCGATGAGCTGGCGGAAGTCCTCCGGGCTTCCTGTCCGCCCAACACCCCCGGGGAACAGCGAGTCGCCGGTGAAGAGGTGCGGTGCGGTGGCGTCTCGATACAGCAAGGCGATCGATCCAGGTGTGTGGCCACGCAGGTGGATGACTTCCAGCTCCACCTGTCCGACCGTGATCCTATCGCCGTGGTTGACCAGGCGCCCAGTAGGAATAGGCAGCTCCGGGGCATCAAGGGGGTGCGCGATGGTGGTCGGCTCGCACATTCCGGCCACCGCGGCCAGCGCCTGCCAATGGTCGCGATGCCGGTGGGTGGTAACCAGCGTATGCAGATGCGGGCGGTCGGCGCCGTGGCCGATCATGTCCATCAGCCGCTCGGGGTCGTTGGCCGCGTCGATCAACAACGCCTCACCGGTTTTCGTACACACAAGGAGGTAGGCGTTGTTGTCCATCGGCCCCACCGACAGCTTGGTGATGGTCAGAGCATCCAAGCTGCGGCGAGCGGCCGGACCGCCAGGGTCGGTGTGACCAGTGTAGGAGTGCAGCACGTTCACCTTTGCGACCCTAGTGCAGCGACGGTGCTCGGGCACCGCTGGCTCGTGAAATGTCGAGTTTTTGGTGGCGGCCGTGGTGTGGTGGGAGCGGGCACGCGGGTGGTGTCCGGTTCTGTCGGCGCTCCGGCTTAGCATGGAGCGGGGGCCTCGGTGCTTGGGTCCCGCCTCGCGAAAGTTACGAAAGGACCTCAGAGAGGAACCCGGTGGCCGAACGTCTCGTCGTGCGTGGCGCGCGCGAGCACAACCTGCGTGGCGTCGATCTGGATCTCCCACGGGACAGCCTCGTTGTGTTCACCGGCCTATCTGGCTCAGGAAAGTCCAGCCTCGCGTTCGACACCATCTTTGCTGAGGGGCAGCGGCGATACGTGGAATCTTTGTCCGCGTATGCCCGGCAATTCCTCGGACAGATGGACAAGCCCGACGTGGACTTCATCGAGGGGCTCTCCCCGGCGGTCTCGATCGACCAGAAATCGACCAACCGCAACCCGCGTTCCACGGTGGGCACCGTCACCGAGGTTTATGACTATCTCCGACTGCTCTACGCGCGGGCCGGCGTGCCGCACTGCCCGGTTTGTGGACACGTCATCGAACGGCAGACACCGCAGCAGATTGTTGACCAGGTGCTCGCGATGGCCGAGGGCAGCCGCTTCCAGGTGCTGGCCCCAGTTGTGCGCACTCGCAAAGGCGAGTTCGTCGACCTGTTCGCGCAACTGCGGTCACAGGGTTACTCCAGGGTATTGGTTGACGGCACGGTGCACCAACTGGCCGATCCGCCAAATCTCAAGAAGCAGGAGAAGCATGACATCGCGGTGGTGGTCGACCGGCTGTCGGTCAAGGAGAGCGCGAAACAACGGTTGACCGACTCGGTGGAGACGGCGCTGCGGCTGGCCGATGGCTTGATCGTGCTCGACTTCGTCGATCTGCCCGACCACGACCCGGGCCGGGAGCGGCGCTTCTCCGAGCGGATGGCCTGCCCGAACGGGCACCCGGTGGCGTTGGATGATCTGGAGCCGCGCACCTTTTCCTTCAACTCGCCGTATGGTGCTTGCCCAGCCTGCACGGGCATCGGGGTGAAAAAAGAGGTCGACCCTGAGCTGGTCGTCCCTGACGGCGAGCTAAGCCTCGCTGAAGGCGCCATAGCACCGTGGGCTGGCGGTCAATTAGCGGAGTACTTCGGCCGGCTGCTCGTGGCGCTCGCCGACACTGTCGGGTTTCGGATGGACGTTCCGTGGCGGTCGTTGCCTTTGGTGGCGCGCAAGGCGATATTGCACGGTATCGATGAGCAAGTACACGTGCGCTACCACAATCGTTACGGCCGCGAACGCTCGTACTATGCGAACTTCGAGGGTGTGGTCCCATTCCTGGAGCGTCGGCTGGGGCAAACTGAGTCCGACGTGATGCGGGAGCGCTATGAGGGTTTCATGCGCGAGGTGCCTTGCCCGGTGTGCCATGGCGCCCGGCTGCGCCCTGAGGTTCTCGCGGTCGCCCTTCGCCACCGCGAACAGGGAGACCGTTCCATCGCCGAGGTGTGCGCCATGTCGGTGGCAGACTGCGCTGAGTTCCTGAACGGCCTGGAGCTGGACACCCGGCAACACATGATCGCTGGCCGAATACTCAAGGAAGTGCGGGCTAGGCTCGGCTTCCTGCTCGATGTCGGTTTGGACTACCTCTCACTTGACCGCCCCGCCGGTACGCTCTCCGGTGGGGAAGCCCAGCGCATCCGGTTGGCCACCCAGATCGGCTCCGGGTTAGTCGGCGTGCTGTACGTACTCGACGAGCCGTCGATTGGGTTGCATCAGCGGGACAACCGACGGTTGATCGAGACGCTGCTCCGGTTACGGGATTTGGGCAACACGCTCATCGTGGTGGAACACGATGAGGACACGATCCGGGCGGCGGACTGGGCGGTGGATATTGGGCCGGGGGCCGGTGAGCACGGCGGCTTGATCGTGCACAGCGGATCGGTGGCCGACCTTGAGGCGCACGATACCTCGCTCACCGGCGCGTACCTCTCGGGTCGACGGACCATCCCCACCCCTCAGGTTCGTCGTGCGCCTGACCCAAAGCGCACACTCACGGTGGTGGGCGCGCGCGAACACAACCTGCGTGGGATCGATGTGGAAATTCCGCTGGGTTGTCTCGTCGCCGTCACCGGGGTGTCGGGGTCAGGAAAGTCGACGCTGGTCAACGACATATTGGCCACGGTGCTGGCGAACAAACTCAACGGCGCTCGGCAAGTGCCTGGGCGGCATACCCGGGTCACCGGTATGGACGGGCTGGACAAGCTGGTCCAGGTCGATCAATCGCCGATCGGGCGGACTCCGCGATCCAACCCCGCCACCTATACCGGGGTGTGGGACCACGTGCGCAAGCTGTTCGCCGCCACGGCCGAGGCAAAGGTACGGGGCTATCAGCCGGGACGGTTCTCGTTCAACGTCAAGGGCGGACGCTGTGAGGCGTGCTCCGGCGATGGCACGATCAAGATCGAGATGAACTTCCTTCCCGATGTGTATGTTCCCTGTGAGGTGTGCAAGGGCGCCAGATACAACCGGGAAACCCTCGAGGTGCATTACAAGGGTAAGACCGTCGCGGATGTGCTGGACATGCCGATCGAAGAAGCGGCCGAGTTTTTCGCCCCGATCAACGCGATTGCCCGATACCTGCGCACCTTGGTCGACGTCGGACTAGGTTATGTCCGTCTGGGCCAGCCGGCGCCTACGCTGTCCGGCGGCGAGGCGCAGCGTGTCAAGCTGGCTAGTGAGCTGCAAAAACGCTCCAACGGCCGGACCGTGTACATCCTCGATGAACCGACCACCGGTTTGCACTTCGAGGACATTCGCAAGCTGCTGCTCGTCATCAACGGGTTGGTCGAGAAGGGCAACACGGTGGTGGTCATCGAGCACAACCTTGACGTGATCAAGACCGCCGACTGGGTCATCGACATGGGTCCGGAGGGCGGTTCCGGAGGCGGCACCGTGGTGACGGCTGGCACGCCCGAACAGGTTGCCGGGCATCCGACCAGCTACACCGGACGGTTCTTGGCCCGGATGGTCACCCCTGTGCCGGCGCCAGCGGGCCGGCACCGCCGGGCCTCGGTTGCCGTTGGTTAAGCCCGCTGGGCGCCGGGTCGGTCACCCTAAGATCGAGGTACCGGGTGGCCTGTCCCAGGGTTTAGTTCGTGGACCGAGTACCGGCTGGCCGCCCCGGCAGCCACGAAACCCCAGTTCCCACGGCCAGCGACCGCGATCATCGGCCCACACCATTTGGATTGCCCGCAGACGAGGGCCGAAGAATGCGTACGCGGTATGCAAGTGGGCATCCGGGTTGGGCAGCTCGACGATCTCAGCGAGAGGACCCCCACACAGGTGGATCCGCTCACCTGGTTGAGCAGCGCCGTCGCGCAGCGCGTGGTCGGCCATGCGGTTCAGGAACATGCCGGCGCGGTTGAGCGCCATCCCGGTGATAACAAGTTCAGGCAATCCGCAATCGGTTAGTCCGAGGGTGTAGGCCCACGGTGGGTGCAGCCGGTCACCCTCCACTCCTTGTATTGCCCACCCATGCTCGAGCATCAGCTCCTTCATGTGGTTGAGCGCGTCTTCCGCAGTACTGCCCGGATGGTCGCACCGCCAGCACATGGCTGCCCCCTTCGTGTTGGTCCTTGCTGGTCCGAGAACAGCGTGCACCTGCCCACCGACAGTTCCATGCACTTCCCTGCTACACTGCTCGAGCGACCAGCCCCTGGTGAATGCCTCGGGCAGCAAGCGGAGCCCCGCTCCCACCCGGCGTCGCCCGAGATGCCCGGGTCCGGTCCCGTCGTCAGTACAGTCTGGCGGCGGTATAGCGCACCCCTTCGTGGGTGTGTCGATCGGTCGGCGGGCCTCGTAGCCATTGTGGCGACGGGGCTTTTGTCGTGGGTCGGGAAACTGTGCGCGGTCAGTGGCGTTGATGTTTGAGTAAACGCCAGCAACATGAAGTCAATACCAGAGGAGACCCCATCAGCACAGAGACGCGTATCAACGACCGAATCCGGGTGCCCGAGGTTCGCCTTGTCGGGCCAAACGGCGAGCAGGTCGGCATTGTACGCATTGACGACGCGCTCCGGCTCGCCCGGGAGGCTGATCTTGACTTGGTCGAGGTTGCGCCGCAGGCGAGACCACCGGTCTGCAAACTCATGGACTACGGCAAGTTCAAGTACGAGAGTGCGCAAAAGGCCCGCGAGTCGCGCCGTAACCAACAGCTTACTGTCATCAAAGAGCAGAAGCTCCGGCCCAAGATCGATACCCATGACTACGAGACGAAGCGCAGCCATGTCCGGCGGTTTCTTGAGCACGGGAACAAGGTGAAGGTCACCATTATGTTTCGGGGCCGGGAGCAGTCCCGTCCGGAGCTCGGCTTCCGGCTGCTGCAACGGCTCGCGGAAGACATCAGTGATCTCGGGGTCGTTGAGACCGAGCCCAGGCAAGACGGCCGGAATATGACGATGGTGATAGCGCCGCACAAGAACAAACCCAGGGCTAAGCCGACCCAGACCGCCGACTGAGTCGACGCCGACCGTATGCGCGGGTCGGCGTGCTTCCGCCGCATCACTCTACCGATTGATGAAGGATTAATTATGCCTAAGAGTAAGTCGCATAGCGGGATGTCAAAGCGTGTCAAGATCACCGGCACCGGCCAGCTGCGGCGACAGAAGGCAGGCACTCGTCATCTGCTTGAGCACAAGCCCAGTAGGCAGACCCGTCGGCTAGCTGGCACGACTGACATCGCTCCCGCCGACGTACGACGGGTCCGCAAGATGCTCGGTGGCTGAGCAGCCCACGTCGACCCCGCCTTAATCGGGCGGCTTTGCTGCCCTTGACCGACAAAGGATGAACCAGTGGCACGCGTCAAGCGGGCGATCAACGCCCAGAAAAAGCGCCGGACGACCCTCGAGCTGGCCAGCGGTTACCGAGGCCAGCGTTCCCGGCTGTACCGCAAGGCGAAGGAGCAGGTGCTCCACTCGCTGAATTACGCCTACCGGGATCGTCGCGCCCGCAAAGGCGATTTCCGCCAGTTGTGGATCACCCGGATCAATGCCGCCGCGCGTGCGAACGGGATGACCTACAACCGCTTCATCCAGGGGTTGCACCTGGCCGAGGTGGAGGTCGATCGCAAGATCTTGGCCGAGCTCGCGGTGAGCGAGCCAGCGACGTTCAGCGCGCTGGTCGAGGTGGCTAGAGCGAGCCTTCCAGCTCAGCCTTCGGCTAAGGACCAGACCGGCGAGGCCGCGGCCTGAGGCCTTGATGAGACCAGCCGCCAATGCCCGCTGGAAACCCAGTCAGCACTGAGCGTGCGCCCAGGGTGTTGGCCGCCCGAAAGCTGTTGCGCCGGGCCGGTCGTGAACAGGCCGGCCGGTTCCTCGCCGAGGGGGCGCAGGCAGTTGAGGCAGCGGTGGCAGCGGCCGCCGACGGCGGTTCGCGGACACGAGTGCACGAGATATTCATTTCCGAGGCAAGGGCCCAGCGGTATCACCGGTTGCGGGTGGCCGCCGAGGAAGCAGGTATCCCGGTGTGGACGGTCACCGACCGAGCGGCCGCGTCGTTGTCCGAGACCGTCACCCCACAGGGTCTCGTAGCCGTTTGCGCGCTGCCCGAAGTGACGCTGGAGGAGGCGCTGGCCGGTTCGCCTCGGCTGGTGGTCGTTCTGGTCGAGGCCGCCGACCCTGGCAACGTCGGTACCGTGATCAGGGTGGCCGACGCCGCGGGCGCGGATGCGATGGTGCTGGCAGGCGACGTCGTCGACCCGTATAACGGCAAATGCGTTCGGGGTTCGGCGGGCAGCGTTTTCCATTTGCCGCTGGCTCGCGTGCGCGACGTGACCGCCGTGCTGGCCAGCTGTCGGCGGGTTGGGTTGTGGTTACTCGCGGCCACCGCGAGCGGTGAGCTCGATCTGGATGACGCCGACACGATTCTGGCCGAGCCAAGCGCATGGCTGTTCGGTAACGAGACGCATGGACTCCCAGCGGAAGTTGCGGCGGTAGCCGATCACCGGATCGCGATACCGATTCATGGCCGTGCCGAGAGCCTCAACCTGGCCACCGCCGCGGCGGTCTGCGTGTATGCCACCGCCAGGGCTCAGCGTCGGTGCCCGGGTCCAACGGTTACCCTCGGCTGAGGGAACTATAGTTTCGAGAACTGGCTCGGAACTATAGTTCTAGGATCGGCGGAGTGAGCGAGAATTACGATCCCAAGCAGGTGGCTGTGCTGCGGCCGGAGGCGCTGGGCGAGGCCGTGGAGCGGGCGATGTGGGCGTTTGCTGGGGCGGCGGATTTGGGTGAGTTGGCCGCGGTGAAGCCGGCGCATTTGGGGGAGCGGTCACCGGTGCTGGTGGCGCGTCGGGAGATTGGGGCGTTGCCGCCGCACGCGAAAGCGGCTGCGGGGAAGCGGGTGAACGAGGCGCGGGTGGCGATCCAGGCGGCCTTCGATGAGCGGCGGGGCGCGTTGCTTGCGGAGCGGGACGCGCGGGTGCTGGCCGAGGAATCGGTGGATGTGACATTGCCGTGGGACCGTGGCCCGCGTGGTGCTCGGCATCCAACTACCCAGATCGCCGAGCGGATCGTGGATGTGTTTGTGGGGATGGGGTATGAGCTGGCCGAGGGCCCGGAGGTTGAGGCGGGCTGGTTTAACTTCGATGCGCTGAACTTCGGGAGGGATCATCCCGCGCGGGCGATGCAGGACACGTTCTACATCGCCCCGCTGGGATCGGATCTGGTGTTGCGCACGCACACCTCGCCGGTGCAGGTCCGCGCGCTGCTGGAGCGCCCGCTGCCGGTGTATGTAGTGTGCCCAGGGCGCACATTCCGCGCTGACGAGCTGGACGCCACCCACACTCCGGTGTTCCACCAGGTGGAGGGGTTGGCGGTGGATGAGGGCATCACCATGGCGCATCTAAAGGGGACGTTGGATGCGTTCGCCCGTACGATGTTCGGGGCGGAGTCGACCACTCGGTTGCGGCCGTCGTATTTCCCGTTCACCGAGCCGTCCGCTGAGGTGGATGTGTGGTTCCCGGCCAAGAAGGGCGGCGCGGGCTGGGTGGAGTGGGGCGGGTGCGGCATGGTGCACCCGAACGTGCTGCGGGCCGCCGGGGTGGACCTCGCCCGTTACACCGGGTTCGCGTTCGGGATGGGTCTGGAGCGGACCTTGCAGTTCCGCAACGGGTTGCCCGACATGCGGGATATGGTCGAGGGTGACGTGCGGTTTACCAGCGCGTTCGGCATCGACAACTGAACCAAGGTCGAGGATTTTTCGAGCGCGAGGAGCGGTGCGGTGCGGGTATCGGTGTCGTGGTTGGCCGAGCATGTCGAGTTGCCCGACGGTAGTGGCGCGGCCGAGGTGGCTGAGGCGTTCGTGCGGGTCGGGTTGGAGGTGGAGCAGATCCACACCCCACCTTCGGTGACCGGGCCGCTGGTGATTGGCCAGGTCGCTGAGTTCGAGATGGTGAGCGGGACCAAGAAGCCGATCCGGTATTGCCAGGTGGATATCGGCGAGACTACCACGCGGGGCATCATCTGCGGCGCCACCAACTTCACCGTCGGCGACGTCGTGGTGGTGGCACTGCCCGGCGCTGTGCTGCCCGGCGGGTTCGAGATCTCGGCGCGCACGACTTACGACCATGTCTCCGACGGCATGATCTGCTCGATCCGTGAGTTGGGCTTGGGTGCCGAGCATGCCGGCATCCTGGTGCTGGCCTCCGCCGTCGATGCCGAGGTGACGGGGCTACGGCCCGGTGCGGATGCTCGCGAGATGCTCGGGCTGACCGATCCAGTGATCGAGTTGGCGGTGACCCCTGATCGGGGGTACTGCTTCTCGATACGGGGTGTGGCCCGCGAGCTGGCCTGCGCGTTGGATGCACACTTTGTCGACCCGGTGGCCCGGATCGCGGTGCCGGCCGCTGATGGGCCGGCGTGGCCGGTCCGGATCGACGACGCCTCGGGGTGCCGGCGGTTCGTGGCCCGCCGGGTGACCGGTGTTGATCCGGTGGCGCCCAGCCCGTGGTGGATGCGTCGGCGGCTGCTGACCGCCGGGATACGGCCGATTTCGCTGGCGGTGGATGTCACCAACTATGTGATGGTGGAGCTGGGCCAGCCGCTGCATGCCTATGACACCACGACCCTCACCGATGCGATCGTGGTGCGCCGGGCGGTGGCGGGGGAGAAGCTCACCACCCTGGATGGCACCGCGCGCGAGCTGGACCCGGACGACTTGCTGATCACCGACGGCAGCGGCCCGATCGGGTTAGCCGGGGTGATGGGTGGGGCGGCCACCGAGATCTCCGAACGCACCGACGACGTGCTGCTGGAGGCGGCCAACTTCGACCCACCGGTGATCGCCCGAGGAGCGCGGCGGCACAAACTGCCCAGCGAGGCCTCCCGGCGGTTCGAACGCGCGGTCGACCCTGAGTTGTGCGCGGTGGCGGCCGAACGCGCGGCGACGTTGTTGGTCCAGTACGGCGGCGGTCAGATCGCGACGGGTCGCACCGATGTGGGTCAGCCACCGGTGTTGCCGTCGGTGGTGCTGCCGCTGCGGTTACCCGACCGGATCGCCGGGGTGCGCTACGCCAATGGGGTCACCGAACGCCGGCTTGGCCAGGTGGGCTGTGTGGTCCAGCCGCGCTCGGCGCCGGACGGGAGCGCCGAGCTGGTGGTCACCCCGCCGAGCTGGCGTCCCGATCTGGTGATGCCGGCTGATCTGGTAGAGGAAGTGCTGCGGCTGGAAGGATTGGACAAGATCCCGTCGACGTTGCCGTCCGCCCCGGCCGGGCGGGGGCTGACCCCGGCGCAGCGGCGACGTCGGTCGGTGTCGCGGGCGTTGGCCGAGGCCGGCTATACCGAAGTGCTGCCCTTCCCGTTCATTTCCCCGAGCGTGTTCGACGCGTTGGGGTGCGTGCCCGATGATGTGCGGCGGCGGACGTTGCGGGTGGTCAACCCGATCGATGCCGATCGCCCTGAGCTGGCTACCACCCTGCTGCCGGGCTTGTTGGACGCGGTGGTGCGCAACGTGGCCCGGGGGATGAGCGACCTGGCTATCTATCACATCGGTCAGGTGGTGCTGCCGCGCATCGAGCAGATCCCCACGCCTGTGGTCGGGGGGGTGGACCGGCGGCCCGCCGACGCCGAGATCGCCGGGCTGGTGGCGGCGCTGCCTGGACAGCCGCTGCACGTGGGGGTGGCGCTGACTGGGATGTGGGAGCAGCCCGGTTGGTGGGGCTCCGGGCGGGCGGTCTGCTGGGCTGATGCCGTCCACGCCGGGCACGTGGTAGCGGCCGCGGCCGGGATCGAGCTGCGGGTCGTGGCCGCTAATCTCCCGCCCTGGCACCCCGGTCGGTGCGCCTGCCTGCGGGTCGGGGACTGGCCGGTCGGCTACGCCGGTGAGCTGCACCCTACCGTGATCGACGCCCTCGGGCTGCCGGCCCGCACCTGCGTGATGGAACTCGATCTGGACGCCCTGCCGCTGACCGAGCGGCGGCCAGCACCCGTGGTGTCGCCGTTTCCGCCGGTGCTGCTGGACGTCGCTTTGGTGGTTGACGAAAGGCACCCCGCCGCCGAGGTTGCCGACACACTCCGCGAAGGCACCGGCCCGCTGCTGGAACACCTCCGGCTGTTCGACGTCTACCACAGTGACCAACTCGGTCACGGCAAACGTTCGCTGGCATTCACCATGCGCATGCGCGCCACCGGCCGCACCCTCACCCTGCCTGAAGCCACCACCGCCCGCGACAACGCCATCGCCCTAGCCACCCAACGATTCGGCGCCACCGTCCGAGGCTGAACCAACGACCGATTCGATCGGCCCTGTAGGAGATCACCGACGAGGTTGCGCTAGTTATATCCCCTTGCGCGACCGGGCCGTCCTGGGCTGTCATTGATGCCTCACTTTGCTCCAGACCATCGGAGGCGGCCATGACCGACCCGACGTCCCCAGGCCCCGCAGACAGGCAGTCGCCGGGATGGGGGGTTGGGGGTGGTGGGCCGGTTCAGGTAACTGCACCTCGTTGACTGTCATGGGAGTTTGCTGGGTTTCGGCCGGCCCGCAAAATTTTCACGGCGTCGGCTGGTTGTGGGTCAGGATGGTCGAGCAGGGTGAGCGCGGTGTCGACGGCGTCGCGGAGCTTAGCATATTTGACGACTTGGCTGGCGAGTTCGGTGTGTGCTTTCCAGAGTTCCGCGAATACGGTGACCTTGGCTTGCAAGACCCATGGGTCGAATGGTTTGGTGAGGTAATCCACGGCGCCGAGTTGGTAACCTCGGAAGGCCAGTTTCGGATCGTAGTCAGCAGCGGTGAGAAAAATGATAGGAATGTTGCGGGTTCGTTCGCGTTGTTTGATATGCGCGGCGGTCTCGAATCCGTCCATTCCGGGCATCTGGGCATCGAGCAGGATCGCGGCGTAGTCGCGGACGAGGAGCTTCTTGAGCGCGGCTTCGCCGGTGTCGACAGTGTCCAGGGACACGAGCAAACCTTCGAGGATCGCTTGCAACGCGACGAGGTTTTCGTGTCGGTCGTCCACGGCTAGGATCCGCGGTGTTCGAACAGTCCTCACGACATTTCCCGATGAATGTCGTAGTGTTGTGTGGTCGCGGGCGTTCGGGGTGGACCAGTCGCGGTCCGCTCGCGGGAGGTCCACGAGCTGATAACGGTGAGCAGCTGGGTGAAATCAACGGGTTTGGTGATGTAGTCGCTGGCGCCGGCGGCGAAGCTGGTCGCGCGGTCGCCGGGCATTGCTTTGGCGGTAAGGAAAACTATTGGCAGCGAAGCGCCTTGGGGCAGTTGCCGCATTCGGCGGGTGGTTTCGTTACCGTCGAGGTCGGGCATCATGGCGTCCATGAGCACGAAGTCGATCTGTGGGTGCTCGGTGAGCAGCTGGATGCCGTCAGCGCCATTGTCGGCATAGATGACGTTCAGCCCATGCATTTCCAGCGCGCTGGTCAGCGCGAAGACGTTGCGGACGTCGTCGTCGACGATCAGCACTGTTTTTCCCTGGAGTGACGTGTCCATCGGAACGGTTTGGCTTTGGGGTCGAAGGAAAGAGACTTCACGCGGCGATCCGGAGATTTCTACCGGCTCAGGGGGCTCAGGGAGGCCGATTTCCCGGCCCGCGCGGCTGATAGCGCCGGTTAACGGCATGGCGGTGTGCGGCAGATACAAGGTGAAGGCGGAGCCTGAGCCGAATGTGGACGACACCGTGATGGCGCCGTTGAGCAGCCGCGCGAGTTCCTTGCTAATCGATAACCCGAGACCGGTTCCGCCGAACCTCCGGCTGGTGGTGCCATCTGCCTGTTGGAATGCTTCAAAGATCATGGTGAGTTTTTCGCTGGGTATTCCGATTCCAGTGTCGGTCACGGTGAAGGCAATGACTCGCTCGGCCTCGTCAAGTGCGGCGACGCCGTGCGCCGTGTTGGGCCGACCAGCGGTGATGCTGAGCCCGACCGAGCCGACATTGGTAAATTTGACCGCATTCGCCAGTAAATTGCGCAGGATCTGCCGCAACCTCTGCGAGTCGGTGAAAATCACGTCTACATCGTCGGCGACATCGACGGTGAAGTCAAGTCCCTTAGCCTCGGCCTGTGGCCGGAACGATTTCTCGACGTATCTGCCGATCTCGGCCAGGTCGACGAGTGTCGGGCTGAAATCGACCCGTCTGGCCTCGATCTTAGAAAGGTCGAGGATATCGTTGATAAGCACCAGCAGGTCTGTGCCGGCGTTGTGAATGGTCTCGGCGAACTCGGTCTGTTTGGCGGTGAGGTTACGGTCGGGGTTGTCTGCGAGCAGTCGGGAGAGCAGCAGCAGTGAGTTCAGTGGCGTCCGAAGCTCGTGGCTCATGTTGGCTAAGAACTCCGACTTGTACTGGTTGGCCAGCGCGAGCTGCTGCGCTTTTTCCTCGGCACTTCGCCGAACCGCGTCGATTTCCATATTCTTGATCTCGATATTGTGCTTCTGTTCGGAGAGCAGCGCGGCTTTCTCCTCGAGTTCAGCGTTCGTGCGTTGTAGTTGACCAGACTGTTCTTGCAGTTCCAGGGTCAGGCGTTGGGACTGGGCGAGCAGAACTTCAGTCCGTCGGTTGGCTTGGATGGTGTTGATGGCTACGCCGATGGCGACGACGAGACGCTCGAGGAAGGTCTTGTGCAGCGGGGAGAACGCCGCGAGTGAGCCGAACTCGAGCACGCCGAGCGCGTTACCTTCGAAGAGAACAGGAAGGACCACGACCGCGTGGGGCACACCCGCGCCGGTACCTGAGCGGATAGGCAGATAGTCCGGCGGCACGTCGCGGACCATAAGAGCTTGTTTCGTCATCCCGGCCTGCCCAACCAGGCCTTCGCCAGGTCCGAATATCACGTCCGACTGGAGCCGAGCACTGAGGCCATAACTGGCGCTGCGTCGCCATGCCGGCAGTGTCCGTGGTTGACCCGCCGACGTCTCGCTCGCCAGGTGATCGTCGCGGTGCTCCGCCAGGAAGAACGCACCGACCTGAGCATTCACTAGCGGAGCTACCTCACACATGATCATTTCGCAGACGCCGTGCAGATCTCGTTGGCTTTGCAACAGCCCGCCGATGCGCGCCAAGTTGGAGTCCAGCCAGCCTTGCTCGGCATTGACATCGGTCGTCACCCGCAGCGTGGTGATCATGCGGTTGAGGGTGTCTTTGAGCTCGGCTACCTCGCCTTGAGCCAGGACCGTGATCTGCTGGGTGAGGTCGCCTCTAGTGACTGCGGTGGAGACCTCGGCGATCGCGCGCAGCTGGGTGGTCAGCGTCGAGGCGAGTTGGTTGACGCTTTCAGTCAAATATCTCCAAGTGCCGGCGACTCCTTTGACTTGGGCTTGGCCGCCCAGTTTGCCTTCGGTGCCGACTTCACGGGCGACCCGGGTGACCTCGTCAGCGAATGAGGAGAGTTGGTCGACCATGGTGTTGACCGTTGATTTGAGTTCGAGGATTTCGCCTCGGGCGTCGACGGTGATTTTTTGGGAGAGGTCGCCTCGGGCTACGGCGGTGGTGACTTGAGCGATGTTGCGTACCTGATCGGTGAGGTTTCCGGCGAGTTGGTTGACGCTTTCAGTCAAGTCCCGCCAGGTGCCAGATACGGTGGGCACGGCGGCTTGGCCGCCCAGTTTGCCTTCGGTGCCGACTTCACGGGCGACCCGGGTGACCTCGTCAGCGAACACCCGCAGCGTGTCGGTGAGCGAGTTGATCGTGTCAGCCAGCTCCGCGACCTCGCCCCGAGCGGCCACCGTGATCTTGCGAGACAGGTCGCCTCGTGCGATCGCGGTGGCCGCCAAAGAGATGGAACGGACTTGGTTGGTCAGATTGCTGGCCATGGTGTTGACCGAGTCGGTGAGATCTCGCCAGGTCCCAGCGACGCCCTTGACTTGGGCTTGGCCGCCCAGCGCCCCTTCGGTGCCAACTTCGCGGGCGACCCGGGTGACTTCGACGGCGAACGACGACAGCTGATCCACCATTGTATTGACCGTGCGACCGATCCACAGAAACTCCCCGCGCAGCGGACGGCCCTCGATCTCCAGAGCCATGTGCTCCGACAGGTCACCTTGCGCCACTGCCTCGATGACTCGCGCGATCTCCGCTGTCGGTCGGGCCAGATCGTCAATCAGTGAGTTGAGCGCCTTGGCCGCGCTTGCCCAGGCACCATCAGCGGCCTCCTCGTCCAGCCGCTCCAGCATCCGGCCCTCACGACCGACCACTCGGCTGATGCGCAGCAGATCGCGATTTCGGCGCTCCTGGATAGTAACCAGCTCGTTGAAGCGGTCGATCACCTGCCCCTCCAGTCCCGTTCGCCGGGGGAGACGCACCCGGAAATCGCCCGCGCACACCTTCTCTATCGCATCGGCAAGCTCGAGTAGCAACGGCCCCGTCACTATGGCTGAATCCGCAGTGGCGGACATCGCATCCGTTCCTTCCTCGTGGTCCGCATCCTCCGCCGGCCGAGTCACGCTCGAGGCTAGTCAGCGCGCAAGCCCGTTGGCCGGGCACACTGCACATCGTGCCCGCTGAGTTCGAACGACGCATCAGCCTGCCCCCAACACCGGAGTCCCCGATGCGAGCGCGCCGGGCACTGCGCGCGTTCCTGGCCGAAGCCGGAATCACCGCGGCGCCCGAGGCTGAGGCTGGTGACCGCGCTGGGCCCGACCTCGCGGATACCGTACTGCTGCTGGCCAGCGAGCTGTGTGACAATGCCGTGCTGCATGCTGGCACCGCCTACCACATGATCGCGTCTATCACCGAGACCGCAGTAACGATCACAGTGATCGACCACGGCTCGGGCCCGCTCGAGCACTATCTCAACGCGCCCCGCCCCACCACCGGCCGCGCCGCCGCCCACAGTCGCGGACTGCTGTTGGTTGACAAGATCTCCACGGCCTGGGGCACCCGGCACGACTCCACCGGTCACCACACTTGGTTTCGCCTCGATCGTCAGCTAATCACGCAAGCTGCCCGGATACCGCTTCAGACGGGCCCCGTCCAGTCGTCCCAGTCGCCGCTCGGCGGCTCGCTGCCCAAGCACAGGGCACTATCACCAGCGGCATCTCCAGCGGCGGCGGCCAGCAGACTGCTGCACTTGCCACTCCCCGCGGGCGACGAGTTGCCATTGGCCGCGGACCTTGCCGAGCTGCTGCGCCGGCTGTGCGAGCTCACCGAGATTGCCGCCGCGACCATTACCGTGGACTACGCCGACGGACACGGCCCTCTCGCCCTCGCCGCCCTCGGCCCGAGTCCGGGGGAACATCGAGCCGTCACCGAAGTCGCCATACCGGTCAACGCGCCGCTGTCTGGTTGGCTCACCGTTGCTCCCGGCCCCATGAGCGGTTCCTTCGGCGACGAGCTCGTGCGGCTGTGCGCCCACCGGATCGCCCTTTCGGTCGAATCTTCTTGGCTGCGCAGCGTCGATCAGCGCCAACGAGCCCGAATGGCCTATCTCAGCGAAGCCAGCGAACTACTCAGTCAACCACGCGACGTGTGGCTCACTGCGGTCATCGTGCCCCAGATCGTCGTTCCTCGCCTCGCCGCCTGGTGCGGAGTTCACCTGTACGACTCCGGCAACCGGCTCGTGCTCGCCGCTCTCAACCACTCCGACGAGAACCAACTCGAAACACTACGCGAGGCGCTGACATCCGGTGTCGGTGAGCCCACACCACTCGCCCAAGTCCAGAACAGCCCGATTCAACTCACTACCGGATCGCTGAGCATGATCGCGGTCCCGTTGACATCACGCGGGCTCACCCATGGAGTACTCACCGTCGCCGCTCGGGCACAGCAAGCGCATTCCGCGGAGGAAATGCTAGTAATTCGTGACCTGGCTCGCCGCGCGGCATTGGCCATCGGCAACGCCAAACATCTCGCCCAACACAAAACGACTTCCCAGGCCCTGCAGCGCGCGCTACTGCCCAGAGCCGTCCCCACCGCGCCCGGTATCGAGTTCGCCGCCGACTACCTGCCCGCCAGTTCCGCCAGCGCCGTCGGCGGCGACTTCTACGACGTACTCGAGCTGATTCCCAACACCCAATGGCACATTGTCATCGGTGACGTCTGCGGCAAGGGCCCCGAAGCCGCCGCTCGAACCGGCCTGATACGAGACGTCCTGCGCGTCGTACTGCGGGAGAATCGTCCGATCACCCAAGCTATCGGCGTCGTTAACGACGTACTCATGGAGGCACGGGATCCGCATCAGTTCTGCACGCTGGCTACCGCGTTGATCAGCCGTGCCGCTCCCGAACAACCCCCAGGGCTCAGCGTCCAGCTTGTCCTGGCTGGTCACGAACCACTCATTCTTCTGCGCGCCGATGGTGCCACCGAATTGATCGGCACCGCCGGCACCGCCCTCGGGCTCGTTTCCACAGCCCCGGTTACCCCGAGCCTCCACAGCCTTTACCCCGGGGACACCCTGATCGCCTATACCGACGGCGTCACCGAGCAGCGGCGGCGACTTCACTCCGGCGCATCCGAGCAATTCGGTCAGGCGCGTCTGCTGGCCATGCTCCCTCCGGCGGCTGGATTTTCCGCCGTCCAGATTGTCACCCACATTCGCGACAGCCTCGCCAACTTCGGCGCCGAACCTCAATACGACGACATCGCTCTGCTCGTCGTCCGAGCGCTTCCCGACGAGCGAGTGCCCGGTAGCTCACCTAGCCGTGTCCTGTCGCCCCTCCACGGGATCGAAGGAGTGTGCGTACAGCAGGAGCGTCAAAGTCAGACCTATCAGGAACAGCACCACGTGCAGCACGTGGTCGGCGGTGTTCAGGTCCCACATCGTCGCGGTCGGCCGGTTGACGTGAAACGCCAGCCCGAACACATACAGCAGCATGTAACCAATGGTCTGGATGACAACGAACCGCCGCTGCCAGCGCGCCCATCTTAGTGTGAGTAGCGCAAGCAAACCTGTAATCATCAGCAAACCGCTGTGCGCTGGGTTCATTCGGAAACCGAGGACCTCGACCGGTGTCTGCGCCGTAGAATTCGCCGCCGCCCACGCTCCTGGGACGGACACGATCAGACCAGCCGTACCCAGCGCTAGCAGCGCGAGCCCTTCGAACGCGAGGATAACCGCGCCGACGCGCACCAGCCGGACCGACGTGGGCGCCTGGCGAGCCTCGGCTTGATCGAGCCAGGGCGTCTTCATGCCTCGACGCCTTCGGCTTTGCGGGCGAGGGTGGCCAATTGGACCTCGGCCGTGGACACCACGCCAGCACGGTCCTTGTGTGCCTTTTCGTAACGAAGGATCGCCCGAACGTCGTCGCGGTCGTCCAGCTCCCTGATCCGCCGGATCGCCTCCCGCGGGTCCAATTCGTCGTAGCTGGGCACCGCCAGCTCGGCCTCGGACAGCGAGCCGAGCTCGCGTCGGGCGGCGTGTAGGCTGGCTGCGGTGTCTGTGGCACCCTCCCGTCGGGCGATGTCCTCGGCCCGGGACAGCCCGGCGTCCCGGCCGGCACCGGCTACCTCACGGGCGGCGTGTCCGACGGTCGCGAGCTGGTCGGTGAAGTCCTCCGCAGTGTCCTTCGCGCGGACACCGACGCCTCGCATGAGGTTGAGCGTCTGGTTCACCCGGTCCCTAGCGAAGCGCATTGGCAGGCTAGCTAACCGGGTTACCCGGCCGGCCAACCTCTGCGCCGGGGTGGCACGCAGCGCGGACGGCCCGCCGATCGCCTCCTCATCGAGCACAGTGGTGAGCCACTCGATGGTCTCGATGTGTGCCGCTTCCAGGTGCTCGGCCAACTCACTGATGGACTTGCGATGTCCAGAGCGCGCCAACGTATTGAGATACCGAGCGCGAGCCCGCAGCTTCTGCTCCAGAGCCAGATCGTGCAGCAGCGCCTCATCGAGTGGCTCACCCTGCTCGACCGTGGCCTGTAGCGCCGAGGTCAACCGGCCTATCAGCGGAGCGACCGCATCGGGGACGCCGCCCAACGCTCGCAGCTCTTTGGTGAGAAGTCCGCTGCGCTGCTCGGCGTGGTCGGCAATGCGAGCCAGCTGGGCCCGCACCCGTTCGGTGCGGGCCTGGGCCACTCGGATCCGCGCGATCTGAGCTTCGGCCTGGGTGAGCGCAAGGATGGTCCTTAACTGGCGGATCAGGGCGGTCGTGTTCGACGCGGCCGTATTCGACGTCATGGTTGTGATGGTCGAAGCCATCAGTCCTCCTTCGATGCTCGATCGTCCCTTTCTCTGTGTACGTACCCGGGCTAGCGCGAGTGAAAAGTGGATTGCCGGTGACGGCGGACTCATGCCGACGTTGGCGCCGGGCGAGCTGGGGACCCACCGGCCACACCTGATGAAGGAGACGCCGAGCCTGAATATGTACTGCCAGCTGATCAGCGGCGCTGCCCGCTGATCAGCCCGTTTCAGAGCTTGATGCGTGCGCCGATCACAACGGTGCGGTCGTCGGGCAGCCTGAAATAGGCCGCTGGGTTGGCGGCGTTGCGGGCCAGCGCGATGAACAGCCGCTTGCGCCATGTGCTCATGCCCTGATGGTCGCCAGGCTCAATGCTGAGGTGGGACAGGAAATAGGACGCGGTGTCCGGGTCAAGTTCGTCCAACACTCGGTGAGCGTCGCGCAGTGCCCCGGGGATGTCTTGGTCGTCATGGAAGCCGAAGCGGACCGATAAGTGCGTGAAACCGTCGTCGCTGTGGCCAAGCTCGTCGAGGCTCAGCCGCTCGTCCCTTGGCACGTGTGGCACATCTTCAGGCAACACCGAAACAATCACGACTCGTTCGTGTACCACGTGGTTGAACTTGGCATTTGCTCGCAGCGCGAGTGGCGCGGTCAATTTGCTCGGATGAGGGAAGATCGCTGTCCCAGCAGCCCTGGCGACGCGGTGATCGTGCAGCCCCTCGATGAACTCGGGTAGCCGACCCTCGAGCTCGATACGGCGCTCGGCGACGATCCGATGGCCGCCCCGCCATGTCATCATGACCGTGACGACGACGGCCGCCACGACCAACGGGAGCCAGGCGCCCTGGGAGATCTTGGTGAGGTTGGCTGCCAGATAGCTCAGCTCGACGCCGCCGATGACCACCGCCACCAGCACGAGCCGCCAACGGGCCCAACGCCACGCGATGGCCGCGTACATGACGAACAACGTGGTGGTGAGGAGCAGAGTACCGGTAACCGCGAGCCCGTAGGCGGCGGCCAGGCCATTCGAGGAGCGGAATGTCACGAGTACTGCCAACACGCCGCCGAACAGCAGCGCGTTGATCGCTGGCAGGTAGATTTGCCCGCTTTCTCGCGTGGAGGTGTGCCGCACGGTCAGCGGAGGCAGCACCCCCAGCCGGGCCGCCTGCCGTGACACCGAGAACGCCCCGGAGATCACCGCTTGCGACGCGATCACCGTGGCACAGGTCGCCAGGACCACCAGCGGCAACCGTGCCCAGTCCGGCGCAAGCAGGTAAAACGGGTTTGCGGTTGCACGCGGGTCGTCGAGAGTCAACGCCGCCTGTCCGAGGTAGTTAAGGATAAGCGCGGGAAACACCACCGCAAACCAGGCGACCCGGATCGGGCGGCGCCCGAAGTGACCGATGTCGGCGTAAAGTGCCTCGGCCCCGGTGATGGCCAACACCACCGCGCCCATCGTCAGGAACGCGGCGGACGGGTGGTCAGCGACGAATGACACGATGTAGGTAGGGGAGAGCCCGCGCAGCACATCGGGATGGCGCACGATGCGTGGCACCCCAAGCACGGCCAGCGTGGTAAACCACAGCAGCATCACCGGCCCGAACATCCTCCCGACTCGGTGGGTACCCCAGCGCTGCACCACGAAGAGCACCGCGAGGATCCCGATCCCGACCGGTACGACCGCTTCGGCCAGCGAGGGGCGAACGATCTGCAGCCCCTCCACCGCTGAGAGCACTGATATCGCTGGGGTGATTACCGAGTCGCCGTAGAACAGCGCCGCGCCGAACACCCCGAGACTCAGCGCCAGCGCCATGTACCGACGGTTTGTGCCGCATACGCTGCGCACCAGCGCGGCCAGTGCCATGACCCCGCCTTCACCGTCATTGTCCGCCCGTATAACCAGCCATACGTACTTGATCGTGACTATCAGCGTGACTGACCAGAAGATCAACGAGACAACACCGTAGAGGTCCGCCGCTGTCGGGCTCATGGCCTGATTGCCTATGGAGAACACCGACCGCATCGCATACAGCGGGCTGGTCCCGATGTCGCCGAACACGACGCCCAGGGCTCCCAGCCCCAACCCGAACAATCCGCTGCCGTGCGCGGCCGCATGCCGCAGGTTGCCACTGGCACGTATCTCCTGCGGTTCACCAGATTCGGTCTCGACGGACTCGCCGATGTGCCGCGCTGAGTGGGCCGTCACGTGGGTGTCGCTCACCACAGAAGTTTGCCCGACAAAAGTCCTTCTCACACCCCATCCATGCGTACCGTGCAAGTGCCGTTGTACGGGGCAGCCCTCGAGCGGTCCAGGCCGCGCGATCGACAAGATCTTCGGGCAGACACGCGGCGACATCTGACTTCGCTCCGGTCGCCGCTGACTAGGCACTCGGCAGGACACGCGGAGGTCGTCCCGGCCGGCGCAGAGCCAATCACTATGCAACGCTTCTTGCGGCCGTTCGAATGGGTGGGCGATCTGGGCTCCGGCGCGGGGGTATTTCGTACGTATGAGTAGAGACGAGCTCGGCGCCCCGGCACACGGCCGGGGCGCTGCACCGAACCCAGACCACTGGCCCCGCCCCGGCCCGGGTGAGTGGTTGTGGTACGTGTTGACTGGACGGTTGAATCCGCGCTACCGCGGGTGGGCGTTCCGTGACCTCACCCGTCCGGGTTGGCCCCTGCGCCACCTGGCGCGGCTCGCTGTCCCGCTGGTGCCGGTTGCCGCGGTCTTGCCTTTTCTGTTGCCAGGACCGCTCTGGGTCCGGGTTACCGCAACCGCGATGGGATGTGTGATCGGCTTGTTGTACTCGTTTGTTTTCTTGCACGACTCGACCGACCGGCGGGCGGTGAAGCTGGGCTACCCTAGCGGCGCTGCGGCGGAGGCTCGTGAGCAGCGCCGTGCCACCCAGCGCGGAGGGGCGCACAGGGGCTAACGCACCGTAGCCGAGGAATCCGTCAATAAACGAACGAGTGTACGACGCGCACGACGCTTTCAGGCCGCCATCCCCGGCAAACCTGCTCGATTGCCACCAAGCGTCTGGTCAGGCGGAGTAACCGCTGCGTGTCTGGTTTGGGGAATCAGAGTTGGGGTACTCACACGATATGACGAATGCGACACTCACAATAGTGATCGTGCTTGCGATCATCGTGCTTGCGGTGATAGGTGCGGTGGCATATCGCGTGGCACGCCAGAAACGGACAGAGAAGCTGCGCGAGCAGTACGGACCAGAGTACGACCGGACATTGCGCCGAACCAGCAGCCAACGAGCGGCCGAGACGGAGCTGCGGGAGCGCATGAAGCGACACAGTGAACTGAAGTTGCGCACCCTCGACCAGGGCGAGCGCGACGGGTTCGAGCGCCGCTGGGCTGACCTGCAAGGGCAGTTCGTTGACGACCCGGGCCGCGCGGTTAGTCGCGCCGACCGCCTCGTGGTGGACATCATGTCGGCCCGGGGATACCCAGTCGATGATTTTGACCGGCAAGCCGACGACCTGTCTGTGCGTTATCCCGAGGTCACACAACGTTATCGGGAGGCCCGAAAGATAGCTAAGGCCAACGAGGACGGCAGCGCCGACACGGAGGTCCTACGCCACGCGGTGACCTCCTACCGCTCGTTGATACATGCATTGGTGACTGATGGTGATCAAAGCAACAGCGGCGACCAAGGCGACCCCGAAAGCGGCGAGCGCGCCCAAGCGGCCGAACGGGGGACAACGTCATCATGAGTCTCCAGAACGAAGAACGCGCAACCCAGCATCCCGGGACGACGGCGCAGACGGCCGCCGGGGCGATGAATGAAGCGGCCAGCGCAGCGAATCAGCCGGCAACGAATCAGACGAACGAGGAGACGAGCGACCGTAACCATGAGGAGACGAGCGACCGTAACCATTATGTTCCGCTGATCCCGCCGGAGCGGGCTCGCGAGTACCAGAACCGGTGGAACGAGCTCAAGAGCGAGTTCGTCGACGAGCCACGCCGAGCCGTGCGTGAGGCCAGTGTCTTGGTCGGCCATGTTCTCGACGAGCTGGAGGGGGTGTTCCGCCGCCAGCACCGCGATCTCACGCAGGGCCTGGACCATGAGGAGACCTCCACCGAAGAGCTGCGGCTGGCGTTCGGCAAGTATCGATCGTTTTTCCACCGGCTGCTTTCCTTCTGATCGATCTCTGGGGTGAGCTCAGCTCGGCGCCGGACACGTTCAATGTCCGGCGCCGAGCATTATTGATCCAGTTGACTTGACCTTGTTGAGGAACTTGACCTCGTTGAGGAAGTGGCACGAATCCATGGAGAGCTCAGCGGAGGTGGTCACCCAACTCGCAGACCGCTTCGGAGGCGGCGCGCTCTCGAGCCCGCGCGCTGGGCGCGCGCTTGGAGGCGGCGCGCTTTCGAGCCCGCGCGCTGGGCGCGCCAGACCAGCGAGGGCTTGCCCTCGGTGTCCACCATGGCCAGCATTAGTCCACCAAGCAATCCCATGTTCTTGGTGAACTGGATCTGCTGCAGCTGCCGCTGCTCCGGGTCGCGCAGCTCCCAAAATCGGTGGCCGGCGAGGGTGGTAGGGATCAGGCTGACTGCCAGCGCCGCGGCAGCCAGTCGAGGAGCCTTGCCAAGAGCGAGCAGCATGCCGCCACCGATCTTAACGCCGGCGTCTGCCAGCACCAACGCGACATTGGACGGCGGTTTCTCGACTGGAACGCGTTTAGCGAGTTGCTCGAGCACGACGTGGGCGGTCTTGGCGTGTCCCCGCGAGTCACGCAGCTCGGCGATTCCTCCAATGACGAAGACCCCGGCGAGCAGTGGACGGGCGATTCGGCGAATAACCATGGTCATGGCTTCCCGACTCGCTGCCATCCAAACCACGCGGGAGGAGCGCGTCGAGCCGCCCCCTGTGTGGTGGTAGCACGGTTGATTCGAATAACTGCAGCAACAGAACAACCGGCAGGAGCCCAAACGGCACGGCGAGCGACAGCCACACGCCGATCCGGTACCCGATAGGAACCGATTTCACACATCCGTCACGGCGTGTCGCCAGTTCATCCACTCGGCCGCGCCGAACTCATCCTCGGTGCGCTCGTATCCAGCGGCCTCCTCAGCCGATGACGTCCGGGCGCTCTCGACGCCGCCGCGTGTACAGATCTTCCGGCTCGGCGGGGGCAACGCTAACCAGCGGGTTGTAGCTCCTGATGCACGTTTCCGCGAAGCCTCGCCTCCGCCGGAGATGTTCGATAATTTCTCCGCCCGTCTCCGCCAGTCGTTTCATCCGTGTTATTAGCGGGTATAACGCAACCCATGAGACCTAGCGAGTTGCCCATGGCCCGACAGTCCTTGCCGCCCGGCTCTTGACAGCGCCATGAGGATCGCGATGGTGAGCTTCGCCGCTGGCGGCGATGTCTCGGAACTCGCCGGGCCGGCATCGCCGGTGGCCGCTCTCGCGGCCGCGCAGGTTAAAGACGGCCACGAGGTTGTGCTGATTGCTCGACGGCAAACGGGCTCCAGCGCGTGGTTTCACAACACCGCGTTCGAGGTCCGCGAGGTCCCCGGCGGACCGCCGACAGAGCTAGCTGACGTGGACGCGATCAGTCACATTGGGGAGTTCGTGCGCGGGCTAGGCCGTGAGATCCGTGCCGGAGGATTCGATATGGTGCACAGCCATGGCTGGCTCGCCGGTCTGGCGGTCCAATTGGCCAGCCCGGCACCTCCGCTTCCCGTGGTGCATACGTCTCACCGCCCCCAGCTGGTGAACAGACTGGAGACGGCCGCTGGCGGGCCCCGGCAATACCGTATAAACGCGGAACGCGCGGTTGCTATGCGCGCCGACCACATCGTGGCCACCAGCGAGGTCGAACGAGATAGTCTCCTTCGAGTTGGCCTGACCCGAGGCGTTATCACGGTGGTGCCTCCTGGTGTACACACCGAGTTGGCCGACAATGCCTCCACCACCGAAACTCGATGGCGACAGCACCGGCTGCTGGTCTTCGGCTCGACGTCTCGAACTCTCGACACAGTGCGAGCGCTCCGCTTGCTGCCCGACGCCGAGCTGATCATCTGCGGCAGGCCTGACGAGCCAATTGAGCCCCAAGCGGATTCGATCATCGATCTCGCCACTGCGCTCGATCTCAGCCAACGGGTGCATTTGGATCACCGGATCAGTCAACGGGTACATTTGGATCACCGGATCACCGTCTATGAGCGTGCGCCACTGATCCGTTCGGCCGATGTGGTGCTCTGTCTGTCGCCCCCGGGTCAAGCTGGGACCACCCATCTCGAAGCCATGGCACAAGGCATCCCGGTGGTGGCCGGCAATCCTGAGGCAGCCGAGGCTGTCGTGAATGGAATCACCGGCGTGCACGCGATTGATCCCACTGCCCGCTTTCAGGCGGCCACACTGCGTACCCTGCTGGCCAACGCGACCCTGCGTCAGACTATGGGCATAGCCGGTTACGACCGAGCCATCGCTCGCTATAGCTGGAACCGGATTGCCGCGGAGACACTGCGTGTCTACGAACGGTTGATTCAACACCCCAGAAACCACCCGGGTCCGGGTCGCGCTGCCTCCGCCTCGGGCCTGACCGCGCATCGCCGCTCAACTACCTCATCTACCCCATCGGTCGTCCATCTACCCTATCGATCGTCGCAGGAATGCCCGACTGCGGGTATCACCTGGATATCCTGACACTGTCGAGCTCATTCTCCCAGGAGGGACGATGCGTACAGCCACCGGTCGATACGGCCGATCATCTACACAGATATGTTACACATGCATGCGCCCGCTCATTTTCTGCGTGTGTAAAAAATTGCTGGTTGAATCGTTCAGGACCAGAGCTAGCCAAGAGAGCTAGCGAAAGTCGTTCTGGGCCGGGGGCCGCCCACCCTAAGTCATTGGACGGCCCCGGCCAGGCACCCGCTCATCCGAGAAGCTCGGACGAGCGGGAACAATCTGGGATACAGCCCAACCACTGGCCGAGCTGGCGATCAGCTCTTAGAGGCGTCCTTGATTTTCTCGGCGGTTTGCTTGAGGTTGCCCTTGACCTGGTCGGCGTGGCCTTCGACCTCCAGCTCAGGGTCATCCATCGCCTTGCCCGCAGCCTCCTTCACCTTGCCCTTGAGCTCTTCGGCCTTGTTGCTGATCTTGTCACCCATGCCCATGGCACACCTCCGTGTCGGTCGTGTGGATCAGACGAGAAAGTGGTTCCCCGCTGACGTTGCGGTTAAACGCGTGTCGCGTCAGTCGCTCATATGTCGGCCAGCGGCCAAGGTCGGTGCTCAGCTACGCTGGCCCGGGCTGAATCAGCGCGACAAACAGTGGACGAGGCCGTCTCTCAGGGTGCGCGCGGTAGCGCTGCGTGCTGACCTGACCCACCTGATGCCGTAGGCTCAACTACCCCATTGGTCGTCGCATGAATGGCCAGTTGCGAGGTATTACTTGGATGTCCGACACTGTTGAGCTCATTCTCCCGGGAGGGACGATGCGTGCAGCCACCGGTCGATACGGCCGATCATCTACCGAAATATGTTACACATGCATGCGCCCGCTCATTTTCTGTGTGTGTAAAAAAATTACACATTTATGGCGCGAGCGCACGGATAGTTGAACCGTCCGCTCGTCGCGGCGATGCTGGAGGCAGACGAAGTCGTTCAGGAGTCGAGCACAGCATGGCCCAGACACCGGGCCTGGGAAACCCGGCCGGCTCCCGGCCGGGCTGCAGGACCGCACGGTGCTGCTGGTCAGGTTCTTTGCCGCGCCGCTCAGCTCTGACTCGTCATGCTGACCTTCGAGCATCCAACGATTTGGTCTCCGCGCCCAACCCGTCACCGCTCCGTGGGTAAGGGTGGCCTTTACGTGCGGCGTCCACGAAGCCTGGGCCGACAACGCCGCGCCCGAGTCGGCCTGTTGCTGTTGTTAGTGCACCGGCCGGGCGCCGGTGCACTGTGGAAAGCCCCGTAGCGCGCCGCGTGCACGCTGATCCGAGGTGACCGGTTTAGCGTCACCGCCCAATGGTCTTCCCAAAGCGGCTACCAGATGGAGGTTTCCGGGAGTTCGGCGGGTTGATGAAGTAGATAAGGTCGGCATTTGATTCGCCGCTCAGCGCACCAGGGTACCGGCTCAATGGCGCATCGGCACAACCGGACGACCGATCGCCGGAACCATGATCGGTACTTGGTGCGGGCAAATCTGCCAGAACCGCAACTCGGCGTCGCCGGCCCGCCACGCATCGGCAAGCCGGGTCGCGGCCTCTGGATCGACGACCCGACGGGGTCGACGGCGAAGACCACACCGCGTGCGTACCTCACGGTCTAACGCCTGCCAGGCCTCGTCCGCGCTGCCGTGCACACTGACCGTCGCTGGTCCGTACTCGTCGCCCATCAGCAGGGTGTACACACTCACCATGTCATAGGACATCGGCGAAACCCTCCGGTGAACTCAGCCAGCGCCGGATGGCCTGGGCACTCGTATTCAACTCGACCCGGCCAACGCCGGTGCGGGCAACCCAACCTAGCTGGGGACGGTCAGAGTTGACTGTTAGCCTTGCGGGGTGCGTACCCGGGGCCGGCCTTCGCAAACCGTCTAGAGGGCAAGAAATCGCAGGCCCAGGCGGCCCCGCTGATGGACAGTACGATCCGATAGGCGGCCTGCCACGGTGCTCCTCACGTTTACTCGGTGCGCCGCGAGCGTAACCAGGCGGCCGCTCTGCGCTTCGATGCTCTGCACAGCCATGCGTCCTGGACGACTTCCGCGAGTTCCTGCCGGATAAGCTCGCCGATCAGGCTCAGACGGATCAGCACCGATGGGTGGCCGTCGAAATGCGGGGTGGTGAAGAACGCGATTCCAGATCTTGGACTAACACTTGCTTATCCGATTCACTGGGCACCCAAATCACTATTATGTCGGCATGGCGCTGCCCGGTTGCCGGGTCAACGGCGTCCGGGCGCGGGGTGCGGAAGAACACGAACGATTTGCCACCGACCCGATACACAGGGTTACCTCTCGGCCCGTGCTCCACTGTGACGTGCGGCATGCTCAAAACAAATTCGTGCACGTCCTCCGCTCGTGCGGGTCGCGCTCCGGGTGATACCGACATGACGACCGGGATAGGCGGCCGGGTCGATACAGCCGTCACCGCGTGGTTGTTGAAGCCGCCACAGCGGATGATGATCTTTCGGTGACCGCGCGCGGCCCAGAATGAGGGACCATGAGCACCATGTCGGAAGAGGATCACAATCCGGGTTGGAGCGGCGAGGAAGCCGCGGCTCGCGCATTGACCAGAAATTCATTCTTACGGGTAAGCCGCATGCGGTTCTGTATGGTTCATGCTGGCAGTGTTAGCGTCGTCGCTGAGCTTCTCGCAGAGGCGAGATTTAGGGAAACTACTACCGTTTTTGTGGGTGGCTCGATCACGTCGCCACCCCGACCTGGACTAGGCGAACGGATTGGAAACCCGGCCAACTCGACTCAGTGGCGTGGTATTGGGCCCCGGTCGGCGCAGCAGGTGGGCCGGGGCCGGGCTAGAACCCGCCCTCGGCTCTGGCCAGAGCCATTAGTCTAACGGAGATCGGGAGATATACGTGAACGCAAGGAAAAAAATCGTCCGAGAAAACGGCTTATTCGCACCTCGGGAGCCGGTTGACAAACGTCGTCACAACACTCACGTTCTCACGACTAGTGTCGGCTTGCAGATTTCGACAGACTTGAGCTTCGAGGAGTGGGAGCGGGTCGGTAAGCAGCTCTCCGGTATAGTCGACTCATCCTCGTGGTGGCTCGGCGACTGGCTCGTGTTCGGTAAGCAGAACTACTCGGATCGTTACCGGCATGCGATCCAGGCGGCGGGTCTTCAGTACCAGACGCTGCGTAACTACGCGTGGGTTGCTCGTCGCTTCGAACAAAGTCGACGGCGAGCCAAGCTATCGTTTCAGCATCATGCGGAAGTCGCTTCTTTGCCCAATCACGAGCAAGACAGGTGGCTGGACGAAGCGGAGCGCTTGAACTGGACCACCAAGCACCTCCGCGCCGCCATTCAGAGCAGCGTTGAAAGCAGCTCGGGAAGCCATAGCGTGCCTGCCGGTAGGTCACAAATCGAGGTTCCGAGCGGCCGATTGGGTCAATGGCGAAAAGCTGCGGACCGTTTGGGTATCGGGTTTAACCACTGGGTTATCATGATTCTGGATCGGGCTGCGGAGGAAATCCTGTATAGCGAAGTCACCGCTGTCTCAGCAGGTAGAAAAAACGAAGAGTCAAACAAGGTCAGCTCATTTATTACATAGCGCCCGGTGGGTGCGCGGACCTGGCGATAGGCGGCGGAAGATCAGCGATGAGACTGGCGGAACCAGGTCGGGATGACCACGAGTAGGATTCGGCAGCCAGGGTTGGCCTGGCCACGAGCCGGGTCGAGCTCCGCCGGGCCTTCCCGCCGTCCGTGGCGGAAAACACCCCCGACTGGACGTCTCGCCTCTCGGTACGTCGGCATCGGCCGTCCCGGCAGACTCACGACAGGAGGGCAGTGATGTCAGCTCCGCGGCAAGGCAAGAATGTCCTGATGAGTACGCCGCCGAACATAAACGGTTCCGTCTGGGGCACGGGTATCAGCCCGGATGGCTCGACCGCAAGATGGAGATACGGTCTCATCGCGCTGTGCGTCGGCCTGGGCATTCTGTTGCTTGCGTATTTCGTGACGATCTTCCGGTACCCGGTGGCTTCGGACACGGCTACTGCCATCGCGCCGATGGCGACCGTCGTCGGCTCGCTTGCTGGCGCCTACTTTGGAATCCAGGTCGGCGCGGCTGGCAAAGACAAAGCGGACGCCGCGCGCGATTCCGCGCACAACGAGGCCATACGGTGGGCGGCGCTCGCCGACCCGGACAAGGCCGCCGAATTACTCGGAATACCATCCGAGGCCCCGGCAAAATTGGTTCCGCCCCGTGCTTGGGATGGCGAAGAACCGGGCGGGCGATAAGGCCGCTCATGCTATGGCCTCCGCTTTGACTGCATACCCAGCCTGTTCTTTGCATACCGCCAGCGGTATGCAAAGAACAGGCTGGGTATGCGAAGTGGTGGTGGGGCGGTGACGACGGAATATCAGTGGGTGCCCACGACGACGAACACCCCGAAAGGCATACCATTCGCGACATCACGGTACGGGCGCAGGTCAGCGGTGCTCTCGCGGTGGTCGGCGCCCTGCTCCCAGGCGTCGAACGCGGCCAAGGAGCTCCATCTGCTGGACACCACGAAAACGTCCGGGTCGTGGACGTTGCGCATCAACTCATTGCCCAGCTGCCCAGGAACCCCCGCGAGCCGCCTGCTGACCTCGCGGTAGCCCATGGTCAGCCCGTCGGTATCAGACGTGCGGTGGTAGAGCAGCACTCGGACCTCTCCGGTAGACTGGTCAACGGCTCCGGAATTCGCGGTGGCTGCGGAGCCGGTCATCGGGCCCGCTCCCAAGCCGCATGATCGCGGGTTGACGCGGCTCCCCGCAGGTGAGCCACGACGTGCTGGGTGTCCATGGATCCGCTGCTGCGGAATGGGTGCAGTTTTTTGCGGTGCTCGAGATGGCGGTTGCTGGTCTCGAACTCGCGGAAGTGCGGTTCGTCAACCCAGTCGCTGACAATGTAATACACGCCAGGGCCCTCATCGGAGCGGGACAGCCACTGGCCGAGGTTGGCCGGGTGGCTGGTGACCGAGTCGCCAACCTCCAGCCAGGTTCGCTCGAAGTCGCTCTCGGCTCCCGGCTTGATCTCCATGCGCAGCACGACCCGGAATGGACCATCGCCCACGTTGCTGTTCACGAAATCCCCCCGTCGACGGGCACGACCGCTCCGGTCACGTAGCGGGAGAGATCGCTGGCGAGCCACAGCACGGCACCGGCCACCTCGTCTGGCGTGCCGAGCCGGCCGAGCGCGGTCTTGGAGCTGTAGCGCTCGATCATGAGCTTTTGCTGGTCCGGTGGCAGGGCACGCAGCGCCTCAGTCTCGATGACGCCCAGCGCGAGCACGTTCACTCGGATGCCTTGGTCGCCGAGTTCCTTGGCCAACGAGCGAGTGAGGCCACGCAACGCGGCCTTCGTGGCGGTGTAGTGCGACCGCAGCGGAATACCGACCTCGGATGACTTGGACCCGATGTTGATCACCGAGGAGCCGGCGCGAAGCAGCGGCAGCGAGTGCTGGATGACCAGGTGGGCGGCGGTGAGGTTGACCGCCACGATCCGGTTCCACTCCTCGACCGACAGCTTGGCGTAGGGCACGTGGCTGATGGTCCCGGCGTTGTTGACCACGACGTCGAGGTGATCGGTGCAGGTCTTGACCTCGTCGAGCAGGCTGGTGATCTGCGTGGGCTGCGCCAGGTCGGCGCGCAGGACGCGGTGCTCGCCGCCGATCTCCTTGAGCTCGCGCTGCAGTGAGTCGACCGCCTCACCCTCCTGGGAGTAGCAGGTGAAGACCTCCAGGCCGGCTCGGGCTAAAGCCAAGACAATGCCCCGGCCGATCCCCCGGGTTCCGCCGGTCACGAGTGCTTTCTTGCCGGTCAGTTGTAGATCCATCGAGCGTTTCCTCCGTGTGTGGTAACCGAGGGCGGGTAGTTCATTGAGGCGAGTTGTCACAGCAACAGCGCGAGCGCCGCGCAGTTGGCCAGCAGGGCACCGACGCTGAGCGCGGTCCTCGCGCGGTTCCAAGCCCCCCAGTGCCGCCGGGGATCGCGCTCGGCGAAATCGTCCGGCAGATCATCTGGGTCGAGGCTGCGCACCCACTTGTTGACCGGCACGTTCTTGGCCAGCGAGATGACCATCGTCAACATGGCCGCCACGGCGGCGACCCCGTAGAGCCAGCGCGCCCCCGGCACCGGGGCCAATGCCGCGAGGGTCGCCGACCCCAACGTGCCGATCATGAGGCACACCGGCATGAACGGGTCGTACCTGGTCGCAAAGAAAGCGTGGGCCCGCACGTACTGGTCGGGCGGAAGGCTGGTCAACAGCGGGAATCCGCCCAGCTGCGTGCCGACCAACACCCCGGCGGCCAGGCCCGTGGTCAGCAGTACCAACGGGGTGAGCACCTCGACCATGCGGTTCACCTCCTGCGCGGACCCAGAGAGCGGTTCAGCGGGCCGCGGCCATCGCGGCTGCTTCGACCTTGCTTTTGATCAGGTTCATCTGAATCGAGGTGTTGCGGTTGAGCCGGGTGGTCATTTCCGCGTCGTCCACTGGAGCGGTCGGCTTCATCTCGAAGTCCTGGACCCACCGCATGCACACGCCGGAGTCCGTTTGGGTGTACTCCCAGAAGATCCACATGTATTTGAATACCCCGGTCTGGACCCGCTGTGAGCGCACGCAGCGGTTCGCCAGGTCAGGCGTGCGCGCGGAGACCCAGTCCCAGACCTTGCCGTTCTCGTCGGGGTGCAGCGCCAACCGGAACAAGAGCGTGCCGTCAGGCCGGGTCTCCAGGATCTCAGCCGCGCCATATTCGCTGAACAGCGATGGCCAGGACTCGATGTCGTTGGTGAGGTCCCAGACCAGGTCCATCGGAGCATCAATGACAACGGAATTGTCGGTGTGGCCGGCCATGTCAGACTCCCGCGGTCGAAGTGATCATTTGGTTTACGTAGCCGACAACCGAGGCGGGTGTCGGCAGATCGGTGATGGCATCGTCGGGCACGTCGATGCCAAACTCCCGGTGCAGCTGATTGAGCACCTCCAGCAGCGCCAGCGAGTCGTAACCGAGTTCGTCGAACGGGGTGTCCTCAATGGGCCCGTCGAGGTCGACGTCGTCCTCGACGCCAACGCAACTGCGCATCGTGGTCCGCAGCCGGTCTATGGTGAACTCAGTCATTCAGTGTCCTTCCTCGTGGTCCGACAGGTAGGAGACGGTGTCAGCGGCGCAGGACGAGCGCGGAGGTGAACCCGCCCTCGCCGCGGGCAAGCACTAAGGCGGTCGAAAGCGGACGCTCCCTCGGCTCGTCGAGCACAAGATCGATATCGATGTCGGCCGCGAGCCGGGTCGGGCCGACCGTGTGCGGCACCACCTGGTCGCGCAGCGCGAGCAGCGCGGTGGCGACGTCTAGCGCTGCTCCGCCGTACAGACGCCCGGTGAGCGTCTTGGGCGCGGTGACCGGCACTCTTCTCGGACCGAACACCGCGCTGATCGCGGCCGCCTCGATCGCGTCCTCGGCCGGCACACCAATGGCGTCGGCGAACACCACGTCGATGTCTGAGCGGTCGAGACCGGCGTCATCCAGCGCCCGCTCGATCGTTGCACGCAACGCCGGCGGCCGGCTCGAGCCCGGCGGCGGGTCGAACCCGGCGGCGTAGCCGACGATCGTGCCCCAGCGGCGGTCGAATCCGCGCCCGGTGGCGGAGTCGGCCCTTTCGACGATCAGGATCGCGCCACCCTCGCCGGGAACGTAGCCGGTCGCATCGACGTCGAACGGTAGATACGCGCGGGCCGGATCGTCGACGGTGCTCAGCTTGCCGGTGGCCAGCTGGGCGGTGAGGCCGTATGGGCACAGTGACGCGTCGGTGCCACCGGACACGACCAGGCTCGATTCTGTCCGCAACAGCCTGCGGGCCTGGCCGAGCGCGTCGAGCCCCCCGGCCTGCTCGCTGCACAAGACGCCACACGGGCCGCGCATACCATGGCGGATCGAGAGCTGACCGGTTGTCGCGGCGTAGAACCAGGCGATCGACTGGTAGGCGCTCACCCAGCCCGGTCCCTTGTTGTAAAGCCGGTCCATCTCGTGCTGGCCGAAGTCGGTACCGCCAGAAGAGCTCGCCGTGACGACCGCCATGTCGTACTCGCCGAGCTGCGAGGGATCAATCCTGGCGTCGGCGAGGGCTTGGTCAGCCGCCGCGATGGCCAGGTGGGTCCACCGGTCGGTAGCCGGGGTCAGCCGCGCGGGGACGAGCTCCTCGGTGGCGAAGCCGCTGACCTCACCGGCCAACCGGGTGGGGTAGGACGTCGGGTCGAAACGCCGGATTCGACCGATTCCTGACTTGCCGGCGAGCACGGCGTTCCAGTGCTCCTCGACGCCGATACCGGTCGGCGCGACGACCCCGATGCCGGTGACCACGGCCTCGGGGGCCGTGGTCGCGGCGGGTCCGCTCATGTCCGTGCGCCTCTCGTACTGGGACTGGATCTGTGCTGAAGCGAGGTACGCCCGCCCGCGTCACACGCGCGCGAGGACAGCCGCCGTCTGGAAGCCACCGAAGCCGCTGCCCACGCTGAGCACAGCGTCCATCTCGTGTTCACGTGCCGTGTGCGGGACGTAGTCCAGATCGCACTCGGGATCGGCGGTGTTCAAGTTCGCCGTCGGCGGCACGACCTGGTGACGCAGCGCGAGCGCGCACGCGGCCAACTCGAGCGATCCGATGGCACCCAGCGAATGGCCAATCATCGACTTGATCGAGCTGATGGGTACCTCGTGCGCGCGCGCGCCAAGGCTGCGCTTGAATGCCGCCGTCTCGTGCCGGTCGTTCTGCTTGGTCCCCGAACCGTGTGCGTTGATGTAGTCGATGTCCGAGGGGTCCAGCCGGGCCTTGTCCAACGCCACCGTGATGGCCTCGGCCATCTCTCGGCCATCCCGGCGCAGGCCGGTCATGTGGAACGCGTTGCTGCGGCTGGCGAACGCCGACACCTCGGCGTAAATGGTGGCCCCGCGCCGGATGGCGGCGTTGCGCTCCTCCAACATCAGCACGGCTGAGCCCTCCCCGAGGACGAAGCCGTCGCGGTGCGCGTCGAACGGGCGCGAGGCGTGCTCGGGATCGCCATTGTTGGGCGAGGTGGCTTTGATCGCGTCGAAACAGGCCGAGGTGATCGGTGACAGCGGGGCGTCGGTGGCCCCAGCCAGCACCACGTCGGCCGAGTTCTCCACGATGAGCTGCGCGCCGTGACCGACCGCGTCGAGCCCGGATGTACACCCGGTCGAGATCAACGTGACCGGCCCCTCCGCGTGGGCGTCGCGGGCGACCTCGACGGCGAGGGTGCTTGGCACCATATACCCGTAGAGGTGCGGGACGGAGTAGGTGTGATCGACCAGCCACTGCCGGCCGGCGTCGGACAGCACGACGTATTCCTCCTCTAGCCCCATCGTGCAGCCCACCGCGCTGCCGATGCTCACCCCGGTGCGCGTCGGGTCCCCGCCGGCCAGGTCGTAGCCGCTGTCGGCGAGTGCCTCGCGTGTCGCGACGACGACGAATTGCGCCGCCCGGTCCATCCGCCGGATCTCCCGGGCGCTCAGCCCGGCCTGCACAGGGTCGAAGTCAGCCTCGGCCGCGACCCTGGACCGGAAATTCGACGGGTCGAAGAGGCTGATCCGCCGGGTGGCGGTGCGACCAGCGGTCAACAGGTCCCAGAACGCATCGCGGCCGATCCCGCCGGGAGCGACCACCCCGATCCCGGTGATCACCGGGCGGCGCTCACTCCCGCTCACCGGGCGCTCCCGACGTCAGGTTGGGCCCCACCCGGGTTGGGCGGGGCCTCGGTGTCGACGTGGCCGAGCTCGGGGCGCGGCGCGAGCGGCGAGAGGTGGAAAACGCACTCGGCCGGTTCGTCACCGACATTGACCAGCCGATGCCGCACCCCGATTGGCACCCATAACGAGTCACCCGGCCCGAGGCCGACCGGCACCCCGTTCAGCGCCATCTCCAGCCGCCCCGTCACCATGTGGAGGAACTCTTCAGAGTAGGGGTGGTAGTGCTCGGTGACGTACTCGCCGACGCCGAGATAGAGGCGACCGCCGAAGCCGGAGGTGGAGCCGACCGTCTTCGGGCTGAGCGTGACGCGGATGTCACCGCCTCGCCGGGTGTTCGCCGCGGCGGCGGAGACATGCACCTTCGTCAGGCGGGTTGTGTTGTCCTGGGTCGCGGTCATTGGACTCGCCCCTCGGTCGCTGTCCAAACGTAGAACGGGGATGCCATGGCGTCTTTAGGCTCCCGCCAGTTCGGGTCGTACGGCGCGACGAACTCGGTCAGCCGCTGGTTGATGTCGCTGTAGAGCGGGTGTTTGCGGGCGCGGTAGAGGTTGGGGGTGATGTCTTGGTTGGCCTCCACGAGGTGGAAGTAGAGATCGTGGAAGGTGAACAGGGTCCGGCGGGAGACCCCAACCAGATGGGGGAGCTCGGTCTCGTCCGACTTTCCAAAGACCTCGGCGATTCCGCTGGGATCATCCGTTCGCAACTTTGCGACGATCAGTGTTCGATGCACCGTGCCTCCCGGTGGTCCTTCGGACTGGTGAGTTCGCTGGCAGCCAGACTCGCAACCGGAGCTGGGGTGACGCTGGAACACGTCTCCAGCACGACTCGACGTCACCACGAAGCCGCGACCCGCCGACGCAGGAAGGCGCCCGTCGGACCGTCATCGGGCAGGGTCGCGGCCCAGGCGATGTCGAGCGCGGCGGCCTCGGGAGTTTGCTCGGCCTTCGGCATCATCCGGGTGCGAGTCGGCCCCGGGTTCACCGCGTTGATGAGCACGCCACTGCCGGACGTCTGGGCGGCCATCATCATGGTGAGCCCGTTGAGCGCGGTCTTGGACACCGAGTAGCCGGGCGCTCCGGGGAACAGCCCGTTGCTGAACGCCCCGGTGCCACTGGAGACCAGCACGACCCGTCCCCACCCCCGGGCGATCATGCCCGGCAGGAACGCCTGGAGCACCCGCCACGAGCCGAGGAGGTTGACCCGCAGCGTCTCCTCGACCGCGTCCAGGGAGACAGTCAACGGATCGCTGCCCCCGTCGAGCATGACTCCAGCGTTGCTGACCAAGATGTCGACCACGTGCCGCTGGGCCGCGGCCGAGACCTGCGCCGGGTCAGTGACGTCGATGGTCACCCCAAGCGCGTGGCCGGCCGGCCCTGGCCCGAAGGTGGCGGCGACTCGCCGCGCCTCCGCGCCATCCCGGGCGCCGACCAGCACTCCCAGGCCTTGGCGGTGCAGCTGCTGAGCCACCGCCCGGCCCAACCCTCGGTTCGCGCCGGTGACCAGCGCGGTGCGTTCCATCGACCCTCCCAGGCTCGGCCTCACCCGCTAGTGGCGTCCGGTGCGGATGGTGCGTGCCCTCGCTGGATCGGCGCTGGTGAGCGAGGCCCGCCACGGCCCCACTCTTTCTCCAGCCATGCTCCAGAGCGGCCAGCCAGCGTGGCTGGCGAAGGCGTTTCGTCCTCGCGGTGCACGGGCACCGCACGGATCCGGGAGCTGGGCATGCGTGTGCTGTTCACGGCATGGGGCTGGCCATCGCACCTCTACGCGCTGGTGCCGCTGGCCTGGGCCTGCCGCAGCGCAGGCCACGACGTGTTACTGGCCGTGCCGCCCACGATCCTCGACCAGGCCGTGCACAGTGGGCTGCCCGCCGCCGCGGTAGGTACTGACACCGACGCGGTCGACATGGTGCGCGGATATGTGCTGCCATCAGTGCAAAGCGGCCCCGGCGGGAACGCCCCGCGGACCGGCAAGGGGCCCCGGGCCCTGCGGATGTTCCTCGCGCACGCCGAGGCGATGGCCCCGGATCTGGTCGCGCTCGCCCGCGAGTGGCGTCCCGATGCGGTGGTGTTCGAGCCGACCGCGTGGGCCGGCCCGGTCGCGGCGGCTGCGGTAGGGGTGCCGGCCATCCGCCATCTCTATGGCGTAGATCTACTCGCCCGCGCCGCCGGGATGATTCCCGTGTTGCTCGAGCCGTTGGCCGCTCAGGCCGGAGCGCCGGGTCCGGTCGACCCGGCGGCGCATCTGACCATCGACCCAGTGCCGCCGAGCCTGCGGCTATCCGTGCCGTCCAGCGACCCGACGCCGCCGGTGATACCGGTCCGCTACATCCCCTACGGCGGCGCGGCGGCGCCTCACGCGGGTGTGCCGCCGCGTGACGGCCGGCCGAGGGTCTGCGTCACCTGGGGCCACACCATGGGCCGGCTCGACCCGGCACGGTGCTTGGCCGGGCCGGTCGCGGCGGCCGTCGCGGGAGCCGACATTGATGTGGTCGCGGTCGTCTCAGCCGCGCAGGCCGCCAGACAGGGTCCGCTGCCGGGCGTCACGGTGCTGGTCGACGCCCCGCTCGAGTGGGTCGTGGCGGACACGGACCTGGTGGTGGCGCACGGTGGGGCGGCGACCGTGCTGACCGCGCTGCGGTATGGAGTGCCGTTGCTGCTTGTGCCGCAGCTGCCCGACCACGCCGGGCATGCCGCGCAGGTGCTTGCCGCCGTCGCCGGTGAGGTTCTCACCCGCGACGAGGCCACCCCCGATCGGCTATATGCGGAAGTACGCCGGCTGCTGCGCGATTCGCATGTCCGCGCCGGCGCCCGCACGCTGCGCGACGAGGCGCGAGCCGCCCCTTCACCCGCTGAGCTGGCGGTGCGCCTACCTGAGTTGCTGCAAACCGGAGCCGCGCTCGGCGAAGCTAGGAATGGCAGCTCATGTGCGGTGTGACGGGATGGATCGACTTCGAGCGCGATATGCGTCACCAGCGGGCCACGGTCCGGACGATGGCCGCGACGCTGGCCAACCGGGGCCCCGACGGTGAAGGGGTGTGGGCCGACGAGCACGCGGCGCTCGGCTTCCGGCGGCTGGCGGTCATCGACCGCGAGGGCGGTGCCCAGCCGATGGTGGCCGAGCAGGACAACCGCATCCTCGCGGTCCTTGTGTACAACGGCGAGGTCTACAACTTCCGTCAGCTGCGGACCCGGCTGCAGGCCCTGGGGCATCGGTTCCGCAGCCGTAGCGACACCGAAGTGGTGTTGCGGTCCTACCTCCAGTGGGGCGAGCGTTGCGTCGAGTACCTCGATGGCATGTTCGCCTTCGCCGTCTGGGATCCGTCCCGGCAGCGGCTGCTGCTGGCCCGCGACCGGCTCGGGGTCAAACCGCTCTACTACACCTGTCTCGGCAACGGCATCGTTTTCGGCTCTGAGGTGAAGGCTTTGCTGGCCCACCCGCTGATCGACGCCGCGATCGACGCGGAGGGGCTGGCCGAGCTGCTCGGCTATGTCTCCACACCCGGGCGCGCGGTCTATCTCGGCATGTCCGAAGTCCCGCCCGGATCGATTGTGTCAGTGGACCGGGCGGCGGTGCGCACCCGCGGCTACTGGCGGCTCACCGTGCGCGAGCACACCGACGACGCCGAGACCACGGTGGCCACAGTGCGTGGGCTGCTGGAAGAGTCGGTGACCGCGCAGCTGGTCTCAGACGTGCCGCTGTGCACGCTGCTGTCGGGCGGCCTAGACTCGAGCGCTATCGCGGCGATCGCCCACAAGGCGGGCGAGGGCTCGCTGCGGACGTTCGCGGTGGACTTTGAGGGACACACCGACCGGTTTCGCAAGGACTTCTGGCACGAGGACCCTGACGCACCCTACGCCGCGGCCGTGGCTGAGCACGTCGGCACCGACCATGAGCCGGTTGTGCTGCGCACCGCGGAGATGACCGATCCGGTCCTGGCCGCGAACGCGCTGGCCGCGCAGGACTTGCCTCGACCGATTCCCGACATGGACCGCTCGCTGCACCTGTTGCTGCGAGCGGTGCGGGAGCGTTCGACCGTGGCGTTGACGGGGGAGATCGCCGACGAGCTGTTTGGCGGTTACCAGTCATTCCGCGATCCCGCGTTGCTGGCGGCCGGAAACTTCCCGTGGGTGGCCATGGGCTTCGCGGTCGCCCCGCACGGCATGAGCACCGGCCTGCTCGATCCCGGCCTGCTGCGGCGGATCGACATACCCGGCTATACCGCCGCGCGGCACGCCGAGGCGCTGGCGGAGGTTCCGGTGATCGACGCCGGAACAGCGAAGGACCGGCTCATGCTCGGGGTCACCTACCTGCACCTGACCCGCTGGCTGCCGCTGCTGCTCGACCGGGACGACCGGCTGAGCATGGCGGTTGGGCTGGAGCTGCGAGTGCCCTACTGCGACCATCGGCTGGTTGAGTACGCCTTCGGCATCCCATGGTCGATGAAGGGCTTGGGCGGGATGGAGAAGGGGGTGCTGCGCGCCTCGGTCGCCGATTTGTTGCCGACATCGATCCTGCGGCGGCGCAAGAGCCCGTTCCCGGTCACCCAGGACCCCGGCTACGGCCAAGCGTTGCGTGACCAGCTCGAGGCGGTGTTCGCCGATTCGTCGTCCCCCGTCCGGTCGATGTTGGACACCGCGCGGGTGGACGCGCTGCTGCGCGAGCGTCGTCCGGTCGAGGCGACCGGATGGGGCGAGCGTCGTGATGTTGAGATGGTGCTGCAGCTGGACGCCTGGCTGCGTCGCTACCGGGTGCGGATCGAGATCTAACTGGGCTAGGGCTGGGTGAGGGAAAGGATGACGATGCTGCACGAAGAACTGATCCAGATCGCCGAACCGCTACTGGGCGCCGTGCGCGAGCACCCGTTTTGGACCGGGTTGGCCGATGGCTCCCTCCCACCGGCCGCGCTGGCGCGGTTCGTCGCGCAAGATACCGACCACCTGTTGCCGGTCTACGCCAGAGCGTTGGCCCGCTGCGCGGCGAGTGCGCCCTCGAACGCCCATGCCGCCCTGCTGAGCCGCTCGGCGTTCGCCAGCCTTGAGGCCCGCGACCGGCTTCGCCTGGCCTACGGCGAGCTGACGCCCGCGCTCAGGCTGGTGGCGCTTCCCGAGATCGCGGCGGCGGAACCAGCCACCCGTGCCCACTGCGCGACGTTCACCGCCGCGAGCGCCACCTCCTTCGTTGTCGGCGTGGGGGCATTGTTGCCGATGGTGTGGTTCAACCACCGAGTCAGCGACCAACTGCTGGAACGGCACGCGCCCGGATCCCGATACGAGCCATGGATTCAGGCCTACCACCCCGGCCCGGGATACACGCACGCTGTGCGGGCGTTTCTGGCGATGGTCGACGCGGTCGCCGAAGAGGCGGGACCGAGAGGGCGAGATCAGATCGTCGAGAGCTTCGTCGCGGCCGCCGAGCACGAACCCGCGTTCGCTGACACCGCATGGCAGGCCCGCGCTGACAGCAGCATCCCGGACCAGGAGAGGACCTTCGTATGACGACCACCAACCCCAGTCCGACCGGGGCGCCGGCCGGCCGCGCCGCACCGGTCCGCTACCCCTTCCCGTGGACGCCCCCGATGGAGATCCCCGAGGTGTTGCGGGCATTGCGCGAGCGGGCCGTCGTGCGGGTGACCTTGCCAAGCGGTGACACCGCGCTGCTGGTCACCCGGTACGTCGACGTACGGTCGTTGTTCGCCGACCATCGGCTCAGCCGCAACATCGCCCGTCCCGGCGTGGCGCGCATCTCAGCGGACAACGAGCTGTTCGTCGACCCCAATATCGACCCCGACCCGCCAGCGCACACCCGAGTGCGTGGCCTGGTGACTAAAGCGTTCACCGCCCGCCGGGTGGAGAAGCTGCGCCCCATGGCGCAACGGATCGCCGACGATCTGCTCGATGCGATGGCCGAGGGACCCCGGCCGGCCGACCTCAATGAGGCGTACGCCTTCCCGCTCCCGATCAAGGTGATCTGCATTTTGCTCGGCGTGCCCCCGGAGGACATGGTGACCTTCCGGCGCCTGGTCGACGGGTTCCTCTCGGTGACGAAACTACCGCCGGAGGAAGTTGGTGTGTGCCGTCGCGACCTGTGGAAATACCTTGGCGACCTGATCGAGGCCAAGCGCACCTCGCCGGGGGGCGACTTGATCAGTGAGCTGATCAGGGTGCGTGACGAGGACGATAACCGGCTCAATGAGCACGAGCTGCGGTTTTGGGTGCAAGGCCTGCTGATCGCCGGTTACGTCACCACGGCGAGCCAGATCGGCGCCGGCACGGCCGTGCTGCTGCACCGCCGGGACCTCCTCGAACAGATCAAGGCCGACCTGTCGCTAGTTCCGACTGCGGTGGAGGAGCTGCTGCGCACGCAGATCATGGGCTCCTCGATAGGTACCATGCGTTACGCGGTGGCCGACATTGAACTCTCGGACGGCACGGTGATCCCAGCCGGTTCGAGTGTCCTGCTGTCCGAGGAATCGGCGAACGTGGACGAGGCGGTCTTCCCTGAGCCATTCACCCTGGACATCCGGCGTACTGAGAACCATCACATGACCTTCGGGGCCGGGTTGCACTACTGCGTGGGCGCGGCGTTGGCGCGGATGGAGCTGCAGGTGGCCACGGAGACCCTGCTGCGGCGCTTCCCGGGCATCCACCTCACGGTCGACGGCGCCACCTTGCCCAGGGCGCTCGGCGGCTTCATGGAGGGCTTCACCCAGATCCCGGTCGACTGGTGAGCCCGGTGGATGCCCAAACACGTGCCGTCAAGACGGACATCGGTGGCACGGACATCGAGACTGGTTTCCGGGTGGTCGCGGACACGCACAGCTGCGCGGTCAGCAGCCTGTGCGTCTATCGCGCGGCGGCGGTGTTCGACCAAGACGACGACGGGCACGTCACTGTGCTCGACCCGAGCCCACCGCCCGCCCTGCACGAAGACGTGCGGCGCGCGGCGCGCAGCTGCCCGACCCGGTCTATTCGGGTATTCGAAAACGGCGTGCAGACCGCGCCGGATCCGGCCGCCGACAACCACTGACCCGCATACCCCGAAGGGATCGACCATGGCCTATGCCGCGATCACCTACGACATCCTGCCCGGACATGAAGACGAGATCGCCGAGATCTTCGGGGACTTCCGGCGGGTCGGCACATCCACCGTGCCCGGTCCCGACGGTGTCCCGGCCGGCAGCATTCTGGCCACCGCTCTGTTCATCCGCGACGACCTGATGGTCCGGATGATCGAGTACGAGGGGGACATCAAGGCTGTCGCCCGCTTCATGGCCACCGCGCCCGGTATCCAGGAGGTGGAACGCAAGCTCAAGCCATTCCTGCGTTCACCGCGTGACACCGACACCGTCGAGGGTTTCGTGCGTACCTTCCTGGGCAGCCAGCTTCGCTGTATCTCACAGCTTGCCGTACCCCGACCCGCCATGGAGCACGCCCCCTGAGGAACCGCTGATTTCCATGCTCAGGACCGTGCCCGCTCATGATGACTGAGTCGGCGGGTTGATGATGTTTCGGAACACGTTGCCCCGGAAGACGCTGTACGTGTCGGAGATGGTAGAGCCTGACCGGCGCCCGGTGAACACATTGTTGGTGAACAGCCCTGACGTGGTCGATTTGTTCTGGATGATCGTCGCCGCGTTCGGCGCGGTGACCGTGTTGCGGTCGAAACGAAAGTCTTGCTGCGGTTGGCAGCTGATCGTCACGACGCCCTGGCCGTTGTCGAGATCATTGTTGCTGGTGTTAGCAATAATACGCGCTCCCCGCGAGTTCAGCCCTTTGATGGCGCAGGCGAGTAACATCGCGCCATTGTCATGAGTGCTGTTGTGCTGATAAGTGACTCCATTGTTGCCACCGTCGACGTCGAAAGCTGAGGCCGCGAGGGGGCCGCCGTTACCGATGTCGCTCGATGCAACGAGTCGGTTGCGGACATCAGGGGTGAAGGCCGCAGCAAGGTTTACATTGAGTGGCTCGCGACCACCGTGGCTGATATCGTTGAACTCGATCAAGCTGTCGTCGGAGTTCCAGGCCCAAATCCCGGAGTGGTAGGCCGTGGCCCGCAAGCTGTATCCGTTGACCATGTTGTGCCGCATAATGGCATTGGTTCCGTTCTGCACCACAATGCCATCACCGCCCTGGTCGGACACCGCGTTGTTCTCGATCAGCACTCCGGACTCGGGTACGAACCTCGTGCCGGGACCTTCGGGATAGAAGAAATCACGTTTGGCCCACAGCGAGATCGTCCCGATCCCAATGCCGTCGGTGTGTCTGACCGTACTGTTGCTGACCGTGATGCCAGAGAAGCCGGTGGGCGTGCTCATGCCGCCCGCCCGGAACAGAATGCCGCCGCTGGGCTGGTCGAATCCGGTGCAATCGCAACCGTTGATGTCATGCACAATAACTGAGTCGACCACGAAGTGCGAAACAATACCTTGATCGTCATCCTCGACGTACACCCCCACCCGCGGCGAACCGGCACCGCCCCGGTCGGTGATGTCGAGATCCCGGATTTCCCATCCCTGTACATTGTGCAGGTAGATCGCGGCTCGGGCGTTTGAAGCCACGATCTTGGGCTTGCCCCCTGAGCCGTAAGAGTTGAGCATAATCGGCGCTGCCGCCGTTCCGGATCCGCTGGGCGTAGCCGTTCCCTCGCAGCTGACGCCGGCGCGCAGACTGATCGTGTCGCCCGCGCGGTAGCGAATGCTGTTGAGTTTGGCCAAGGTCTTCCACGGAGTCGCAGTAGAGGTGCCCGCCGCCGCATCGTTTCCTTCCGCGCAATCGAGGTAGTAATGCGTGGGGGTGTCTGCGTCCGCGATGGCCGGTGCCAAGGCCTGTACGGCGGAGATGGACCCAGCTGCGACCAGCAGGATTGCAGTTGTTGCGCCGATAACTCTGCGCAGACGTGTCATGTGGTGCTCCTAGGTTTCCGTCGATCTGTGCGGCCCGGAGCGGTGAGCGTGGGGCGCGTGACAGCGGAAGAGTACTTACAAGGAGCGACCCCTAGATCATCGACCTGTGTGGACCACCCGAGGCTCGTTGGAGGCCATTAGCTGGGCCGGTGATGTGGGCGAGCCCGGCGCACAGGACGTGGTCGTAGCATGGGTGAACAGCAGTGCTTGGAGGCCGCCTCGGTGATCTGGTACCTGCGGGAGCGGGGAACGCGCTGGATGATCCTGTGTGCACGCAGGCGGCGTGGGCGTAGGTCATTTTCCCGGCGTGGACGCGCGCAAGCTCCGCTAGGGGACGCGGGTGCCGATCTTGGTGACGACAGGTGTGGTGAGATCGCGGAATGTCTGTGCGTTGCGGATCGACTTCACCTCGGGCACCACATACTATTCGAGAACATCAGCTACTCTACGCGCTGGGGCGCAGCCCCGGTTAGTTCTAGAGAGGATCATGGGCTTGGTAGCAGCGACGGAGCACCCGGACCGGTAGATCGAGGTGGCCCGCAGTGGCGATGCTAGGTTAGCAGGAGCGCGAGAGGCGTCCGCAGGTTCTCCCTGATCCGAAAATAGGCACTCCTGGGGCTGGTGGTACCGATGATGCGGTGAGTGCCGGTTTTCCCGCCCCGACGGCGGCCCGCGCAGCGGGCCAGGACCACTGATCGAAAAATAGGCACCTCTGGGGCCGGTGGTACCGATGAGGAGGTGCGTGCCGGTTTTCCTGCCTCCACGGCGGCCCGCGCAGCGGGCCAGGACCACTGAGGAAAGTTACGGGGGCCTGGGAAAGTCTGTCTGCCGGCCCCGTCCAGACCCGGCTCGGTGATCAGTGGACCACCTCTCCACTGGCGCACCAGCGGGCGGGTGCAGGCTACGGTGCGGGCATAGTCGACGGAAAGGCGGACTTCGATGAATCTCCGGGACAGTGCAATCGATACACAGGCCACGATGGGCCGGTTCGACATCAACCTGCCGCCAGACAAGCGGGTGCTCGGTCTGTTCGCGGCGAAATGACGCTGGACGCCCTGGTCGAGGTTGGTGTACCAGACCCAACCGCTCTGGCTGCTGGCCATCGCCTATACCGCGCCCAGCGGCCTGGAAACCGGTGGGCTGGAGAGCATTATCTGACCAGCTACGACGCCTTCGCCGATCCAACGGCGCAGCGGGCGGCGCGCAGCATGCTGACCGCCGGACCGACCCGCACGATCCCGGCACCACGGTCGGTTTCCTGAAGAAACTGCTGGACGACCTGCGCCACGCGCAACGACAACAAACCACCGAAACATGATCACAGTAACTTACGACCGGAGCACTAGCCCGAAACAAGCGAGGGAGTTCTATAACCAAAGACGTTTTCCGCTAGGCGCTCGACTGCAAACCTCCAACGAGGTTCAAGGTCGATACTTGAAACGGCGGATCATAGTGTATAAACACCAATTGGCGACTGTCCAGAAAACTTGAGGGGGCTGTTTCCTAGTGTATCTTGAAGGTGTCGTCCCATCTCGCTCACTGTCGAGCACTGGGTTAGAGAAATCACCCCAAATCGCCTCGACTATCACAAAATCATGGGTCTGATGAAAGCGCAGTTCTGCGGTAGTGTAAATTTAACCGACGCCGAAGAGGTATTTCGTGCAATCGCATCCGTCTGCGGGTCTGCTGTGGCCAGAATCCCGGATGGTGAGACCGGCGAGCGGTTGCGATGGATCTTCTGGCATGGGGAACGGCTGGCCAGAGTTTCGCAGTTGGCACAAGTAACCCCGTCCGAGCCGGGGTACTTAGTGCCGACGTTTCGATTGTGCGCCGGCGTTCATCCGGCCGACGTTCGGCTCGACCTGGGGTACGCTGAAGCCGCTACATCTTCCTACCGGATCTTCCGCCGGCTCCAGGATGAGGGCGCGATCCCTCAGTCGGCGCGGTTCCAGATGAGTCTACCGACGGAGTTGGCGCTGACGCACATGTTCATCTCTTCTGAGCATCAGGCCGCTCTGCGCCCGGTATACGTGGCCGCCCTCGCGGCAGAGATTAGGGCCGCGTTGGCCGAGATCCCGGCCGCCAAGCTGTCCGTGCAGTGGGATGTGGCGGTCGAGATCGGGCTGCTGGAGGAGACCGCCGAACTCGGTGCGGGTTATGACTTCAATGAGATAGTCGGGGAGCTCCGCACACACGTCGACCTGGTGCCCGCTGAGGTGGAGGTCGGACTCCACCTATGTTATGGCGACATTCCCGGCGAAGACGGCCGTGGCCATCACTGGAGGGAGCCCGACGATCTAGGCCTTCTCGTACGAATAGCCAACGCAGTACTCGATCATGCACCTCGGCCGTTGACGTGGCTGCACATGCCGGTGCCGATCACTCGCGATGACGAGCGGTACTTCCTGCCACTGCGTGAGCTGTGGCTCCCAAAGGAAGTGGGACTTTTCCTTGGGTTGGTGCATTTCTCAGATGGAGTCTCAGGTGCGCGCCGTAGGATGCGCGCAGCCTCAGCCGGAGGTCTTGAGTTCGGCATAGCGACCGAATGCGGGCTAGGCCGAGTGCCTCGGCACGAGATCATGGAGGTGCTCCGTATCCATGCTGCACTCTAGTGTCCCGTGATGAAGACTCATTTACTCCAGCGGCTAGCATCGTCGCTGGTTAGAACATGATCATCTTCGTCCTGCATGGGTAAACCTACTACCATTACGAGCTCGACTTTCGCGGTTATGCGGCGGCTAGTGCCCATGCTTGCTGGACTTTTAGGATTTCGTGGGTTGTGGCTGGTCGGGGGGAGGATGGCAGAAATCGGGCCGCGATGATCAGCCGGCGGAGCTTGATCAGCATGTCGAAGGTGGAGGGTTCGGTCTTGGAGCGGTACCAGGGTGCGGCGATACGGCGGGCGGCTGGGTCGGTGTCGTCATGGCCGTGCAGGGCGTACCAGAGGATCAGGATGCTGTAGCACAACAGCCCGAACGGGACGGTGCGCTCGACGGCTTTGGGGACGCGGTTGCGGGCTTCGCCGACGCCGAGGATGGTCTTGACGTCGTAGAAGATGACCTCGATGCCCCACCGGGCGGCGTAGCGGGCGATGATTGCCTCCGGGGTCGCGGTGAGGTCGCTGCTGACCAGGGCCAGGTCATAACCGGTGGTGGTGCCGTGTTCGCGGACCAGGATGACCCGGACGGTATCGGTGCGCCAGGTGCCGTACCACAGGCAGCGCACCTCGGCGATCTCTACCGTGGCGGTGGTGCCATACCGGGACACGGTCACGGTGCGCCAAGGCGCGGTGGCGGCGATGTCGGCGGGTGTGCCGATCCGCTCCCCCTTGCGACGCGGGCGGCCGCGCGTGCCGGTGCGCGGCGGGGCTGGTTGGAAGAACACCGCGGTGGACTTGACCCGGGTGGTCATGCTCATGCCCTTGCCCAGGCCGGCGAACGCGCTGGTGCCGTACGCGGCGTCACCCACGATGTCGACCCCCCGGCCGGGGAAGTGTTCGGCGATCAGATCCACCAGCTCCCGGGCCAGGTCCGGCTTGCTCGGGCCGCCCTTGACCGCCAAGGCCGCCAGGACCGGCAGGGCCACCGGGCGTGAGAGGAATGGCAGGGTTACCAGGATCGCCACGACTACCCAGTTGTTCCCGAACCCCAGCTTCACCTGCCCGGCCGCGGAGCCGTCGTGGAACCACCCCACCGCGTGGACGGTCTTACCCCGGCGGCGGAACAGGGTGTCATCCACCACCACGGTGATCGGCGCGCCCGGCGCCACCAGATGGGTCACGATCAGCTCCGCGAGCACCAGGCCGACCTGGCGCGGG
>JAFASX010000069.1 GCA_019244295.1 Pseudonocardia sp.
TCGGGCGGGCCGGCCCGCCGTCCGCCGGTGCAGCGCGGATACACCCGCCTGGGCCGCGCAGACCGAATCTGCTCGACGCGCGGATCGAGTTGCCAACTGGCGAAGAAGTTGTCCTCGTAGCTGAACTTTTCCCCGACGCGCAGGCCCCAGCTCGCCCAGGCGCACCGTGCGGGCGTCGTCGCGGAACCAGGGTCGGCCGAACTGGTAGATGCCGTACTCGGTGCCATGGATGACGAAGCGGTGCAGGTGCTCTGCGCCCCAGCCGAAGGCGGTCCGCGGGATGGTGTGCAGCCGCGCGATCGTGGTCTGACCGGAGACCAGCAGCCGCCGCCAGATCAACGGGCTGACCCCGTTGATCACCACACGCAGCTGATACACCATCGCGGAATCGCCACCGGACTCGGTCGGCTTAGGGCTGGTCGTCGGCTGTGCAACGGTGGGCATCGCGCCATCCTGGCCCTCTATAGCGGGGTCGGTTGAGCGGGGCGCAGGTACTGGTAGAGGGTTTGGCGGCTGATGTCGAACTCGCGGGCCAGACTCGCCTTGCGTTCTTCGGCCGCGACCCGGGCCCGCGGGTCCTCGGCCTGGGTGGGGGGTCAGGGATCTCTTCGGCCTCGGTAGGCGCCGCGGGCCTTGGCCAGGGCGATTCCTTCGGCTTGACGTTCCCGGATGAGCGCTCGCTCGAACTCGGCGAACGCCCCGAGCACGAAGAGCAGCAGCTCGGCCAGGGGCGAGTGCTCACCGGTGAAACTCAGATGCTCTTTGACGAAGTGCACCCTGACACCCCGAGCGGTGAGTTCGCGGACCAGTCGGCGCAGATCATCCAGGTTGCGGGCCAGCCGGTCCATGGAGTGCAACCAGACAGGTAGATCATCCAGGCACCCGTCGCCTACCTCCCCCAAAATGTTTCGCTCTCCAACCCCACCCGCGCCAACCCCCGGTGGGGCCAGAACCAAGAAGAACAGTGGGGCCAGTTCTGGTTGACACAGCCAGGCCACACCCCAACAGCCCCAGCTGGACCTCGACACGGGCGCGGGAACAGGGCGACGACACATCAACCCACGTCATCGGTCAACGCAGCAGTGCCATCAGCACAGCCTGCCCAGCCGGTCACCCACCAACGCAACAATCCCATTGCCTCCCGCCCGAACAGCGTCCTGTTGATCACTTAAGGCAGGGCCATTGACTCCAGGGGAGGCCTCTTCGCTGGGCCGCACGAAGATCAATACCGCTGCGGCCCAGCGGAAGTTAGCCGACGCAACCCCTGAGCACTAACTGGATGCCCTTCGTTTCGCCCAATCGTTAATGAGGGCGGCAGTATCGGCAGCACATTGGTAGACCTCGCCCACCGCCTCCATGGCGGTTCGACCTGGGAATGCCGCCCGCAAGAGCCCATAAAGAGGGGCCGCCGTATCGAGCCGTGCCACGAATCGAGCCTCCGGCCTATAGTGCACTAGGGATTGCCGGAGACCGGTAACATCAGCATCGCTTATGATCAACTTCGCCATCGGATTGGAGATGATCCTCAGGATGTATGACTGCGAGAGCGATGAAATTGTCAACGCGCGGTTCCCAATCAGAGGTCTGATACTTCGGATCACGTGGTAGAGTGTTAGAAATCGGATCTTGAACACCGTGTAGAACGACTCCACATTGCTCTCCAGCGACAGAATCTCGCTAGTGAAGTTCATCGCACTCTGAAGCACCGACAGGAACCCATTAAGCTCCTCTGGACCCGCCTCGTTGAACGTCCGAGCGTAGAATTCGCAACTGCGAACATCTTCGTCTTTGCCCACCAGCGCGTCATCTAGGCACCCAAGGAACGAGGGCGCCTCAGTGATTCGAGTGCCCCACAGCGAAAGGTAACGGCCGTAGTCCTTAGCCAAACCTCTGACGAGACCCTCTTCTTCGAGAAGCTTCTTCGCGGGCACCCCTAAGCCAAAGGATGCGGAATGCGTCGTGCAGATGATCGATCCGGAGTAGCGAAAAATACCGAGATCGGTAGCCTCTGGCGGGACTGCGTCTCCAAATCGGTCATAGAAATACGACCGATGCTCGCTCAAGATACCGTCCTTGAAGTACGTTAACTGTCCACGAATTCGACGGTTACTGTCCTCAAATAATTTTAAGCTATTCCGCGACTGCTTAATGATCTGTCGCACATCCTCACTTAGCGGATTCGGCATTCCTAGCCTAAACAATCGCAACCACTGCTGCGACTCTGCAATGAATAGCGCAAAGTAGTTATTCAGAACCAGCGACACGATAGGGGCGGCACTCCCACCATTAAGCGCCGCACTTATGTATCGGCCGACGAACTGAGCATCGCGCTCTATGGCATCTCTCGTCGCTGCATGCTCAGCTGACTCAGCCGACAACACAACCTCGCTCAGAAAAAGAGACCATTTAATAAGATCATCAGCGAGAGCCGAGTTGCGGCTGTTACCGACGGTCTAGATGAAAGTGTGACCCCACACGTCACGAGCCGCCTCCTCGGGGTCCTTCGCACGGTCGTTTCAAGATTGTTGATCATGATATGAGTTTGTGACGGTAGTGCTGGATGTGGACGCATCGATGCTGGTCAGCGCCGCGTGCCAGGGATGCGCTTGCCGGTGATGAAGTGAGAACCTCAACTCGAGCGCATCACGACCCAGGCAGCGGTGACGTCGGAAGTCCGGCCTGCGGCGAGCAGTCGTTCCACCTCAGTGGCGTCGGTCGGGCTCATCGTCGCGAGCACGACGTGCGGATGATTGAGGAGCTCTTCGATCGACTCCTTGGTGTGCGGCCGTAGGGTGCGTGCTTCGACGACGGCCAGCTCGGGAAGCAGGAAAGTCAAACCCAGTTTGGGGGCGACGGTCAGCCAGGACCGGATGGCCAGCTCACCGACCGTCCAGGAGGCAACCGCCGAGGAGTCCAGTATCCGTCCGCTGACCAGCGACGGCGCTGTGTGCTCGGTCAGGACGCGTCCGCAACGGGGAACTCACGGCGGATCTCCTCGTCACCCGGCCACGGACGACCGCAGGACTCATAAACCCGCCGGTAGTGGGCCAGAGTGGGCGCACCGAACCGTTCGGCCATCCGCTCGCTGATCGCCCGCACGGCGGCTGCGGTCGAGCTTGTACCCGCGGGAACCAGGTCCGCGACCGGTCGGCCCTCCCGCACCAGGTGCACCACCTCACCGCGAGCGACCCGCTCGATGGCCTCAGCCAGCGCGGCGGGAGCCTCGACCGGGACTTCCTCAACATCCACGGGCCACAGCATAGGCGACCGCCCACGACCTGACGGTGGCACGGACGCTCAACCGGCTCACCGGCGCGACGGGTGGTCCGCGACCGGCGCTCCGGCGGGCGGTGGTCATCGGCTGGCGCCGGGGCGAGCGGGGTCCCGCTCAACGGGATCAGGCGAGGACACCGCCGGCGGGCCTGCGCCCGTCCCCATCACCCGGCTACACCACGGGTATGAGCGGGATACGGCAGAAACCTGCCGTAGCCCGGTCAGGCACGGTTGCGTTGTCGAAGCCGGGGTAGGCCGGATTCCGTTCCTGTGGCCTGATCAGATCGCGACGGTCAGCTCGGTGAAGGCAGCGGCCACCCGCAGTGTCGTGGGTTTTTCGACTCCGAGTTCGTAGGGCGCTGTTGCGTTGTGCGAAGTGGTGGCAGGCTGGATCCGTTCTTGTGATCTGTTCAGATGGCCATGACCAGCTCGGTGAAGGCAGCCATCACCCGCAGCGTTGGGGGTTGCTCGGTCCCGAGTTCGTAGTGGCCGCGGCGGATGTTCTGGACGAAGGCGTGTCCGGAGCTGATCACCCGGGCGGAGCGGAGCCGTTTGAGGCCGCGCATCGGTCGCAGTCGGGACTTCACCCGGCCATGATCGGCTTCGATCGGGTTATTCGCGTACTTCTCCACGACGTGGCAGGCGGCGGGCAGCAGCTCATCGAGCACCCGCGGGTAGGCAGGCGCCCGGTCGGTGGCCACCTCACTGGGGCACGGGCCGAATTGCAGGGCGCGGCTAAAGAACCGGCGAGTGGCCGCCAGATCCCGGTTCTGGGAGACCAGGACATCGATGACCTGCCCGAACTGGTCGATCGCCCGGTACAGATACACCCAACGCCCCATGACCTTCACAGACGTTTCGTCCGCGAACCAGCGATCGCCCGCGGCGTGCCGGCAGGGCCGTGCCGCGTCGATCAGCAGCGGGGTAAACCGTTGCACCCAGCGGTAGATCGTGACGTGATCCACCTCGACACCGCGTTCAGCCAGTAGCTAGTACTGCAGCCGTAAGTTGTGACCTACCGGCGTGGCGTCCCGGACGGAGGGCGGCCGCCGGGTGATCATCTTCGGTTGTGTCGACGTTCGATGATCACGCGGTGGCCGTGGGCCACAGGTTAGAGCAGGCGCGGTGGGAAGCGGAAGCGAACGGGTTGCTCGGTAGGGTGGCTGGGCGGTTCGTTCGGGTGGAAACGCGCCGGCGGGCCGGAAAGTTCGTGCGGGGGGAACCCACGACGCCGCGGGTGGCGGCTGCCTTCGACGAGCTGGTCCTGGCGATCTGACCAACCGGGATCAACGATCTCGCCTGCCCGGCTTCGCACAACGCAACAGTCCCGATGTAACCTGCCGGTCCGGATGAGTATGATGGTGCTAGCCTCAGAATATGACTGCTGAGCGGATCACTGTGAGCCTGCCGCCTGATGTGCTCGCCGGCGCCAGGAGCGCCGTGCAGGCCGGAGCGGCTGCCAATTTGTCCGTTTTCGTTACTGACGCCATACGAGAGCGCCTCAGTCGTGCCCAGGCGCTCGCCGAGTTGACCCGCGTCCTTGGTGGGCCCCCGCCGTTAGCGGCGCGGGCGGCTGTGCGACAGGCCTGGGGGCTTCCCGCGCCGTCCGACCAGACGTGATTGGTGGCAGGGTTCTCGACGCTTCTGCGCTAGTCGCGTTCGCGCGCGGAACGTCGATTTATGCCGCTGCGGCAATATGGACGGCCGTTGAGGAGTCCATCGTTCTGGTTGTGCCGTCGACCGCCGTAGCGGCGGTGTGGGTAGAGCTTAACGACGATCAACGTCTAGCCTTCGACGTCGTGCTTGACCTCCCGGTGACCGTCGTCGACAACCTCGACCAGGCGCGTGCCCGCGCTGTGGGGAAGCTCGGCGGTCCCCAGATAGATGCGCACGCGATTGCCTGTGCTCAGCAACGTGGGTGGCCCCTGCTCACCGCCGACCCGGCCCGATACGCCCGACACAAACAAACCGGCGTCGACTTCGAACCCGTGATCTAACGTTCAACCAGGCCCTGGACGGTGCGCGTACCCAGGGTGGTGGACGCTTCGAACGGCTATCACTGCCTCGGTGTGGGATCGGGCGTGGAGTCGGGCGTCCAAAGATCGAGGGCATCCACCGTTGTCGCTTTCTCGTTGAGCTCAGGACCGGCCTATCGCTGTGTCCAGCTGAGGGAGAAGCCACCGTGAGGGTACCGCTCGTCGCCACGGTCAGTGAAGTCCGCGAGGTGGTTGAGACCTTCAGACAGTGCGATGTCCTGGAGCTCGGCTGGAGGAAGGTCATCGAGTTGGCCGCTGAACGGTTGGACTCCGCGGATGACGACCGTGTCGGCGAGCTGGCGACCCGCGATGTCGCCGCGCGTTTGCGGAAGCTACTGGTAGCCGAAGCGTGGACCGAGCGTGCGCTGGTTGACCGGGTGGCCACGGACGCGGCTCAACTTATCAAGCTGACCTTGCCCGAAGGGCTTCCCAAGCCTGAGGACGACGACTGGTCGTTCCCGAAATTAGCCACTGTGACCCCTGACGGTGATGCTTCGCGGCCGTGAAATCGCCTCACCGGCACTACCAGCATCAGTGGCGCCAGCCGGGGGTGGAACGACGAGATACTCCGGCAAACACCTACGCAGCGCGGACCCCGTTCTCGGCTCGCGGCCGGTTATCCCGATCAGCTACGCCTAGTCCGCACGGCGCACAGCCCGTACACCAGGTTCGCTCCAGCGGCCAATGTGGCTCTGGCCGCCTCGCGTATACTCTCCCCGGAGTGAACCACATCGTCGACAATGAGCGCGTTCTGACCGTCCAGTGACAGCGGGACCGAGAACTGGCCGCGAATGGTTTTCGCGCGCTGCTCGACATGCGCGGACTTGGCCGCAAGCCGGAACGGGTCCTTGGTCTTGAGTTTCACGAAGGGCTTCTGGGTGTCCCTGGCCACTGTCGCGGCCAGCTGACTACCGAAAGACACCTGGGACGAGTCATGCCCCGGCACGTTCACGACCACGTCAGCTCCCCGAAGTCCGGGGTGGTTCTCGATGACGAGACACATGCGGCTGGTGATCTCCAAACCAAACCGCCCACGTAGCCGTGGATGAAACTGGAACCGATACTTGCCGCGGTGGACCAGCTCACCAACTTCGGTGTTGGGCCAGCTGTACGGATCAACCTCGTCCAACGGCTGCTTGTACCAATCCAGCGCGATCGCGCCCGCCACGCTCGGCATGAAAGGAAGAGTGATGACCTCGGAAAGGAGTTTCATGAGCCGGGCAACCTCGTCACGCGGCGCCCTCGGTGAACGCAGGGCGTGCGTCCAGTGCGCCGCGACTGATCTGGGTACCAGAACACGTCGGTACTCCGGAGCGACTCGGGTGACCTGGTCAGCCATTTCGCGCGTGCCGCGCAGCCAGAGCCGGTGGCCACCGGCGTGATTCGTCACCCGCCAGTTCTCCAGCCGATTGCCTCGGCTGTCCCGACGAAACGGGTGCGACGGATGTTCTTGGGACATGGTGACTTTTCGCCGAGCCTCGTGACGCTTCATCCTCGCACGGTTCGCTCAGCCTCGTTAGCGTTAGCAAACTAGGGGCAGTCGGTCCTTGCCATCCGGAGATAAAGGGTAGACAATCGAACATGTGTTCGTCGAAAGTTTCGGGAGATGCCTCCCCCTCATGGACAGTGTGACTAGGTTGCTACTGGCACTGGTCGCTACTCGACCGGGGGTCAGGCGCGGGCTGGCCAACCGAGTCCACCGTGATGGTCCGGCGGTGCTCGGTGCCTTGTTCGATGCTCTTGACCAGGCCCAACAACGGGCTCTGCGGCATCAGGCCAAAGAACTCGAGCTACGTGGCGTTGGTGCCCTCGTACGCGGGGTGGGTGCCTATCCGGCGGTACTCGACCAGCTGACCGACGCGCCCGCCGTGTTGTTCTACTCCGGCTCGCTCGACCTGCTGCGGCGGCCTTCAGTCGGCGTGTGTGGCTCACGGAACGCCAGTAACCACGGACTGCGTACCGCGGGGGCTTGCGGCGAGATCGTCGCTGCTCAGGGTGTCGTATCCGTGTCGGGCTATGCACGAGGAGTGGACATGGCCATGCACATCGCTGGCCTCCGAGCCGGTGGCGGGACCATCATCGTGCTTCCCGAAGGTATCGATCACTTTCGGGTACGGCGAGACGGGATCGACGCGGTGTGGAACGACCAGCGAACGCTGGTCGTATCCCAGTTCGCTCCAACACAGTCATGGACGGCTGGCGGAGCCATGGCGCGAAACTCGGTGATTGCTGGGTTGGGTGATGCTTTCATTGTCATCGAGGCCGGGGAGAAGGGTGGTACGTTGGCGGCTGGTTCACGGGCTCTCGATCTTGGCCGTGATGTCTGGGTGATGGAGTCTGGTGGGGTGTCGGCCGGCAACCGGATGCTGCTCGAGCGTGGTGCTGTCGCGGTCCGAACCCGCGAGGAGCTGACTGCCTGTCTGGGCGGATTGCGAGAGGCGAGGGACTTGTCCGCTCCCCGAGCCGTGACTAGGGCGGATCGTGGCTTGTTCGATCTGGAGATGATCACCTCGGCCGAGACGCTAGGGCAGGGGACCGCGCTCGATTAGGGTGAAGGCCGGCGCGCGAGCGGGAGGGGAGGCATCGAGGTGGAGACAGCGTCAAGAGCTACCGAGCTACTCACCGCGTTGCAAGACCGGCTGAGGCTGGAGTGTCGGGTGATCGTCGCATTCTCCGGTGGGGCGGACTCAGCGCTGGTGGCGGCGGTGGCCGCTCGGGTGCTCGGGACTGGCGCCATCGCCGTCACAGCGGTATCCGCCAGCTTGCCGGCCGGGGAGCGATCAGCCGCGCGGGCGTTCGCGAAGGCGAATCGGATCGCGCACGTCGAGGTCAACACCGATGAGTTCGAGCGCCCTGAATATCGAGCCAACGGCGCTGACCGCTGCTTCCACTGTAAGTCAGCGCTGTTGGATGCGTTAGCACCGCTAGCGGCGATGTCCGGCGCCGCGATTGCGCTGGGTACGAACCTTGATGACCTCGGCGACCACCGCCCGGGTCAACGGGCGGCGGCCGAGCGCGGTGCGATCAGCCCGCTGGTTGACGCCAGACTCGGCAAGGCTGACGTCCGTCAGGTGAGTGCCCTGCTCGGCCTGACGACCGCCACCAAACCGGCCTCGGCATGCCTGTCTTCGCGGGTGGCTTACGGCGATCAGGTGACGCCCGAGGTGCTCCGTCGGATCGAGCGCGGTGAGGCGGCGCTGCACGCACTGGGCTTTCCGGTGTGCCGAGTTCGAGCACATGCCCAGGGCACCGTCGCCAGGATCGAGCTGCCCGAGGCGGACCTGGCCCGCGCGAGCCTGCTGCGGCGGGAGATCGACTCGGCTGTGCGGACGGCGGGGTTTCAGTTCTGCGCCCTGGACCTGCAAGGTTTCCGCAGCGGTCGGATGAACGTGCTGCTCGGCACGCCGTCCGTGCTGGCGCGGTGAGCTCAGTCGGGTTTGACGACCTCGGCTGGGCTCGGCCTGATACCGATCGGGAGGCCAGGCTGGGACTCCCCGAGGTGGTGTTCGGGCCGGGAAAAACGGCTTCGCAAATGGTGGGCGTGGCACGAAGCTTGCTGGCAGCCAACCAGGGTCCGGTGTTAGTGACCCGGGTAGAGCCAGCGACCGCTCACGACGTGCTCCGCGAAGTACCGCACGGCCACTACGACGCCGGGGCTCGCCTGTTGGTCTGGCGGCCCGCGCGACCGCTGGCGTTCCACGTCGTCGTGGTCTCCGCCGGGACCTCGGACGGCCAGGTGGTGGCCGAGGCGATCGGGGTGGCTGGCGCGATCGGCCTATCCACTGAGCCGGTGGCCGATGTCGGGGTGGCCGGGCTGCACAGGCTTCTCGCCGAGCGCGACCGGCTCGCCGCCGCTGATGCGATCATCTGTATCGCCGGCATGGAGGGGGCGTTGCCCAGCGTGGTCGGCGGCTTGGTGGGCTGCCCGGTGGTGGCGGTACCGACCTCGGTGGGCTACGGAGCCAACCTCTGTGGAGTCACCCCATTGTTGGCCATGCTCTCGTCATGCGCGGCGGGAGTCGTTGTGGTCAACATCGACTCCGGGTTCAGCGCGGCGATGGCTGTCTACCGGATCGCGGCCGGCCGATGATCCTGTGGCTGAACCCCGTCAGCGGGATATCTGGGGACATGTTTCTAGGTGCCCTGCTCGGGCTCGGGGCCTCGCTCGACGCTGTCCGCGACGCCGTCCGCGCGACCGGCGTCGAGGGCTGGCGGTTGGACGCCGTCGCCACAACTCGGGCTGGGTTGCGCGCCATCCAGGCGGTGGTCACCAGCACCGAAGACAGTTCGGTCGAGCGGACCGCGCGGGAGCTGTTCGACTTGGTGGGGCGCGCTCAGCCGGCCCCGGTGGCGGCGCTGGCCACTCGTGCGGTGGCGGCGCTCGGCGAGGTCGAGGCGTCCTTGCACGGCGTTCCGGTGAGCGAGCTGCACCTGCACGAGCTCGGTAGCGTGGATACCGTCGTCGACACGGTCGGCGTGGCAGCCGCGTTGCATTCTCTTGGCGTCACCCGAGTGCGGTGCGGTCCGCTCGCGCTGGGTGCTGGCACCGTGCACACCCAGCACGGGGTGTTGCCGGTCCCGGCCCCGGCCACGGCCGCGCTGATCGCTCGGATGCAAGCCCCGGTGGTCCCGGCCGGGGTGGATGGCGAGACGGTGACCCCAACCGGCGCCGCGCTGCTGCTGGCCGCTGGCGCCCAGTTCGGGCCGGTGCCCGCTATGACGGTGCACACCGTGGGATATGGCGCGGGAAGCCGGGAAGTCGACGGTCGGGCCAACGTCTTGCAGGCCCTGCTGGGGCCAGATCAGGGCCGGATCGAGACCCTCATCCAGCTCGAGACGAACGTGGACGACGTGACCGGCGAGCTACTCGGATATTTAATAGCGAGGCTGATAGCTGAGGGCGCCGCCGACGCCTGGATCACCCCGGTGGTCATGAAGAAGGGTCGGCCTGCCCATATCGTGCATGCCCTGACTACCCCGGACTGCGCGGCGGCGGTGGAGAGCGTGCTGCTTGCGGAGACGGGCAGCCTCGGACTGCGCCGGCTCTCCGTTGAACGGCTGGCGCTGCCGAGGCACACCAGCACGGTCGAGATCGAAGGGCACCCGGTTCGGGTCAAGCACGGCCCGTGGGGCGCGAAGCCGGAATACGAGGACGTGGTTCGGGTCGCGGCGGCGTTGGGGACGACGCTCCGCGAGGTGCTGAGGCGAGTTCGCTGATGGCCCACTGGACGCTGCAACATCTG
>JAFASX010000080.1 GCA_019244295.1 Pseudonocardia sp.
GGACACGATCGGCGGGGACAACGACTACGGGGATGGCACGGTGCCGCTGGCTGGATCCATCGGGCACGAGCTGCCGATGGACACCAACACCGTCCGCCGGATCGTCGATCAGCACACCAACCTGCACGCCAACCCGTGGGCACTCGACGAGCTGGAAGAAGTTCTTCTCACCAAACCCATCCGCCGCCGCGCCGGTGCCACCATCCCGATCCGAGTCGCCGTGCCCGATCTGATCCTCGCCGGACAGCCCCTGCCCGTCACCGTCGACATCGAACCAGCCGACAGCAAAGCAACCGGCCTGCCCCGGTGCGGATTCAGATTCTCGCCGAGCGCGCGAACGGGACACCGGAGAAGATCGTGGCATCTCGTGCCCCAAAGATCCGACACGGTCATCTAGAGACCTCGTTCACCGGGCTAACCCCAGGTGCATACGAAGTCCGCGTCACCGGCCTAAACCCCGGCTCTGCCATCGCCCCGGTAACCGCCGCCGTGCTCATCTGGGCGCCCCACACAAACTTGTGATCAAGACAGTTCAGCGGGGAGCATCCGCACGCAACGTCAACCCCACAGGGAAAACCCCACAGGGAACTGGTGACAGCCATAGTGTCCCAAGCCGGGCGAGGGTAGAGGGAAAGACCCCGCCGGTATCTTTCCTTGCTCCCGAAGCGGTTGCGGGGACCCTGAGTTGTGCATTCACCGAGCTTCACGACCGAGCACCTCCCAGCGAGCCGCGGACCCGGTCCGGCTGGTCCGGCCGGGCGATGGGAGAAGCTTCGTGGTTACCGGTGTCTGTGAGCTAACAAGCGGTAGCTGCACAAGCCGTACTTGTGGGTATGGTCGAGGTAGGTTCCACAATCCTTTCCCCCTTTCCCCACCGCAAGCAGTCAATTGAGCAGGATTGACCGGTGCCGCCACGCGAGCCGCAGCAGGCCCGCGCCCGCGGCCTGGGTGGGCTCGTGGCTGGCGTAGCGTTCCACGATCTCGGCGCTGAACGGTACGGCGGGGAGGATCGATCCCTCGACGTTGGTGTCGGCGATCTGGCCGAACAGCTCGTCATACAGCGGTGCGTCGATGATGATGGCCGTGAGGATGTCGGTGGTGAAAGTGAGTGGATCAACCCCGATACCGAGGCAGAACGTGTGGGCCTGCCCGGTGTCAACGGCCCGGGTCAGGTGGTTGGCGAAGGGCCAGGCGCAATAGTCGATCGGCCCACGGAAAGTCTCGTAGTCTTCGGTTTCCCCGCACAGCTCCTCCGCCAGTTCGCGCAGGATGCCGCGCCACAGGGAAAAGTCATTTTCAGCGTTCCAGAGTTCTGCTCCGGCTGGTTGGAAGACGCCCACAGGCAGCACTTGGTACAGGCCCCCGGCGTGGCCGACCTTGGCGTTATCGCGGCGGTGCAGCGGGAAGGTCGCCGCGTCCGTCGTTCGGTCGTGCCGGAGGGTGAGCGTGCTCAGGGCCACGTTTCCGATGCGCCGAGCCGGGTCGCAGGGATCGCCGATCGCATTCCGGAGATCGAGGGTGGTGATCTCGCCGAGGTGTGCGGCGGCTAATTCGTGGGCGGCGGCGTCGCCCACGTCGATGCCATCGAAGTAGCTCCCGGCGCCGAACATCATGTGCGGGGTCAAGTTCAGCTCCGCGTGCAGCAGGCGGTAGGTGGCGCGGTCGTCGAACACGCGGGGGGCGGCGAGCGCGGCGACGGCCTCGGAGTAGGTGCGGTACCTCGCGCCGCTGGCCCGGACGGGCAGCAGACGCCGGACCACGGGTTCGGTGCCTGTGATGCCGCTGAAGGTTGCCTCGGGTTTGTATTGCAGCTTGATGTCATCGAGTGGGATTGGTGCGTCTGGCAGCCACGGTGGTGTGCTGAGCAGTGGTGTCCCTTCGACCCTGGCTGATTGCGGGTAGTCGCGAGCGGCTGACACCGCGAGGTCGTAGCGGTGTTCGCGCAGGTAGTTCCGGACGCGCAGCCACTGCTGTTCGCTGCCGGTGAGGTTGCTGGTCAGGGGTGCTGGTGTGTTGGGCGCCACGATGCGGCGTGGAGCAATACTTAAAACCTGTGGATGAGCAAGATCAACGGAGGGTCGTACCCTCCCGTTCGTCCTGATGGTTCTCAAGCAAGGCCGGCGTCACAAGCGCCGGTCGGGAAGGTACGACCGATGGTGAGGGTAGCCGCGGACTCGGCGCCCGCTGAGGAGCGGGGCCGGGCGGTGGTGGATGGTTCGATGGGGCAGCCGTGCGCGGTGATTGATCAGCTGGTGCGCGAAGGCGCTCGGCGGATGTTGGCTGAGGCGCTGCAGGCCGAGGTCGATGCCTACATTTCTCAGTTCGTTGATGAGCGGGATGAGAACGGGCGGCGGTTGGTGGTGCGCAACGGCAGCCACCAGCCCCGGGAAGTACTGACCAGCGCGGGCGCGGTGGAGGTGACCGCACCCCGGGTGAACGACCGTCGCGTCGACTCCGAGACCAGGCAGCGTCAGCGGTTTTCCTCGGCGATTCTGCCGCCGTGGTGCCGCAAGACCCCCAAGCTCACCGAGGTGTTGCCGCTGCTGTATCTGCACGGGTTGTCCAGCAGCGACTTCGGCCCGG
>JAFASX010000087.1 GCA_019244295.1 Pseudonocardia sp.
CGCTGGTGGGGTGGGCTGTGGGCGGAACGGGTCACCAGTTCCGCCATGGCCGAGCAGGCTCTGTCTCGGGCGCTGACCAGCCGCGAGGAACTAGCCGACCTCGCCGACGCGTGGCTGTCCTGGTCACGCGCGGACGACGGATGGTTCGCCGTCCTGCACGGCGAGATACTCGCCAGGGCCTGATCAAGATTCCTGCGCCCGCCCCGCAAGCTACGCTCGCCACATCTGACTCCGTAAACACGTAGCCTCTAGGCATGAGCGTTGCCACCCAAGTGCTGTTCGAGTTCGACGACTCCTACGCCCGCGAGCTGCCTGGCATGTCCGTGCCGTGGACCGCGACCTCAGTGCCGACGCCCAGCCTGCTGGTGCTCAACGAGGAGCTGGCCGCCGAGCTGGGCGTGGACCCGGACGCGCTGCGAGACGCGAACGGTGTGGCGTTGCTCGTCGGCAACGCGCTGCCAGATGGGGTGTCCCCGACTGCTCAGGCGTACTCGGGCCATCAGTTCGGTGGGTTCGTCCCCCTTCTCGGCGACGGCCGAGCGTTGCTGCTTGGCGAGGTGCTCGACATCCACGGTTGTCGGCGCGACGTGCACCTGAAGGGTTCCGGTCGCACGCCGTTCGCCCGAGGCGGCGACGGCAAGGCGGCTGTCGGGCCGATGCTGCGCGAGTACGTGATGGGGGAGGCGATGCACGCGCTCGGCATCCCGACCACCCGCGCGCTTGCGGTGGTGGCCACCGGCCAGCCGGTTGCCCGGGAGACGACACTGCCCGGCGCGGTGCTGGCCAGGGTCGCGGCGAGTCATCTGCGCGTCGGCACGTTCCAATACGCCGCGTTGTCCGATGACCCCGCCCTGCTCCGGCAGCTGGCCGACTACGCGATCGCCCGTCACTACCCGGACGCGGCCGAGGCGCCGAACCCCTACTTGGAGTTCTACCGACGGGTCATCGACGCGCAGGCCTCGCTGGTCGCGCGCTGGATGCTCGCCGGGTTCGTGCACGGCGTCATGAACACCGACAACATGACGATCTCTGGGGAGACCATCGACTACGGCCCGTGCGCGTTCATGGAATCCTACAGCCCGACGACGGTCTTCAGCTCGATCGACCACGGCGGCCGCTACGCGTATGGCAACCAGCCGCTGATGGCCCAGTGGAACCTCGCCCGCTTCGGCGAGACGTTGCTGCCGCTCATCGACGAGAACCCCGACGCGGCGGTCGAGGCCGCCACTGACATGGTGAACTCTTTCCCCGAGCGTTACGGCAGCTATTGGACCAGCGGGATGGCCGCGAAGCTCGGTGTCCCGGCCGGCGATCGAGAACTGTACGGCGATCTGCTGACGCTGTTGCAGGCTCACCAGGTCGACTTCACGGGGTTCTTCCGCGCGTTGTCGGCATACCTGCGCGGGTGGCCGGAACCCGTGCGATCGCTGTTCGGCAAGCCCGAAGCGTTTGACGCGTGGGCGGACCGGTGGCAGGTTCTGTTGGGCGAGGTGGACCGACACGCGGCCGCGGCGGCTATGGACCGCGTCAACCCGGTCTACATTCCGCGCAACCACCTCGTGGAGGAAGCGCTGACCGCCGCGACGGCCGGAGACCTCGCGTTGTTGTGTCGGCTGGTCGAGGTGTTGACCGAGCCGTTCACGGAACGGCCTGGTCTGGAGCGTTACGCCCTGCCTGCGCCAGCCGGCTTCGGTCCGTACGTCACCTACTGCGGCACCTGAGGTACCTCCTCCGTGATCAACAGCACGCCGCCGCCCATTCTGAAGCGATCAACAGTGTGTTGCCGCTCGTTCTGAGCGATCAACAGTGTGTTGCCGCTCATTCTGAGCGATCAACAGCACACCACAGTGGTTCGATCATGGATTAACCACTGTGGTGTGCTGCTGATCATGAGAGCGTTCCTGGCTGCGCCCACCCCGATCAAGTGGATCGATCAAGAAGGCCACAGGTCAACTCCGTGCGATCACGAGATCGCGCAGCACGGCGGCCTCGAGCTCCGTTTCCTTAACGCGCGCGAGAACGACGTCCCCGATGCTCACTATCCCGACGAGCTCGCCTCGATATACCACCGGGAGGTGTCGGAACCGCGACTCGGTCATTATGCGCATGACCCGCGCTACCGTGTCGGTGGGCGCGCAGGTTGGAACTTTCCGAGACATGATTTTTTCGACGGGCACTTCTAACAAATCTGATCCATAATCGGTCAAGCCGCGCACGATGTCACGCTCGGTGAGTATGCCCAGAGTGCGGTCGCCGCCAGTGACGACGAGGGCGCCAATCCGGGGAGGCCCCCCCAGCTGGCGAATGGCTTCACGTACGGATTTCCAGGGCAGGATGGTGTGAACCTCGTTCGCCTTGGACCTGAGGATGCTTGCGACAGTCATGCCGACCCTCTTCTCGCCTGAATGACCCCAATCGTGGTTACCATTCGGTGACTTTTCGATGACACCAAGCGGCTACAAGAAAGGGTAGTCACAATAATTGCGGATCAGCATGTAATGTTGATCACATCCCTCAGCCAATCTTGGTGGCGAAGATACGAAAGTTGACCTGTTACTTCATGTCATGAAGGTGTTCGTTGTTGTCTGAGAACATGAGGGGCGATCTTCAGTAGGTTGTCGCTCTGATGGAAACTGAGAACATGTACAGCATCCAGCCGGAGTCTGCGACCGACCAGGTCCTGACCGAGCACGTCGATGCCATCATGGCGGCTACCCGAGTGCTCGTCGCGCTCACTGCAGCGGTCACCGCCCAGTCGGTCGCAGCGCTCAATGACAAGATCACGCTAGCGCAGCTGAGGGTGCTGGTGGTGATCGCCAGCCAAGGGCCGGGGAACTTAGCTTCAGTTGCCCAGAGCGTGAAGGTGCATCCATCGAGCGCAACGCGCGCGTGCGACAAGCTCGTCGAGGCCGGGTTACTGGAACGAACCGATGATCCGGCCGACCGTCGCAACCTCATTCTGCGGTTAACCGACAGTGGTTGGGAGCTGGTCGAGTCCATGAACGTCAGCCGGCGGGAGGCCATTTCCAGCATCCTGGCGCGGATGCCGGCGCAACAACGCGGCGAGTTGGCCCCGGCCATGGCCGCCCTCGTGCGGGCCGCCGATGAAATTCCGTCCGATGCCGCGTGGAGCCTTGGTTGGATGACCGGGGTGCTGATCTCCGGGCGCTGAGCGCTGGTGGCGGCGCTGAGCGCTGGTGGCCGCGAAACGCGCGGTTTGTGCGGTGCCCGGGATACGGTGGGCGATGTGCCGTCGGGATCGCTTGTCCTCGTAGTGGACTATGGAGCACAGTACGCCCAGCTCATTGCCCGGCGGGTGCGCGAGGCCCGGGTGTACTCAGAGATCATTCCCTCGGACACCTCGGTAGCCGACATCGTGGCCCGCAAGCCGGCCGCTGTGATCCTCTCCGGCGGCCCGGCCAGCGTGTACGCCGAGGGCGCGCCTCGGGTGGACGATGAGCTGTTCAGCAGTGGCATCCCTGTGCTCGGGTTGTGTTACGGCTTCCAGGCGATGGCCAGGGCGCTCGGCGGTGAGGTGGCCCCGGATGCCACCCGGGAATACGGCCGCACCGAGCTGAGCGTGGCCTCGGAGGCCGGCGTGCTGCACGATGGCCTGCCAGCCCGACACCCGGTATGGATGAGCCACAGTGACTCGGTGGTACGGGCGCCAGGCGGCTTCACCGCGACCGCGTCGTCGGCCGGGGCGCCGGTGGCCGCTTTCGAGAGCGTGGAGCGCCGGCTGGCCGGCGTGCAGTACCACCCCGAAGTGGCGCACTCCCCACACGGTCAGGAGGTACTGCGGCGCTTCCTCTACCAGATCGCCTGCGTTACCCCGGGCTGGACCACAGCGTCCATCGTGGACAACTCCGTCGATGCGATCCGCCAGCAGATCGGCGAGGGCCACGCGGTCTGCGGGTTGTCCGGTGGGGTCGACTCGGCGGTGGCCGCCGCGTTGGTGCAGCGAGCCATCGGCTCCCGGCTGACCTGTGTGTTCGTCGACCATGGGTTGCTGAGGACGGGGGAGCGTCGGCAGGTCGAGCAGGACTTCGTGGCGGCTACCGGCGCGAAGCTGCGCACCATCGATGCGGCTCACCGCTTTCTTGCCGCGCTGGCCGGTGTGACCGACCCGGAAGCCAAGCGCAAAATCATCGGGCGAGAGTTCATCCGAGTGTTCGAGGTGGCCACCACGGAGGTAGCAACCATACGTTCCGCTCAACCAGCTCGGTTCCTGGTACAGGGCACCCTTTACCCGGACGTGGTCGAGTCGGGCGGAAGGTCCGGTGACGGCTCGCCGACCGCGGTGATCAAGAGCCATCACAATGTCGGTGGGCTGCCGGACGATCTGGAGCTCGAACTGGTGGAGCCACTGCGGGCGCTGTTCAAGGACGAAGTCCGCCGTGTCGGCACCGAGCTGGGGCTGCCGGAGACCATCGTGGCCCGCCAGCCGTTTCCCGGCCCTGGCTTGGCGATCCGGATCATCGGTGAAGTCACCGAGCAGCGGCTGGCCACCGTGCGGGCGGCGGACGCGATCGCCCGCGAGGAGCTGACCTTGGCCGGGCTGGACCGGGCGATCTGGCAGTGTCCGGTGGTACTGCTCGCCAACGTGCGCAGCGTCGGGGTGCAGGGTGATGGCCGCAGCTACGGTCACCCGGTGGTGCTGCGGCCGGTGAGCTCCGAGGACGCGATGACCGCCGACTGGACCCGGCTGCCCTACGACGTCCTGGCACGAATATCCACTCGGATCACGAACGAGGTCGCTGAGGTCAACCGGGTGGTGTTGGACGTGACCAGCAAGCCGCCCGGCACGATCGAGTGGGAGTAAGCTCAGTCGCCTCGGTCAACCGCCCACCGCATCGATCAGCCATTGCTGGTCCGGACCAGATGCCAGGGTCAGGCGCTGGCTGGTGGTGCGCAATTGTGCGTCGGGGGTTTCCAGCCGCAGCTGAGTCCACACGGTATGGGTGCCAGCCGAGGCGCTCACGTTGATCAGCCGCACCGAGGTGATGCCTCTCCAATAGCCGCTGTACGCGCTCAGCCCGCCGAGCTGGGTCTGCGCCCTGGGGGTGAGCTTCCGCCAGGCGGTGCCCGGGTCGCGCGGCAGCGAGGCGTAGTAGCTCTGGACGGCGGCGATCAGTTCGGCCTCGGTGACCGGTTTGTTTGTGGCGTCGAGTGCGTCGACCGTGGCGTCGGGCCCGCTGACTGAGATTCGCTCATAGGCAACGATCGCGGTCGCGCCGCCGAGGACTAACAAGGTTACCGCACCGAAGATGAGCAAGGTTTTCCTTGCGCTGAGAAGGCGCGGACGCCGCCGGCCCGTGGATCGGCTGGCCTCAGATACGGCCTTGCCGAGTTCGCCGGGGGTCGGTGGCAACGCCCGCCGCCGCGCGGATATCCCAGCTTCCGCGGACGATCGAGGTGGCGGAATCGTGGTACGGACCTGGTTCGATGGGGTCGGCGGAGCCGTGAAGGACGCGGCGGCCGAATCGGCGGTGAGCGCGATGGCGCGAAGTAGGACACCCGCCTGGCGTGGACTGGGACGTCGCCGCGGCTCGAGGTCGAGGAGTTGGGCAAGCACCGGGGCTAGCCGGCCGGCCCGCTGAGTCGGGCGGACTGTCCCCGAGGCAACCGTCAGCAGCTGGGTCATGGCATTTTTGTTGGTGCCAAACGGTGGTTCACCTTCCACACAGGTGTACAGCGTGGCGCCGAGTGAGAATATGTCGGCTTCCGGCGTGGGTGGTCCGCCGCGTGCCACTTCCGGCGCGAAATAGTCGGGGGTCCCGGTGATCACACCGGTCTTGGTGACAGTGATGTCGCCAACGGCTCGGGCAATGCCGAAGTCGGCCAGCTTGGCATGGCCGTTCGGACAGATAAGTACGTTGCCGGGTTTGACGTCACGGTGCACGATTCCGGCCTGGTGCGCCGCGCCTAGGGCGTCGGCGAGCTGCAGGCCTATCCGCGCCGCCGCCTGGTCGGTGAGCGCGCCTTCGGCATCGAGTACAGCGGCCAGGCTGCGGGCCGGTAGGTACTCCATCACCAGCCAGGGCTCGCCGTCGTGCATGGTGATGTCGTAGACCGAGACAGCGTTCGGATGCTGCAGCCTTGCCGCGATCCGGCCTTCGCGCAGAATGCGCTGCCGCGCTTCGGTCGCTTCCTGCTGATCCAGCCCCGGCTCCAGCACCATCTGTTTGAGTGCCGCCGGTCGGTTCAACCGCCGGTCCAGGGCCAGCCAGACGGCTCCCATTGCCCCCGTGCCTATCCGCGAGTGCAGCTCGTAACGGTTTGCCACCAGCATCCCGGGCTGAGCCATCGGCACGGTCGCCGTCGGCCAGCTGCTCGGCCAATCCCCGTCGTTCATCAAGACCTCCTACCCGCGGAAACTGGTCGCAAACGAGGCGGCAGCGGCGGATGCGTTTCTGTGGACACGGATGCGTTGTCTGTGGACATACGTGTTGCCATGTGGGGAGGAATTCGCGGAACGGTCAGTGGCCGAGCAGGCCGGAGCTTACCGAGCTGACCAGGCCCCCGGACCTGTCGCCGCTCGATCTGCCACCGCTTGACCTGCCGCTGCCACCGCCTGATCTGTTGCCTGAGCTACCGTCGTTTGAGCGGAGGACTGGACTCACCAGCCCTCCGGTGTTGTGGTTACCGGAGCTAAATGAGGAGCCCCTGCCCAAGCTCCCGATGAGGCCCTCGGCGAGGGAACCGACGGAATCCTGATTACCGGCCTTGGCCGCGTCCTGTTCGCCGAGCGATCGACCGGTGCCGCTCGATCGCGCGTCCGCTGTCGTGATCGACTTGGTCAGGCTGCTGAGCGCAGAACCGGCGGGGGAACTTGCGACCACACCGCCAACGCTGTGGTCTAGGACGTCGCTGACGGTTCGGGTGGTGCTGGAGAGTGATCTGCCAACGCTCTGCACGGGACCGCTGACCGGGCCAGGGAGGACTCGGCCTACCGATGCGACGGTGTTGCCGAGGGCTCCGCCACCGGCGTTGGCCAACGTGCCGACGGAGCTGGTTATACCGCTGACCAGGCCGTTGGGCCTGCTGGTTGGCAAGCCCGTCGGCGCGGGTCCGGGTCTGGTGGCGGCCGGCGGGGTTGGGCTCAAGCTTGGGCCCGGCGGCGTGAACGCGGGTGGTAAGTCGCTTTCCGCGACGGCTGGGAGCGGGAGAGCTGTCGACTTGAGAGCCAGTGGGATACCGCCCGCCGCGTTCTGGCCACCGTTGCGCGATGAACCGCTGGTGGGGTCCAGAAGGTTGCTTTCGGGGTAGCCGCCGTCGAGCGCTCCCGCGCTCGCGGATCCCGGCTCTGAGTGTCCCAGCATGATCGCCGCTCCGGCCAGGGAGCTAACCGCTAGTACCGCGCCAACCGAGGTGGCTAGCCGACGTCGTGGCGCGGTCAGCCCGGATGCCAGGTCGCTAGCTTGACCCTCGCGGCGGAGGAGGGAACTCACCGATACCGCGGTCCGCGCGACCACGGGTCCGCCCGCGCCGTCACTGAGCGTCCCCGCATGCCGGCCGAGCAGCTCGGCCACCGTAACCACGGGCTTGATGGGATGGCCGCCACGCTGGGGAGCGAAGTCAGACACGATGGAGAGTCCTCCTAGATGGTGAACGGACTCATGATGTGTACCGGAGAGTTGCGAGATGAGCCAAGTGCTACTCGACCGCTCACCAGTACTCACTCCAACGGCCGCATTCCATCCGTCGACAGTAGCTGACCGTTTATCCCATTTCGACGATTTGGAATGCCTCCGCGCAGTGTCCGTCGGGTAGGCCGTGACGCCGTGCAAGTCCAGCTGTCCCGGCTCGGATTCGTTCGTCTAAGCCGTTCAGGTGCGCGGTCTGTGATCGGTGGGCGCGCATGGCGGCGATCTTGTGCTCAATGGTGGACGTAATGTCGACCACGTGATTGTGTCGTTCCTCGGGCGCGGCCATCAGCCATAGTTCGGTCACCGTCCAAGCCTCGAGGCCCTCTTCGTTGAGCAGCCCGGGATGGGCGAACGGATTGCGTGCGTCTGGATAGATAGCGGCGAGGGTGGCTTCGCCGACGGCGCGGTGATCCGGGTGGGATGCCCCGATTCGGGGCCACCAGATCTCCGGAGACGGTGCCAATATCCGCTGTGGGCGAAACCGTCGAATTTCGCGGGTGATGTCGCGGCGCAGTTCGATGCTGGGGGTAACTCGGCCGTCGGGGTATCCGAGAAAAGCCACATTCCGTACCCCGAGCTCCTTGGCCGCCGCGCGTTGCTCAGCCTCACGCAGCGCGGCCATCTCCGGTCGTGAGATGTCGTCGACGCCGCCGGCTTCGCCCGAGGTGCAGACGCAGTATGCCACTTCTATGCCGGCCGCCGTCCAGGTCGCCACCGTGCCGCCAGCTCCGAAGTCGACGTCGTCCGGATGCGCGACCACGGCCAGAGCGCGGGTCACCTCCGCAGTTAGTGTCACCGCGTCCGCCATAGCCATTGAGCGTACGGCTCGGACGGTAAGTCCGCCCTGGTTGTGAGCGGGACGAACCGCCGGAATCAGGCCACCGGGTCACACACCGCCGGGTCCCACACCGCCTCGGAAGCGGTGGCGGGTGCTCTCCAGCGCGCGGTAGCCGGCCAGCCCGCTTCCCCCGCCGAGCACGAGGCCGACCAGGTCGGCGACCGCGCCGCCCGAGGTGAACAGCAAGCCCGCTAAAGCGACCAGCACCAGCACACCGGCCAGCGTCCGCTGGCTGCGGACGTACTGCACGGTCGACTCGCCAGAGATCCCGCGCTTGCTTGCGGCACTGGACAACATCGCCAGGTAACCAACGTTGCCCAGTGTGGTGAGTAGGCCGGCGAGCGCGATCAGGAACGCAACGACTCCGAAAGTAGTACCCATACTTCAACTGTGCCACGCCGGTACGACAATCAGCGGCACTGGCCCGGCAACGTCAACTTAGCGCCAGCCGGGCCGGCCTCGGCCTAGTCGCAGTAGCAGCATGCCCAGCTCACGGCCTTCCGGCCCCAGCTCGCGGAAACGGGCCAGCACAGCGTGTTCGCGGCTGAGCACCAGCCGGGGCCCGCCCTCGGCGCGCCGAATCTCCCCGATTCGCTGGGACACCTTGGTACGCCGCTTGATCAGGCACAGGATCTGGTCATCCAGCGCGTCGATCTCCTTGCGCAGTGAGGCGATATCTGGGTCGGCTTGTTCGGTGACCGCTGGAGCGGCGGGGGTGGCCGTGTCGCTCTCGGTCTGCTTAATGTTCACGGCGGTGTTCACAGTCCCTCCTGATGACCATGCGCTGACCAGTGCCCTGGACTCGTGGCGTGGCTGGGAAGGACACAACCCCGGGTCCGCGGACTCCGGGGCGGCGTGGCGACTGATTTGCCTAGGCGGCTGCGTCTTCCACGGGCACCGGAAGCCGGTACCCATAGCTAAATCGCTGCTCGGTGGCAACGCATGTCCGCACGGCGGGAAATTCTGCCACATGGTGTCCAACGGTCCAACCCGGCAACCAGGCGGTGAGTTCCCGGTGCTGAGCCCGCCGGGACGTTGGTTGTCGGTGTCGGCCGGTACGGTGGCGGTCACGATGAGCGCTTTGTCCGAACTCCCTTCTGATGTAACAGCTGCCGTCACAGCCATGACCTCTGCGGAGGCAACGGCGGCCGGGCCGCCGACCTGGCCCCGTCGCGACCCTGGCCAGCTGCTGGAGGGGCTGAATCCACGTCAGCGCGAAGCGGTGGTACACGCCGGTTCGCCGCTGCTCATCGTGGCTGGCGCCGGCTCGGGCAAGACCCGGGTGCTCACCCACCGGATCGCCTACCTGCTGGCTGCTCGTGACGTCCACCCTGGCCAGATCATGGCCATCACCTTCACTAACAAGGCCGCGAAGGAAATGGCCGAGCGGGTGACCGCGTTGGTTGGCCGTCGTAGCGCCGCGATATGGGTATCCACGTTTCATTCGATGTGCGTGCGTGTGTTGCGCCGCGAGGCCAAGACGCTCGAACTGAGCTCCAGTTTTTCCATCTATGACGCCGACGACACCCGCCGGCTGATCATCCAGGTCGCTCGTGACCTGGATTTGGATGTCAAGCGCTACGCGCCGAGGGGGCTGGCCGCGCAAATCTCGAACCTGAAAAACGAGCTGCTCGACCCGATCGATGCGGCTGATCGAGCCACCGACGATTACCAGCGGCGGGTCGCTGAGGTTTACACCGCGTATCAGCGCCGGCTCAAGCAGGCCAATGCGCTGGACTTCGACGATCTGATCATGACAACCGTCGGCATGCTGCAGGCGTTCCCCGCCGTCGCCGAGTACTATCGGCGCCGGTTCCGGCATGTGTTGGTGGACGAATACCAGGACACCAACCACGCCCAGTACATGCTGATCAGAGAGCTGGTCGGCACCGAGGAGCCAGCCGGACATGGCGTTGGGCCAGCGGAACTGTGTGTGGTTGGCGACGCCGACCAGGCGATTTATGCCTTCCGGGGCGCGAGCATCCGCAACATCGTCGAGTTCGAGCGGGACTATCCGGACGTCCGAACCATTCTGTTGGAGCAGAACTACCGCTCGACCCAGACGATTCTGTCCGCCGCGAACGCGGTGATCGCGTGTAACCCCGGCCGGCGGGATAAGCGGCTGTGGTCGGACGCGGGAGACGGCGAGAAGATCGTCGGATACGTCGCCGACAATGAGCACGACGAAGCCGGCTTTGTGGCCAGCGAAATCGACCGGCTCGCCGATGCTGGGTTGGCCCAGTACAGCGATGTCGCCGTGTTCTACCGGACTAATGTCCAGTCCCGGGTGTATGAAGACGTGTTCCTGCGTGTCGGGCTGCCGTACCGGGTCATCGGCGGGGTGCGCTTCTACGAGCGCCGCGAGGTGCGTGACGCGCTGGCGTACTTGCGGGTGTTGTCCAACCCGGAGGACACGGTCAGCCTGCGCCGGATTCTCAACGTGCCGCGCCGGGGCGTCGGTGAGCGGGCGGAGGAGTCCGTCGCGCTGGCCGCCGAAAAACACCGCATCTCATTTGCCGCCGCGCTGCGTCGAGCCGCCATCGGTGAGGTCCCCGAGCTGGCTACCCGTTCGCAGCGGTGTATCGCGGCGTTCGTCGACCTGCTCGACGAACTGCGGGAGAAGGCCGCGGCCGGCGAGCCGGTGGCGGAGTTGCTCGAATCGGTGTTGATCCGGACCGGGTACACGGCGCAGCTGCGGGAGAGCGACGATCCCCAAGATGAGTCCAGGGCGGCGAACCTGGCCGAGTTGGTGAAGGTGGCCAGGGAATTCGCCGGTGACGCGGCCGCCGACCCGGAGGCAACGGCCGCCGCGCTGGAGCAGGGGCTGCCCGCGCCCGGTTCGCTCGAGGCCTTTCTGGAGCGGGTGGCGTTGGTGGCTGATGCTGATTCGGTTCCGTCCGAGGGGGAGCGGGCGACGCTGGGAACGGTCACCCTCATGACGCTGCACACCGCGAAGGGCCTGGAGTTCCCCGTCGTGTTCAGCACGGGGTGGGAGGACGGCGTGTTCCCGCATCAGCGGGCGATGGGAGATCCGGAGGAGCTGACCGAAGAACGGCGGTTGGCCTATGTGGGTCTCACCCGTGCCCGGGAGCGGCTCTATCTGAGCAGAGCGGTCTTGCGGTCGGTTTTCGGCGTGCCATCGACCAGCCTGCCGTCGCGGTTTCTGGATGAGATCCCGGCTGAGCTGATCCAGTGGCGGTGGCCCGAGCCTGAGCGCGCCGCGCCGGTTGGCGCTGTGGGGTTCGGGTCTGCCGCCAGCGGCCGCGGTGCCGCCAGCGGCATCGACCGGGGCAGCTGGAAGCCGGAGCGCAAGCCGCAAGCGGCGTCGATCACGCTTGAGATGGGTGATCGGGTTAACCACGACAAGTACGGACTCGGCACCGTGATTGCCACCGAGGGCGCTGGCCTGAGAGCCAACGCCACGATTGACTTCGGCAGCTCAGGCGTTGTGCGGCTGATGCTGATCGGCGGAGTGCCGCTGCAGAAGCTCTAGCCGAGTGTGTATTCTATGCGCATGGCTCGGGTGAACATCACGATTCCAGATGATCTGCTGCGGCGAGCCCGTACCGAGGGTCTGAATGTCTCTGCGCTGGCGTCCGCGGCATTGGCCGAAGAGCTGGATCGTCGACGGAAGATCGTCGCGCTCGACATCTACCTGGCGGAGCTAGAAGCCGAGCACGGGCCGATTCCTGAAGTCGAACAAGCGGAGGCGCAAGCCTGGGTGGAGCGGGTGCTGCCGCCCGTGTCTCGTCCTCGAAGCGCTCGAAGCGCGTGATGCTTTATCTCGATTCTGGTGGCGTGATCGTGCTGGTTGAGTCGCGGGCCCGCGTGGCGGAGTTACGCCGTCGTGGGCTTTGGCCCGCGCAGGTGCCGGCAGTGGTGCTCGCTGAAGCGTTGACTGGTGATCTTCGGCGCGATCACGGCATTAACCGCCTGCTGAGCACATGTCAGATCCGCGGTGTTGACGAGCTCCACGGACGCGAGGCTGGACGGCTGCGCGCGAGCACGGGCCGAGCCGGCACGATCGCGGCCACCGATGCCCTTGTGGTGGCCATGGCCGCTGGTCACGCGGATGCGGTTGTCCTCACGAGCGATCCTCACGACATTACGGCGCTAGCCGTGCATGCGACACGTCCGGTCACGGTTCTCGCCACCTGACCAGCAGCCGGTGGCGGCATCGCATCCGAACCGGATCAGCTCGGATCAGCGTCGGAGCCGGCGATCCGGATGCCTCGGGCGGCCAGCCACGGCAGCGGATTAATCTTGATGCCGCTTGGGTTCCAGATCTCCAGATGCAGGTGCGGCCCGGTGGACTCACCTCGGTTGCCCATCTCAGCGATTTGTTGACCGGCCCTGACTCTCTGGCCGGCGTGTACGAAGGACCGATTGATGTGTCCGTACACGCTGGTCCATCCTCCGGGGTGCAGGATTCTGATCCACATTCCGAAGCCAGACGCCGGGCCTGACTCAATCACGGTCCCGTCGGTCACGGCGTAGATCGGTGTACCGATCTTGTTGGCTAGGTCGATGCCGTAATGGAACGTGCCCCACCGGGCGCTGAAGCCCGAGGTGAACACGCCCTCGCAAGGTCTGACGAACTCTTCGTCGCCGAACAGCGACGCGGCCGGGGCGCCGTCGGCCAGCGCGGCCTGTATTTTCTGTGTGTTATGGGCTAATTGCTCGCCGAGGCGTACCGCTTTGGTGAGGCTCTGTATATCGGCAACGTCGGCATCGTCGTCCCTCGTCGCCAATTCGGGAGCGGGTCGAGCGGCGTCGTTTTTGCGGATCGGCTTGCGTGGGTTGGCTGGGACGGAGGTGCTCTGGATCAGAGCGCCGATGGCCAACTGAGTGACCCGGGTCGAGTCCACCGGACGTTCCCACGGGTACACGGTGTGCCCAGCGGCCACAGCCGCGCCGGTAGCAACCGCCGCGAGGGTAGCCCGGCTGTGCCAGATGGGTGTAGGCGCCGATGCCCGGTGATAACCCCGACGTGGCATCGGGACGTGCTCAACGTCCGTGTGTACGCCGGGGGCCGGCCTGGCGCCGCTGGGGGAGCGGTCGCGCGCCAAAACCTGCCTTTTTGTCTACTCGGGACGGGCTGGCGACGGCGTAGTCCGGGGAAAGACCTGCTCGGCCGGTTCGGGGGTTGGCGCGAGCCGCCGTCGTCGTGACCTGTCTGTGATGTGGACAAGGGAAAGCTAGCCAACTGTGTTGGTTATGGCAAGTCGTGTTCGGCGTGTCTGGAGATTGATCAGTGAACGGTCGCCGATGTCAGGCCAGCGGGGTCGTCCAGGCGCTCAAGCGGTGCGCCTTGCGGCGAGCGGATTGTCTGAATCGGCGGGAGCCGAGTACTTCCGCTTGGCTGCCCGACGGGTCTCCCTCGCTCTAAGCTCGCCCACTGATGGCGTCAGGTGAGCGCGAGGAGGCTGTGGGCCGTGAGCGAGCGGATTCGGGTCGTGGTGGCCAAACCCGGCCTGGACGGTCATGACCGGGGTGTCAAGGTAGTGGCTCGAGCCTTGCGTGACGCCGGGATGGAGGTCGTCTACACCGGCTTGCACCAGACTCCCGAGCAGATCGTGGAGACGGCGCTGCAGGAAGACGCCGACCTCATCGGGTTGTCGGTGTTGTCCGGAGCGCACATGACGTTGTTCGCCAGGGTGCTCGAGCTGCTCGGTGAACGCGACGCGTGTGATGTCAAGGTGTTCGGGGGAGGGATCATCCCTGATGAGGACGTCGTCACTCTCAGCCAGATGGGAGTGGCCAAGATCTTCACTCCGGGTACTCCCACTGACGACATCGTGCAATGGGTCCGCGCCAACGCGCCCAGCGCCGAGCCCGCCGGTGCGTGAGGAGCGGATTGGCATGCGTGTCCGACGGACGTGAGGTGACTCACCCGGGTATATCGCCCAGTTGGGGCGTCTCGCCGATAAGGTCTTCCCCGCGGCTCACGGCTCGCGGAGATGGCCCGCGGACGAGTCGGGCTCGAGCCGTAACGAGACGATGAGGGTGGCAGGGAGAGGCTACTAGTGGACCTGTACGAGTACCAGGCGAAGGATCTCTTTGCCGCGCACGGAGTCCCGGTGTTGCCGGGTCATACCGTGACGACACCGGCCGACGCCGCCAAGGCGGCCGCCGATATCGGCGGGGTTGTGGTGGTCAAGGCGCAGGTGAAGACCGGAGGTCGCGGAAAAGCCGGCGGGGTCAAACTGGCCGAGACGCCGGAAGAGGCCGGGGAGAAGGCGCGGGCCATCCTGGGGATGGATATCAAAGGCCACACCGTACATCGGGTACTGGTCACTCAGGCAAGCGATATCGAGGAAGAGTACTACTTCTCGTTTCTCCTCGATCGGTCCAACCGCACTTTCCTGGCCATGGCCAGCGCCGAGGGCGGAATGGAAATCGAGCAGTTGGCTGTCGAACGTCCGGAGGCATTGGCCAAAGTACCGGTGGACCCGATCGCCGGAGTGGACAAAGCGAAGGCGGCCAGCATTGTTAATATGGCGAGAATCCCGGCTGAAGTCGCGGACGAGGCCGCTGAGGTCATCGTCCAGTTGTGGGAGACCTTCGTCGGCGAGGACGCCACATTGGTCGAGGTGAATCCGCTGATCCGAAATCCGGGGAAAAGGATCATCGCGTTGGACGGCAAAGTCACCTTAGACGACAATGCTGACTTCCGTCACCCAAGCCATACCGCCTTGGTGGACCAGCGCGCCGAGAATCCGCTCGAGGCCAAAGCCAAGGCGAAGGGGCTCAACTACGTCAAGCTGGACGGTGGCCAGGTTGGCATCATCGGCAATGGCGCTGGCCTGGTGATGAGTACACTGGACGTGGTCGCTTATGCCGGCCAGCGGTATGGCGGGGTGAAGCCAGCCAACTTTCTGGACATCGGCGGCGGCGCGTCCGCTCAGGTCATGGCCGACGGCTTGGACGTTATCCTCGGCGACCCGGATGTCCGGAGCGTGTTCGTGAACGTGTTCGGCGGAATCACCGCATGCGACGAAGTGGCCGATGGCGTCGTGGAAGCACTCAGGATCCTCGGTGACGCGGCGACCAAGCCGCTGGTCGTGCGGCTTGACGGCAATAACGTCGAGGAAGGCCGGCGGATTCTGAACGAGGCGAACCACCCCCTGGTCACTCAGGTGGACACCATGGACAATGCGGCCGATAAGGCCGCCGAACTCGCCGCTGTATCTCTTCTGGGGGCCTGAGCCATGTCAATTTTCCTTAACGAGCACAGCAAGGTCATCGTCCAGGGAATAACTGGGTCCGAGGGCACCAAGCACACCGCCAAGATGCTGGCCGCCGGCACCAACATCGTTGGGGGAGTGAACGCTCGTAAGGCTGGCCAGACCGTCAGTTTCCACGGTAAAGACCTTACGGTGTTCGGTACGGTCGAGGAGGCGATGAAAGAGACCGATGCTGACGTATCGGTGGTGTTCGTCCCGCCGAGATTCGCCAAGGACGCTGTCATCGAAGCGATTGACGCGGAGATCGCGCTGCTTGTCGTCATCACTGAGGGCATCCCAGTGCACGACTCCGCGTACTTCTGGGCGCACGCGTGCGCCCAGGGAGCGCCGCCACGCACCAGAATCATCGGCCCGAACTGTCCCGGCATTATTTCTCCCGGTCAGTCCAACGCTGGCATCATCCCGGCGAACATCAGCGGTCCCGGCCCGATCGGCCTCGTGTCGAAATCCGGCACGCTGACCTACCAAATGATGTACGAACTGCGCGAGATCGGTTTTTCCTCGGCGATCGGCATCGGTGGCGACCCCGTGATTGGCACAACGCATATTGACGCGCTCGCCGCTTTCCAAGCGGATCCGCAAACCCAGGCAATCGTCATGATTGGGGAGATCGGTGGTGATGCCGAGGAACGCGCGGCGGAGTTCATCAAGGCCAATGTGACCAAGCCGGTGGTCGCTTACGTGGCGGGATTTACCGCGCCTGAGGGCAAGACGATGGGGCACGCGGGCGCCATCGTGTCCGGCTCGGCGGGTACCGCCCAAGCGAAGAAGGAAGCCCTGGAGGCGGCGGGAGTCAAGGTCGGCAAGACACCGAGCGAGACCGCCGCGCTGATGAAGGAGATCGTCTCCTCGTTGTCCTGAGCGGCGCTTTAGGTGTCTACGTCAGAAGCGGCGGCTCACCAAACCGCCGGTAGCGTCGGTAGCGCGGCGGTGGCGCCGGGCCGCCGGCTGTTGGTGCTGCTGGGTGCGCTTCTGCGTAGCGTGTTGTCCAGCTATCTGCTGATGGTGCTGGTCGCCGCGTTGACTGGGCTCACCGCCGGTGTCACGCCTGCCCCGAAGGCGTTGCTGGTGCTGGCCGTCCCGTTGTGGTTGGCCGCGCACCAGGTACCGCTGACCGTGGCCGGTGCTCCATTGGGTGTACTGCCGTTGTTGCCGACCGTGGGGGTTGCCGCGTTGATCGGCGCTGTTGGGTCGGGCGCGGCGGTCAAGCTGGTCGGTTCAGTTGGCTCAGTTGGCAGCCCGACTACCTCCCCAAGCGGGCGTTGGGGCGGGGACGCGGCTGGGGTGATCGCGGCGCTCGCCGGCGGACACGCCTCTCTTGCCGTGTTGGCCACCGCTCTGCCAATCAGCCCGGTACAGGCGCAGCCGTGGAGCGCGCTGCTTGGCGGTGGGCTGGTCGCGGCGGCCAGCGCCACCCTGGGCGTGCTCCGAGCGATTGGCGCGCCAGCGTGGTGGCCGGGCGGACCTCGCTGGCTGCGTGCCGGCCTGGCCGCCGCGGGCGCCGGCGGGGCGGCACTGGCCGCCGGCGGTGCCCTGATGCTGTTCGCCGCGCTGGTAGTGAGCGCTGGTGACGTATATGGCTGGTACGTACAGCACCCGGGTCTGGGTGTTGGTGTCGGGATGACCGCGCTTGTTGTGTGCTATCTGCCCAACGCCGTGGCGGCCTCGGTGAGCTGGCTGGCTGGGCCCGGCCTGGTGATTGGAGCGGCGGCCGCTTCGCCGACGTCGGTATCCATCGGGCCGCTTCCGCCCGTCCCGTTGATGGCGGCGATGCCGTCGAAGCAGCCGCCGGGATGGTCGCTGGTGGTGTTCCTGTTGCCGGTACTGGCTGGTGTGATGGTCGGTCTGGTCTGCCGGCGCGCCGCCCGCGGGCTCGTTTCCCGCCTGCGTGCGGTCGCGGTCGCGGTGGTGACCATCGCCGCGGGGTTCTGGGTGCTTGCCTCGGTGGTGAGCGGCCGGCTCGCCGAAGGCCCATTCGATCCGGTTGAGCTACCGGCGGTGGGAGGCGCGCTGGCGTTGTTCGGGTGGCTTGGGGTGCCGGCGATCGTGGTGGCGCTCTGGCCCGAACGTACGGCTTCGCGTGGGTCTCCGGCGTCGCGTGAGCCTCCGACTTCGCATACCTGACCTGCGCTTCGCGGGCCGTCGGCGTCCTGCGAAGCGCACTCTGCCTATGCGAAGTCCGCGGGTCAGCCGGCGCTCCGACCGGCGCTCGGGCCATTGGACAGTACGCTTTCAGTGATATGCCGCTAATCGAGGAAAGCCGAGGAGCCAGAGCTGAGCCCGCCCGATGTCTCCTACCGGCTTGAACTACCGAGACCCAGCCGGATCGTCGTGCTGGTCTCCGGGTCAGGAACCCTGCTGCAGGCGTTACTGGACGCCAGCGCAAACGCGGAGTATCCGGCGCGTGTTGTCGCCGTCGGCGCGGACCGAACAGGCGTTGAAGGCTTGGCGCGAGCCCAGCGCGCCGGCTTGCCTTCGTTCGCCGTCGTGCCGCGGGATCACCCAGATCGAGATGCCTGGAATAAGGCGCTTGCCGAAGCGGTGAGTTCGCACCAGCCGAATCTTGTGGTGAGCGCCGGTTTCATGAAGGTGCTCTCACCGGCATTTTTAGCCGGCGTGGGCTGCCCTGTGATCAATACTCACCCATCGTTGTTGCCTGCGTTTCCTGGGGTGCGTGCGGTGCGTGACACGTTGCGCTACGGGGTAAAAGTGACCGGTTGCACACTGCATTTAGTCGATGCCGGAGTGGACACCGGGCCGGTGCTGGCGCAGCGGGTCGTACCGGTCCGTCGTGGCGACACAGAAGATACCCTGCACGAACGGATCAAGATCGAGGAACGACGGTTGCTGGTGCGGACAGTGGCCGAGCTGGTTAACAGCGGCGCTACGGTGACCGGACGAGAGGTGGATATCTAGTGAGCTCTTCCACGGATACTGAGCGACGCGTCGTTCGGCGTGCCCTGATCAGCGTCTACGACAAGACGGGTCTGCTCGACTTGGCTACCGGGCTGCACGCGGCGGGAGTGGAGATCGTCTCGACCGGGTCGACCGCGCAGCGGATCGTTGATGCCGGGGTGCCGGTGACGCGGGTTGAGGAGGTCACGTCGTTTCCCGAGTGTTTAGACGGACGGGTCAAGACGCTGCACCCTCGCATCCACGCTGGGCTACTCGCCGACACCCGCAAATCCGAGCATCTACGCCAACTCACGCAGCTGGGGATCGATACGTTCGACTTGCTGGTGAGCAACCTCTATCCGTTCACCGAGACGGTCGCATCGGGTGCTCACGTCGAAGAATGCGTCGAGCAGATTGATATCGGCGGGCCAGCCCTGGTGCGGGCGGCCGCGAAGAACCATGCCAGTGTGGCTGTCCTGGTCGATCCGTCGAGATACGGCTGGGCGCTAGAGCAGATCATTGGCGGCGGGTTCACTCTGTTCGACCGGCGGCGGCTAGCGGCCGAGGCATTTCGGCATACCGCAAGCTACGACGTGGCGGTGGCTTCCTGGATGGGCGACGTGCTCACCGCTAATCAGGCCGCTTCCGAGCTGTCGGCTGAGCTGCCGTCCTGGCTCGGCGGCACCTGGCGTCGCCGAGCGGCCTTGCGCTACGGCGAGAACCCACACCAGAGTGCCGCGCTCTACGTCGGTGCCGGGGAGGTCGACGGTCTGGCCGGTGCTGACCAGTTGCACGGCAAAGCAATGTCGTACAACAACTATGTCGACGCTGACGCGGCCTGGCGGGCCGCGCACGACCACGA
>JAFASX010000042.1 GCA_019244295.1 Pseudonocardia sp.
ACCGCTATCCCGGTGAACCCCGCCGACATCACCCGGTTCGCCGACATCGGATACACCGACAGCTACGTCAAGGTCATCTTCCGCCGGCCAGGCGTGCGGTACCCGGAGCCACTCGACCTCGCGCTCGCCCGGGCCATGCTCCCCCGAGAACAGTGGCCGCCGGTGCGCAGCTTCACTCTGCGCGAAGTGAACCGGCAGACCACCGAGATTACGATCGACTTCGTCTATCACGGTGACATTGGGCTTGCCGGGCCATGGGCGGCGGCGGCCATGCCCGGCACCGAGTTCATGGTGGCCGGCCCCGGCGGCACCTACGCGCCAGATCCCACGGCGGACTGGCATTTGATGATTGGTGACGAGACGGCGCTACCGGCGATCGCGGCTAGCCTGACCCGGGTTCCGGCTGGGGCGCTAGTGCACGCGGCCATCGAGGTGTGGGAGCCCTCTGACCGCCAGAACCTCGCGTGCCCTGGTGAGCCGCGGCTGGAGTGGTTTTACCGGTCCGAGCGACCCGAGCTGGAGACCGCGCTGGTCGATTACGTGCAAACGCTGCGCTTTCCCCCGGGGCGGGTGCACGCGTTCGTGCACGGCGAGGCGAACGCGGTCAAGCAGATACGCCGACACCTGCTGCACGAGCGTGGCCTGTTGGCCGAGCAACTGTCCATCTCGGGATACTGGCGGCGCGGCTACGACGATGAGGCCTACCGGGGCGCTAAGGCCGCCGAACGCGCCGAGGAAACGATCTCGGTCTGACATCGCGCCGCCCGTCTGGTGCTTAACCCAGCCGGGAACGCGGTCGGGTGAGGCTGAACCGGTCCACGGGCGTGAGCTCACCAAATGGCCCGGCCACCGCGTAGTAGGTGACATGGATAGCGGTCGTGCGGCCAGTGCCGGATGGATCAACGTCGAACGCGGCGAAACCATAGGAATGATCCGGGTCTCGCCGCGCCGACCACGGCGCCTCTTCTTGCACATATATCGGCGCCTTCCGGTTGATGGCCGGGTCGAATGACCCGACAGCGGTGATGACCCGCGCCCTGGCCGGGTTGAAGAACCACCGATTGGACGGCGAGGACGTACCGCCGCCGCCGATCACCATGTGCACGGTGCCTTTGGAGGTATCCAGGACGTCGGTACCGGTCTGGGTGGGGATCGGCGTGCGGGTGTCAGTCGGCAGCTGGCCCCGAATCGGATGCGAACGCTCGTAGTGGTGCTCATGCCCGCACACGACCAGGTCCACCCCGTACTGATCGAACAGCGGGAGCCAAGCCTCTCGAATGCCGAGATCGGCGCCGTTGGACCGGTCGGCGGTAGAGATCGCCACTTGGTGCATGCACACCACCAACCAGTCGAGGTCGGGATTGGCGCGGCTGGTGCGCAGCTCGGTCTCCAGCCATCGGCGTTGGGCATCACCGGAGTAGCCGCGAACGTAGGTGTTGCCGCCATCCTGGTAGCAGATGTCGTCGTTGCTGAGGCTGATGACGCGTACCGCGCCAGCGGTAAACGCGTACCACAGCCCACGCAGCACCTGTTCGGCGCCGACATCGGGCACAGCGAAGTAGGTCTGGTAAGCGGCGTAGCCGATCGGCCCATTGCCGCGCTCGTTCTCGTGGTTTCCGGCCGCGGGCATCCACGGTCGGTAACGCGCGGACCGGCTGTTGTTGACGAACCAGTCCGACCAGGTTCGGATGCGGTCCTGAGCCAAGTTGGCATAGCACAGGTCACCGTTAACCAGGTGAAACAGCGGCGCGATCCGTTCCACACCGGAGGTGAGGTCACCGGCCGCCGGGGAGCCGAGGTTATCGTTGCGGTATTTACCGTCCTCGATCCTCCCGATGGTCGGCGTGGCTTGGTCGCCAAAGCTGGTGAAGGTGAACGCCGCCCGGCCCTTGGGCGCGGTTCGAATGGTGCCCAACTCGGGGCTGGCCCCGTCATGCAGCGCCGCATAGATGTAGTCGGTATCCGGGCGCAGCCCGGTGAGCCAAGCGTGATGCACCCGGACCTCGGTTCCAGACGCAGCGTCGGTATAAGTGCTGGTCTGCGCGTCACTGGTGCTACCCAATCCACCGTCTGGGGTACCGAGCATCACCCTCGGCCGACCCACGGCAGTGGTGGTGTTCCAGGACACCACCACTTCGCTCGAAGCGTCCGCCCCGAACTGCAGGTGCAAGCCCGCGACGGGCGCGGCGCCGGATCGATCAGGGCGCAGCCAGGGCGTCGGGCCGCTAGCGCAAGCCGCCAAGCCGGGCACCCCGAGTGCTACCGCGCCACCCAGGCCAAGAGACGTACCGAGAACGCGGCGGCGGTTGATCCGTGGCCCACCCACGCTTTCCCACGCAATTTCCACAGATAACGAATCATTGTCGCCGGGCATGAACATCAGCTCGGCGACCGATGAACACCGCGCGAACGGATCCCTCGGGGACGAACCGGCTGTTACCCGAGGATCTGATGAGCTAGTGACCCGCGATGTAGAGATCGCGCAGGACTCCGGTCTCCAGCTCCATCTCGTGCAGCCGGTGCTTGACCACATCCCCAATGCTGATTATGCCTACCAACCGGCCATCGGCGAGCACCGGCAAATGCCGATGGCGTGACCGGGTCATCTCGACCATGACATGGTTCAGGCTGTCATCCGGTGAGCAGAACGGCACGTTGCGCGACATGACCTCCTCGACCGAGCGGTCCAGCAAAGCGGCTCCGTCAATTTCCAGCGCCGTAATGAGGTCACGCTCGGTGAGTATGCCGACCACCCGCCGCTCGGCGTCAGCGCACACCACCAGGGCCCCGAACCTGGGCGGCCCGGCCATCCGCCGGATCGCCTGGGCGACCGTGATCCAGGGCCATACCGTTTCGACATCCCTGCCCTTCAACGCCAGGATCTGTTCAACGTTCAAGGCGGCCTCCCTCTACAGGTCAGATTGTAATCTTCCACAATCTTCCGCCGAATGAACCGAAATCACCTCACCCTGCAGAGGGATGCCCGAGGTTGCGCCTGCTCGACAAGCAACCGTTCGAGCTAGACAGCGTCGGCCAGCTCTAGTGCACCCCCTCCATCCGCCGGCGGATCCACGGGCCCAACGCCACTATGACCAGGCCGATCACGATCACTACCGCTCCGTTGAGGCCGAAGTACGCGAACTCGTGCCGCGAGGAGTAGAACGAAGCCAGCACGCCGGACATTGAGGTGCCCAAGCCGACCGAAAAGAAGTAGAGCGCCATCATCCGCGCCCGAAAAATTTCCGGCGCCAGCTTAGTGGTTACCGAAAGCCCGATCGGGGAGAGCATCAGCTCAGATACCGCGAATATCGCCAGGATAAACAGCACGGCCAGCGCGGGGGTGCTTTTCCCGGTGCCCCCAGCGAAGATCAGGAAAAGCAGGAATGCCGCCCCCATGCCGAGCACCCCGACGGCGAACTTCATCGGGGTGGAGGGTGCTCGCTCGGCGAGCCTCGTCCACATCGCGGCGAACAACGGGGACAGCAGGATGATCCAGATCGGTTCTTCGGCGCCGATAAATGACGGGGGCGCGGTCCAGCCAAAAATGTTCCAATTCATCCGCTCGTCTGAGTACACCGCGAGCATCGTGAACATCTGCTGGAACAACGACCAGAACGCCGCATTGGCGATGAACAGCAGGATGAATGCCCGTACCCGGCTGCGCTCGATGGCGGTGACCTTCTGGCTGGTCAGCATCACCACGAAATACGCGACCGAGGCCACGATGATCAGCCCAGTGGTGACCTTGGCCAGGTTGGCAAGCGTCACCAGACCGCTGAGCAGCACCGACACCAACACCAACAGCCCGGCCACGGCAATCCCCACCGTCTTGCGCAGCGCCTCGCGGGGCAGCGGGTTTGGCACCCGCTTGCCAGCCTCGCCCAGGTTGCGCCGAAACACCACGTACTGCGCCAACCCAAACGCCATGCCGACCGCCGCCGCGCCGAAGCCATAGTGGAAACCCGCGCTGGTCTGCAGGATGCCGGTGAGGATCGGGCCAAAGAACGCGCCGAGGTTGATACCGAGGTAGAACAGAGTGAACCCGCCATCGCAGCGCGGGTCACCTTTCTCGTAGAGCGTGCCCAGCAGCGAAGAGGCGTTCGCCTTGAGCGCCCCCGAGCCCAGCGCCACACACACCAGCCCGACCCCGACCCCGGTCAGATCCGGCAGCACGGCCAGTGCGATGTGCCCGACCATCACCACGAAGCCGCCGTAGAACACCATGCGTTCCATGCCGAACACCCGGTCAGACAGCCAGCCCCCCAGCACGGTTGACAGATAGACCAGGCCGCCGTAGGCGCCGACGATGCCGGTCGCGGTGGCCTGCGGCAGCGCCAGGCCACCCTTCTCCAGGGAGTAATACAAGTAGTACGCCAGGATGCCAAGCATCCCGTAGTACGAGAATCGCTCCCACAACTCGACGTTGAACAGGTTGACCAGCCCGGTAGGGTGGCCGAACACCGTCCTCCGCCCCGGCCGCTCCAGCTGTTGCACGGTCTCCGACATCGTCTGTTCCTCTCAAACCGGACATTCGGGCCAATGTGCGCCATCGTCGGCTAGGGGACAATGCCCAACCGACTATTCAACGGTGATTCGACGCCCCTCCCGCACCGGCGCCGCGCGAGAGTATGGTGTTCGGTATGCGCAGTACTGAACGGGTCACGGTGACCCTTCCCAAGGAGCTTGCCGACCGGTTGCGGCAGCGGGTCGCCTCCGGTGAAGCCGAAAGCGTGTCCGGACTCGTTGCCGAAGTGGTTAAAGAACGCTTTCGGGACGAGAACGTCCAGCAGTTCCTCGCCGAGATGGCCGCCGAAGGCGGCCCTATTACCGAGGAAGCCCGGGAGTGGGCCAAAGAGCTGATGCGGCTCGCTCGTGGCGAGTAGCGATCCAGCGCCTGTTGTTGTCGACGCTGGCGGGTTGATCGCTGTCGAGCGCCGGTCAGTAAAGATGGCCGCGGCCGTCGACGAGGTTGAGATCTCCGGCGGTCTACTCGTGGTTCCCGCACCAGTGCTCGCTCAGGTCTGGCGTGGTGACGTTCATCAAGCGCTATTGTCTCGTTTCCTCAACCTGCCGTTCGTCGAGGTGGACTTGCTCACTAGGGCCATCTGGCAAACCGCCGGAATGCTCTGCGGCCAAGCCGGCACCTCAGACGTGGTGGATGCGGCCGTGGTCGCCTGTGCTCGTTCTCGGGCAGCGCGGGTGGTAGTGACCACCGACCCCGACGACCTTCGCCGTCTCGACCGCGCCCTGGCCTACCAGGTGCCCTGAAAAGGCGGAATCCTCGTTGTTCGGTTGCGTGGGGTTCCATGGTGACACCGTCGCAGAGGGGCACGACAGTTTCGGCGACGCTCAAGCGTCCACACAGATCAGCGCCCATGGCCGGTCGGCAACCCTGGTCATCACCAATGTCGCTGGCTGCCCAGGCGGCAGCCGCAGCCGGCGCCGCAGCGTGTCCACATCACCAGCCAGCCCCCGACGGCGGATCTCTACCGAGCCGACCCCCAGCGAACGTAACCGGGAAGCTAGCTCCTTCTCCCGCCACGGCCCGGAGTCCAGTACCCGAAGGGTACGGGCGAACGGGCTGCGAAGCGGACGGTCGCTGGACAGAAACGCGATCATCGGATCGATCTTCCACGCACCGAGGCCACGGGCGAGGTCTTCGACCAACCCGGCCCGGGTCACCGCCGGGTTCGGATCAAGCAGGTACGCACCGGGCGCGCGACACTCCACCGGCTCGCCCGGCACCGCACGCAGCTGCTCACCGCTGGGCAGCACACTCGCCCGGCTGGTCACGCCGGGAGCCCCGACAAACGCTGGTGACCACAGCACCGCTTCCTTGAGCTCCCGGCCCGCGCTGACGAACTCCACCTCCCAACCGGCAGGCACCCGGTCTCGGTCGATACCCGGAGCGGCCTTCACCACCACCCCAACCCGCTCGGCCAGCTCGATACACCAAGACAGCGGCGGCTCGCTGGGCCCGGTAGCCAGCCGGCGCGACCCGATCCGCCGCGCGGGGTCGACGAACACCACGTCCACGCCGACAAGATCCACACTCCGGACGTCCACACACACCGTCCGCACCGCTTCGCCCACCTCGTAGACGCACGCGTTGAGCACGGCCATCCGCAGGTGGATTGGGTCTCGGTCTACCGCGAGCACTTCGCTCGCTGGTTCCGAGCCGCCGGCTAGGGCGACGAGGTCGCCACCGATGCCGCAACACAGGTCCGCGATTTTTCCCACGCCAGCCAGCCGAGCCGCCCGATGACGCGCCAACGGCTCGGCGGAGGCCTGCTCCAGGCCGTCCCGGGTCAGGTACATCCGGTCGGCGCGGGTGAATTTGGGGCGGGCCCGCTGCCGCAACTCGTGCATGCTGAGCGCGGCGGTAACCAAGTCGGCCGGATAGACCGCGCGCAGCCGCCGCGCGAGCGCCAGCTCGGTCTCCGGGGTGAGCTCCAGCCCAATTAGTTCAGCAAGCAGCGCCTGCCCAACCGGAGCCAACAACACGTCCAGCTCAGTGCATGGATCCCGCATCGTGACCGGTGACGTTACCCGATCCGATCGCCTACGCACCCGAAGTTCGATTATCGAATTATGCTGCCCTCGTAAGCGCGAGATGATCCGGCGCTGGGTCCGCGCGCCGGATCACGGTCCCATAGGTGCGCTAACGCGGTAGCGTTAGGGAGCAGCCACCGCGCGGACGGCCCGGCCGAAAATGTTTCCCGGTCCGTATCGACCAAGTCCAGTGCGCGGGCGACCGAGCTGACCCTGTGCAGCGCGAACCACACATCTCGCTCGTCGATGGGACGACCGTCCTGATTCACCCACCCATCGCCCAGCAACGGGTAAATCCGCGCGGCCATCTCGTCAGCGGATAACGGGCCACAGTGCGCAAGTACGGCCACCGCCAGCTCGGTCAGCGCGGAGTCGAACTTACCCGGGTGGAACCATGAGCGTAGCCGGCGCACGACCTGTAGGTCATCGCTCGCTATGTGAATCGGCTGTACCACCCCCCTGACCAATCGCAGCAAGCCGACTCCGCGCAGCACGTCGTGCATCGCCGCCAGCGGGGCCAGGTCTTCCTCCAGCGACGCGGGCTGCTCCGACCGCGCCCATTCCGGGTGACGCTGCTGCACTTGACGCACAAACACGCGCGGCAACCTGCCACCAGGAGTCAATCGCACCCCGCCCTGGGCCAGGTCCAGCACCAGCCGCACTGTCGCGGGCACCGCGCCGACGGTTTGGCGCACCAGCAGGTCAGTGGCGTTCTGGTCAAAGTCGGTCGGTGTGTCTGCCCATTCCTTCATCTGTTCGTGATCAACATGCTCCGGATCAGCCAGAGCCTTCTGTAGCTCCACGTAGCCGCCGGGACCGCCGCAATCCTCGGGTGGGCACGGCCCCTCGCCATAACGACACCCTGGCTGCTCGTCGCCGGGGCCCAGCACCGCGATGTCATGGGTCCACCTGTCGCCGTAGTCGTAGATGTAGACGAACTTCTCCGGCAGCTCTCGCAGTCCGGCGGCGGTCTCGTCGCGGACCGGTGGACCGTCTCCGCTGGGAATGCCATAGTGCAGCTCCCCGGCCTCGAACTCGTGCAAATGGCTGTCAGTCCAGCCCAACGCGGCCTGCAAGAGGTAATGCAGCTCGGCCAAGGTGCACGCGGTGGGCACGTCCACCACCCGCAACACTGTGGGGTTTACATCACGCATAGTTATCGAGAGCCGCGTCGTTCGCACGTCCAGTAGATTACGGCCCCGCCCGTGGGCAAGGGGCCACGACACGGCGGGTTGTTCTCCCCACGCTGTGGGCACGTTCCTCCGAGGTCGCCGAGGACGCCAACACCCGAGACCGTAACTCCAAGGCTCAGCGGCCGATCCGCTACTGTAAACTGTTCAGGTCGATCTCGGCGCGAAACGGATCACTGACACCGAACACGCCAGTCACCCAGCCGCCGTCAACATAGCCAAACTCACCCGCCAAGTGACACACAAGCACCGACGCCGGCTCGCTCAGATCGACGATCCAGTAATGCGGGATACCCGCATCCGCGTACTCCGCCCGCTTGATCACATTGTCGGTGCGCACCGAACTCGGCGAAACCACCTCAATGACGAGCACCACCTCTGATGCCCGGATCGCGCCACCCTCGGCTCGGACTCTCTTCAGCCCGGTACGTTGCGCCACGACCACATCAGGCCGCCGGACGAAACCCGGTTTGTCTGGCCTTGCCAACTCCAGATCGACATCCAAATCCGGGATTACCACCAGGTCGGCCGGAACCTGTTGACGCAGTGCCAGAGCTAGCCCTAAACCCGCGAGGTTGTGGTCCGGAGATGGACCCGGATTCACGATCATCCGTCCTTCCACGAGCTCGGAGTAACCCGGCTCGGTCTCACCGAGGGCCAAGTACTCCGCGACCGTGTACAGCCTGGGCAAAGGCAGTGGTTGCGCCATCAAACAGACCTCCTGTGCATCGAGCCCGAGTGTGACACGCGAGCCCGACAACTCATGGAACCTCAGCCGATGCTTCAGCCAGCAACAGCCGACCGGCCTCAGCGGGCGATTAGCTCGGCCAGGTCGAACCGCACTGGGAACGGGTCAGCCAGTTCAGCGACTTGGCCTGGCCCGAAGCTGACCGTTTCGACGTAGCGGTCGCCACGCAACGCGAACACCAGCACGGCGGGCGGCTCCTGCGCCAGCTCCACCCGCAGATAATGCGGGATACCGGCCTCCGCGTACAGCTGGGGCTTGAGACCACGGTCGATATAGGCGTTGCCGGAGCTGGTGATCTCCACGACCAGTCGGACATCGGCGGCGGGGTTGACGACGGCGGAAACGTCGAAGTTCGCGATCACCGCAATGTCCGGGACCAAAATCCGGTTCGTCCCGAGCCGAACGTTGGCCGTCGACATTACCTCCAGCAGGGGCGGAGCTACCGCTTTTAACACCAGGCACAGGTTGAGCAACACCCGCTGGTGCAGATTCACCGGCGACGGGCTCACCAGCAGGCTCCCGTCCAGCAGCTCCAGCTGGCGGCTCTCCGGCAGCGCGAGGAAGCTCTCCTCGGTCCAGGGTTCGTGCGCGGTAACAAGCATGTTGACTGCGGCCGCGGACATGCCGGTGCCTCCTGTTCGGTTGCGGTCGGCTCCATGGTGGCACCGTCGCAGCCGGGTACGACAGTTTCGCGGTGCTCGAGGTCCCACCGTGGCCAAGGGATGGCTGGCTAGCGACCCACGGGTAGGGCATCTCAGAGGCTCTGGCCGGGGCAGCGCCAGTGGCTGAGTACGTTGATGCGGAGGGCGGGCCAGCTCCTGTGGGGTTCGTCAAGCCGGTGAGGGGTGGGGTGAGGCATCGGCAGCCGCCGGATGGCTTGCGAGAAGGATGGCGGAGTGCAGCTCGATGAGGTCGATCTGGCGGAGCTGTTGACGGAGCCCAAGGGGCGGCACTCGGCGGAGGACGGCGAGAACCAACCGTGACCGAGACCGCCGCGCCAGCGCGGGTCAACACCGTGCGCGAGTGGATCGAGGCCACCCGACTTCGCATACCGGGCGCCCTGGGTATGCGAAGTCGGAGGCGCCAAAGGCGCCACGTCCGCTCGCACAGCTCGAGCCGCACTCACACAGCCCTTGCAAGCGCTGCGCGGGCAAGGCAAGAGCTGCGCGAGCGACGTGACCTCGGGCGCGAGCGACGTGACTTCGGGGCGGCGAAGGCTCAGCGTTTCTCCGGGGTCCACTTGCCGGGCATCTTCATGACACCGTTCAGGAAGTTGGACACCATGATGGTGCGCTCGCCAACCTCGAGGTTCTTCAACCGGGTGTGGACCTCCCACAGCTGGGCCCTGAGCATCTGCTTGGCCAGCATGCTGCCTAGGCAATAGTGCACGCCGCCACCGCCGAACGCCTGGTGCGGGTTCTGCTTAACCGGCCGGCGGATGTCGAACTCGTCTGGACGGTCGAACACGTCGGCGTCTCGGTTGCTCGAGAGGTACCACATGACGACCTTGTCACCCGCCTTGATGGTCTGGCCGCCGAGCTCGTAGTCAACCGTCGCGGTCCGCCGGAAGTGCATCACCGGCGGCTCGACCCGCAAACACTCGTTGATCGCGTCTTCGGCTCGGTTGTCGAAGTCCGCCATGAGGTACGCAAGCTGATCCGGGTGCTGGGCGAACAGCCAGAGCATGTGCGCCGCCGAGTGTCGCGTGGGGTCATTCACCGCGCCGGCCAGCAGCGCGAAAAACACCCCGACCTCTTCGACCGTCATCCGCTGGCCCTCGTACTGAGCCTGCGCCACCCAGCTCATCAGGTCCTCGCTAGGGTTCTTCCTACGCTCCTCGGCATGCCGCAGCGCGATCTCACTGAGCCGGCTGCTGGCGTCGGCGAAGACCTGCAATGGGGAGCCGATGTGCGCGAACTCCGGGTCGCTCCAGGCGCCGAACTGCTCGGCCAGGTCCATCACGTACTTGATCTCGTCCTCATCCGTGATGCCGAAGTACGAGGCGAAGATGCGGCCGGGCACCTCTTTGGTGATCAGCTGGCACAGGTCCCCCTCACCCAGCGAGGCGCACTTGTCGATGACTGACCGAACGATCGCGGTGTTCCGCTCCTCCATCTTCTTGATGTTCTTCTGGGTGAAGGCCGCACTGACGATGTTGCGGAAGTTGGTGTGCCGGGGCGGGTCGGAGACGACGAACGACAGCATCGATTCCAGCTGCGGAAAGTCGTCGATGAATATGCCGTCCGCCGAGCTGAACACCTTCGGGTTGCACGAGATCTCCTTAATATGGGCGTATTTGGTGATCGACCAGAAGCCCTTGGCATTGTCCAGGTTGGGGTCGAGCGAGCCGGGCGGATCGTTCCAGATCACTGGCTGGTTCTCGCGCAGCCACTTGAACGCATCCAGATGCACCTGGCGTGGCTGCGCCCAGAAGCTGACGGGGCTGAGGTTGGTATCGACCGTGTAAGTCGTCATGTCAATAACTCCTCGTGTACCTGATCCTTGGGCAACCACGCCAGGAAGGGCCACTTCGCCACACATCTCTACAGCGGAGGCACCCGCGCCCCCAGTGAGTGACCCGCTCTGAGAATCAGCGCGGCCGCCGCCCGAGCTTACGTCATCGACAGACAAAAAAGTCGATCATTGGGTATACTCGAGCGCTCGTCGAGGTAGCGAGGCGGCCGGTCATCCGGATGCCCTGTCGGTTCTCCTCGGCGTCGTGCGCGTCGCGCGAGCCGTGCGGCCTACGTTGGCGAACACAACGCGGACGTGCTAGGACGATGGCCGGGACTCACCCGCGGACAGGTGGACAAACTGGAACAATCCGGCACGCTGGTCGCTGCCCAGGTATCCCAGGAGGCACGGTGAGCACCCCAGACAAGCGGTCAGTCCGAATCGCGAACTGCTCGGGTTTCTATGGCGACCGGATCGCCGCCGCGAGGGAAATGGTGGACGGTGGCCCGATCGATGTCTTGACCGGCGACTATCTGGCCGAGCTGACCATGTTCATTCTCTGGAAGGCCCGGCAGAAGGACCCGTCCACTGGCTACGCCCGCACCTTCCTGACCCAGCTCGAGCAGGTACTCGGCGATTGCCTCGACCGAGGCATCAAGATCGTCAGCAATGCCGGGGGACTCAACCCAGCCGGGCTAGCCGAGCAGGTCCATCAGCTCGCCGATCGCCTCGGGTTGGCACCGCGCGTCGCGTACATCACCGGCGACGATCTGATCGACCGGATCGACGAGCTGACCGCCGCCGGGGTCGCTTTGGCGAACCTGGATACCGGGCAGCCGCTGGCGCAGACCGACCGCAAGCCGATCTCAGCGAATGCGTACCTGGGTGGTTGGGGCATAGCGTCGGCGTTGGCGGCTGACGCCGACATCGTGATCTGTCCTCGGGTCACCGACGCCTCCCTGTTGGTCGGCCCGGCCGCCTGGTGGCATGGCTGGGCCCATGACGACTGGAACGCGCTGGCCGGCGCGGTAGCCGCCGGACATGTGATCGAGTGTGGGGCGCAGACGACCGGCGGTAATTATTCGTTCCTGGACGAGATCATCGATCGCCGCTATCCCGGCTTCCCCATCGCTGAGGTGGCCGCCGACGGCACCAGCGTAATCACCAAACACGACGGCACCGGCGGGCTGGTCTCGCCCGGTACGGTGACCGCGCAGCTGCTCTACGAAATCGCCGGGCCCGAATATCTCAACCCGGATGTGGTGGCCCATTTCGACACCCTGACGTTGTCGGTAGACGGCCCGAACCGGGTCTGCGTCTCTGGCTGCACCGGCAGCCCGCCGCCACCAACCTTGAAGGTAGCGCTCAACCAGCTTGGCGGCTATCGCAACACGATGACCTTGGTGTTGACCGGGCTGGACATCCCCGAGCGCGCCGCCTACGCGGAGCAACTGCTGTTCGAGGTGCTCGGGGGTCGCGAGCGCTTTGCCGAAGTCGACGTGCGGCTGCTGCGTTTTGACCACCCGGACGCGGCTTCAAATCCCGAGGCAACCGCGCACCTGCGGATTACGGTCAAGGATCCCGACCCACGCAAGGTCGGCCGGGAGTTCTCCAACGCCACCATGGAGCTTGCGTTAGCCGGCTACAGCGGCTTCCACACCACGACACCGCCCACACCGGAAACCGAGTACGGCGTGTACTGGCCGGCGGTGGTGCCAACCCAGTTCGTCGAGCACACCGTGGTACTACCCAATGGCACCCGACACATTGTGCCGCACACTCCGCCGGCTCAGGCGCCGGCTGACCACGTCGCCACCGACGCCACCGACGCGCAGCCGCCGGCTACGCCCGAGCCGACAGACCACGGTCCCACCGAACGGGTGCCGCTGGGTCGGGTGTGCGGGGCGCGCTCCGGTGACAAGGGCGGTAACGCCAACGTCGGGCTGTGGACCCGTAGCGACGAGCAGTACGCCTGGCTGCGTTCGTCCCTGACCGTGGAGCGCTTCCGCGAGCTGCTATCGGAGGCAGCCGGGCTAGCCATACAGCGCTACGAACTGCCCAACCTCAACGCGCTGAACTTCGTGGTCGTCGGGCTGCTCGGCGAAGGCGTCGCGTCAAGCACCCGACCAGATCCCCAGGCAAAAGGCCTTGGTGAGTACCTGCGCTCCCGCCTCGTCGACATCCCCACAGGGTTGTTGGGCAAGGCGCGTTTTGTGATTGATCGTGTGCGTGGTGCCCAGAAGCCCTGAGTTGGCCAGTGATTGCTGAAAATCACCGGCCTGTCTGAGGCGCCTGGTTGCGTGGGCAGCCGGGGATCTTGTCGTTCGCTGCCCGCGCAGCACGACGGCGAGCGCCACAGCGGAACGCCGAGCTTATCGTGGGCAATACTGGCCAGGCCGGCGGAGCCTGCCCGTTGCTCGCACACACGGTGCGTCTCCGCACACACGTTTCGTACGCCCACACGTGCTGCAACAGCCGCGCTGAAGACACAACGCGTGCGCGAAGACGAAACGCGTGCGTCAGCGGGGCGTGTGCGCCCAGGCGCACACCACGGCCACGGAGTGGGGAGTGAAGGGTTCACCGCAGCCGGAATCGTCAACAACTGAACATGAGTTCGAGCCGAGGGCAGGGTGGATGGCACACCCTGACATCACTCTGGGTGAACTCACCGACACCATGAAACCATCTCGACACAACCTTCACGGTAGGCTTATCCGCACCGCCGCCCACGGCATCACCGAGATCTCACCACCAACAACATGAACCCCACAAAATCCGGTGGGAGTGCAGCACAGCCACGCCCGCGCCAGCTGGGCGCACGTGGCGTCGCTGCCCTGGGCCGCTTGATCCCGGAATGTCCGGTGGCTACGCCTGAGCATGCAACTCCGTGCGCAGCAGCCCTGCCGCGTAACACTGCTGAAAGGCTATGAAGACTTTCTGGTAGGGTGCCGACCATGAGGAAACGTGAGCGGGGACGACAGGCCGAGAGCCACGACCGACCAGCCGCGCAGTCGCCAGTGCGGCAAGTACGGATCACGTTGCCTACGGCGGCGGTACTGCGGCAGATGCTGGAAAATCCGGCCGCGGACTATTACGGGTTTGCGTTAGCGCAGGCAACCAGCTTCCCCTCCGGAACGATCTACCCGATCCTCGCTCGCCTAGAAGCTGCCGGCTGGCTGACCAGCTTCTGGGAGCAAGAGGATCCAGCGGAGCTGGAACGGCCGCGGCGGCGGATGTACCGGCTGACCGGCGCCGGCGCACACGCCGCCCGCGAAGCACTGACCAACACCCAGCGTCTTCTTGGTGGGCTCCCGCCAGCCGCCCAACCCCAGGCAGGCATGGCATGACCCCCCGACGGGATGCACTGCTGCTCCTCAGCCTCGTCTGCCTCGGCCTCGGCCTCTGCTTCGTCAGCGTCGGCGTCGGCGTCGGCCGCGCCTTCGTCGTCGGCGTCGTCAGGGCCCGCGTTGGAGGTTGGGTCAGCCGAGGTCGAGGGACCCGGTCATCGGGCTGGTCTGGCGGATTGGGGTGGCTTCGCGCCTCTCGTGGCGGCATGCGGCGCCTGCTGTCAGCCTGCACATCGGTGGAGCGCCTGGTCGACCACTTGCTGGACCGGGCCGTTGGCAAGCTTCCCGAAGCCTCCAGGGCTCGGTTCGCCGAGGAGTGGCAAGACCATCGCACGCACCTTTCAGGCTGGCGGCTGGTGTGGTGGGCACTGTGCGTGCGTGCTTTGGCAATGCGTACCGCCGCCGCGCTCGGGCCCTCTCGGCTCCCTCGCGACAGCTGAGCATCATACTTTCAGGTCCCCTATGAAGAGTTGCAGTAGAGGAGGTGGCCCGGTGGCCCCGCCATGGCTGTCCGGCGTGAAAGCGATCGCGCAGTCGGTCGCCGGCGCCTTGCCCGCAGTCATACTCGTGATCTTCGCGGGACTGCTCTCGCTGCTGGGGCTGGTCTGCGAAGAAGGCAGACGCAGCTACGCCCTCGCCTACGCCGACCGATTCGTCGATCTCGCCACGGTGCTGGTGGGCCGTCCATGGGATGCACCGAGGTCGAACCCGGCCCTAAACCGCACGCTCAACCGTCCACCGGACCATTGAACGTGATCGGCGTACACACGCCCCGCGCAATGCGTCCGTATTGGCGGACCCGGTAGGGGCCGTCGTGCCCAGGTCGGTGGTGTACCGCGGCCCAGGAGCCAGACCATTGGTCGAGGAACCACAGGATGCCGTCCGGGTCGTCGGCCTCGGGGCCGGTGTAGCGGAATTTGCAGCGCGGTACCTGGACACCGATCGCGGTCCGTGCGTCGTAGCTGGCCACGTACCAGCGCGGGTGCCGGGTGCTGGTGCGTTCCTCGGCGGCCAGTTCGGAGTCATCGCTGACTACATCGCTGATCCGGGTCCGGGGAACCCGTTGGTCACGGGTCGCCATGAACGCGGCGCGCCCGACGATTCGGCCGACCGCGCTGCCGTCGGGGCGGACGGTGAGGGCGAGCAGGTGGCCGTTGCAGTACTCGGTTGCCCAGGGGGTGACCACCAGCCCACCGGGGCGGGTCTGTGTGATTCAGGCGTACGGCACCTGGTAGACGCACGCGGTGAAAAGCACCCGGTCGAACGGGGCTCCGGGCTGGTGTCCTCGGGTGCCATCCCCGGTGACCACGCGGACTGCCCCGTACCCGGCGGCGGCCAGTGCCTCGCGGGCGTGGGCGCTGATCACCGGGTCGATCTCGACCGAGGTGACGTTCCCGGCGCCCAGTCGATACGCCAGCAGCGCGGCGTTCCACCCGGTACCGGTGCCGATCTCCAGCACCCGCATCCCGGGCTGCGCCCGCACCGCCACGAGCATCTCCGCGACCACCGTCGGCATGCTGGTCGACGAGGTGAACTCGACGCCGCTGACCGTCTCGGTGGCCGCGCCGGCCGGTGGCGCCCCGTCGGCGAGCTGGGTGATGACCGCCTCGTCCCGGTAGACCAGCTCCCACCACTCGGCCGGCTGTGCCGTCCGGTTCACCGGGTCGGCGCGTCGGCCGTCTGGGCTGCTGCGCCACACCAGGTCCGGCACGAACAGGTGCCGAGGCACCGCCAGGAACGCGGCACGCCACGAGTCTTCCAACGCCCCGCCGGCGGACAGCTCGTCGACCAGACGCTCCAGCAGCCGCGCCGCCGGGGCAGCGGCGGTGACGGTGGTGGTTCGGGCCGGTGTCGCGGTCTGGGTCACTGCCTACTCCTCGTCACTGCTGTTCGTCGTCCGCTGAATGCTGCCCACCGGGCTCCGTTAACAGATCCGCGAGATCTTCCTCAGTCAGTTCTGTCTGGCCGTCCCCGCTCGGAGCCGTCGTCCGGTGTGCTGTGCCTGCCCATGCCCGCTCCACCTTCGGGATCGAGGAAACCCGGCCCAGCATCGCGCGAGAACGCCGTTCGGCGCAACCGTCGCACGGGAGCGCCCAGGACTGTCTGCCGCCCCTTGCACCCACCACTCGCCTCATCGGTCACCCCCGCCGCAAGACCAGCGCCCTGCTCGGCCCGCAGATCTGTGTGACGTGTTGCGCTATCCCGCACCGCAGCCAATTGAGGACCCGCACCGACGAGCGGTACGCCTGGCTACGGCGGCTGCGTGCGTCATGGCATCTACCGACGTGGGCTAACGAGGCAGTGAGCGATGAAAACGCCGCGTGACTCGTGCCGGACCCCGCAAGTCGGTCTGGCCATGCGGTGCGAGTGATCGGCTATTCGCCGAGCGAGGGTGCGGTGTTGACCGTGATCCTGGTCAGCGCCGATGCTGATCCCACTGAGCGGCCAGATGGTGAATGGTGGGGTAGCAACACTTGGCTGGCCGAACGACGTGACCGACGCCATTAGGAAAGGAGGAATCGTGAGCAAGATCGATAGTCTGCTCGCCGAGGAAGGTGCAGCGGCAGAGAACTATGAGACACCAGAGCAGCTACCCAAGCACGTCACGGTCAGCAAGCCCAACCTCGGCCGTGGCACCGTGGTCTCGGTGCGCCTGTCTGCGGAAGAGCACGACCAGCTGCAGCGGGCGGCCGAAGAAGCCAACCTTCCGGTATCCACGCTAACCGGGAAATAGGTACCCCTGATGCTCATGGTACTGATGAGGCGATTTTCACGCCCACGAGGCGCCCCCCAGGGGGTACAACAACTAGTTCGAAAATAGGTGCCGCTGGGGCTGGTGGTACTGGTGCGACGAATTTTCAGCCCGCAACGGGCATCCTCAACAGAGGAGATCAGTGACTAACCCGAAAAATAGGCACCTCTGGGGCCGGTGGTACCGATGAGGAGGTGCGTGCCGGTTTTCCCGCCACCACGGCGGCCCGCGCAGCGGGCCAGGACCACTGATCCGCATATGGACGATCGACCGGCTGCGAGCCGAACGAGAAGGTGCTGGCGGCACGCTCGCCGAACGACTCGCCAGGCTGAAGCGAGAGGTCTTCAAACGCACTGCCTGACGAACTCGACGTGCCGGCACAGCAGCCAAGTGCTTCCAACGCTGCCGCGGCGCTGGTGGTTGCCCTGGGCTGGAGTTCAGCTGAGCCACCCGAGCGAGTGGCCGGCCACGTCGGGCGCGCCTCCCGCTCGTTGATGCAGTGGGCGACCCGACGGCGCGGCCGTCTGAGGAGGAACAAAAGCATGAGGCTGCACGCCGGAAAGACTCTACGCGCCACCGCGATGATAGCCGGCGCGGCAGCCTTTGGCACCGTTTTCTCCGGTACCGCGTTCGCCACCGACCAGCCGGATGACTACGCCACCCCGGATGACTACACCACCTCGGCCAGCCAAAAAACCGATAACTCCAGCTCGGGTAACGACACGCTGAGCGGCCTGGCCCCGAATGGCGGTTCGATGCCCGGCCTCGGCGACCACCACAGCTTCGACATGCCGCGCATGAGCTCGACAGCGCCGGCCGTTTCGGTGCCGGCTTCCGATGACGAACATTACGGCCACGGATACGAGATGCCGGACGACTTATACACTCCGTTCGAACATCGCTCCAATGACTACCATTGTGGGTCACAGCGTCACCAACGGTATTTCCACCCCGGCGAGAACGGGTTCGGCGGGTATGACGGTCACCCATCAGACGATTGCGCCTACCGAAGCCGTGATTACCATCCGCGCCGAACCGGTTTCAAGCGTAACCCTAATTACGACTACGGCTACAATGGCTACCTCGGGACGGACGAGCGTCGAAACAACAAGAACCACTACGAGTACTGCGGCCCCGGCCACCTCTGAGCCCGGATCCCTGCCGCTTAGTTAAGCATTTGGCCTGGTCAGGGCAGATGTAGACGCCTTGTCCGGGGGTGAAGCATGGACCGAGTTGATCACTTTGGGGCATGCGATCAACGAAAGCCCCGGTAGCGCCACTTACTCTAGCGAGTGCGGCTCGGCGCTCAGCAATCAACTAACTGTCTGACCGTGTCGAGCCAGACCGCTACCCACAGAGGTGGTTCTTGCCCGGTGCGATCCCACGGACACAGCCTGTCCGCAACCTCGGTCGCATCGTATTGCACCTCATGGACGAACTGCTCGCCACCCAGCCGATCGGCCTCATGTATCAGCGCATCTTGCGCATCTGGCACGTACGTCACGAGCTTGATCATGCCACTCGTACGACTGAACAGGTGACGCAGGGTCCGATTACTTCCGAGCCAGCTCAACCCGGTACCGCTGAGGTGGCCTGCGCCGCATGCCCAAGAGGTAACCGACGGCGAAGGACAGCGCTGTGTCCAGACCATAACTGAGCGCGAGGAACACCCACAGCCAGTCAGACACGCGCTCAAGCATAGCGAAACACGACAGAACGCGACAAATACGTAGATACACGGCTGATCGTGCCGGATCATGTGTCCGTGTCCGGCAAGCTCGTCTCCACTGGTGAGGCTGCCCGCATGCTCGGCGTGAACCTACGGACCCTGCAACGCTGGGCCAGTGAGGGACAAATCAAGCCGGACTGGATAACACCGGGCGGTCACATGCGCTGGGATGTCGAGCGATTGCTTCGTGAGATCAAAGAGCTGCCGAAGGAGGAGGACTGAACTCCTGGGGCTCCTGTTCACCCAGCTAGACGACCTGTGCCGCATATTGACAGGTCAATTCGCCTATTGTTAGCATAATTGTATGGCAGCGCCACTCTACCTGCGGATCCGGGCCGAACTCGAGGAGCAGATCCGGTCTGGTGTACTGCCACCTGGTGCCCGGCTACCCACCGAGGCCCAGCTGTGTGAGCAGCACGGGTTCAGCCGCGCGACCGCGCATCGGGTTCTGTATGAGTTGAGTCAGGCGGGTCTGGTGGTCCGTCACCGTCGGCGTGGCACGTTCGTCGCCGGTACCGCACGACAGGAGAACCTCCTGCGTTTCATCAACCCGCAAGCATCCGGGCCAGCGATACCAGGCCCGCACGAGGTGCTCAGCGCAGTTGTGGTTCCGGCCGCCGACGCCGAGGTCGACCTTCCCGGGATTCCCGGGGAAAACCCGGTAGTGCAGATGGTGCGCCGCAAGTTCGACCACAACGACACGCCGATCGCGATCGAACGCGCAGCGATCCCGTTCGCGCTGGCCCCTCGGCTCCTCGAGGAGGACCTCGAGCATCTGACCTCGGTCGTCTACTTCCGCCGGATCGGGGTGCCCATTGCCACGATGCGGGTCTACCTCGACCCCCTAGTGCTCGATGACCACACCGCCGAACTGCTCAGGAGTCCACCTGGGCAACCGGTGCTTGCGCGGCGACGGTTGACCTGGCTCGCCAACGGGGATCTCGCCGAAGCGGTGAATACCGTGACCCGTCCCGGGACCATGGAGTTCTTTGTCGAGCAGTCCCTACCCACAGAGTAAGGACTCAAGTTCACTAGCCGAGCCTACGAGCCCTCACGATCAGGTGACGGTCCCTCGGCGTCTCCGGAGGGATCATGCCCCAGCATTCGGGCGGGCAGATCGTGTCCATCGCGATCGTCGCTCTGGTCGTTATCGGCATCGGCGCGCTTTTGTCGGTGTTCTTCGGACGGCGTGCGACAAGCGCGCGGGACTGGCTCGCAGCGCCGGCATCGCTGCCGCTGCCCGTCGTCGTGATCACTCAGTTCGCCGCTGCGTTCGGCGGCGGCGTGTTGATCGCGCACGTCGGCATCGCCTACGCGGCCGGGTGGTCTGTGTTCGCCTATGAGGGCTGCGTTGTGCTGGGGTTTTTCGGACTCGCGCTCATCGCGCGGTGGCTGCGCGAGCAGGACTTCACCACCGTACCGGACATCCTGACTAGGCTGTTCGGGCGGAATCGAGCGGTCACCGGTCTGGCTGGCATCGCCGCGCTGATCGTGCCCTTCGGCGCGCTGGGCACCCAATTCGTGGCCTTCGGTAAACTGTTTCACCAGCTCACCGGACTCCCCACTCCAGCCCTGATCTTGGTGATTACGGTCGGTTCGCTGCTGTTCGTGCTTCCTGGCGGGCTCACCTCTGTCGCCTGGACCGACTTCGTGTTCGGCGTCTTCAAGATCGTGATGTCGCTGGCCGCCGCCGGTTACGCCATTCATCTCGCCGGTGGCTGGGATGAGATCACCGCCAGGGTGCCGGCCCGGCTGTGGAGCGCGACGGGGCTGACCGCCGTGGGTGGTAAGCAGATCTGGCTGTGGGTCGCAGCGGTCGTGCCCGGCACACTCACCAACCAGCTCTACTACCAGCGGGTCTTCGCGACCAAAAACGTCCGTGACGCCCGCCGTGGGCTCGTGTTGACCGGGATCATCACACTGATCGCAGGCGTCTACGCCGGAGGCATCGGGCTGGCCGTCCGCGCGATGCACCCGGGTCTGGCCAATCCGGAGGACGCGGCCGGCTGGCTGATCCCCCAACTTCCTGGACCGTTGCTGGCTGTTTACGGTACGTTCCTGGTTGCCACGATCATCTCGGCCTCCGGCGCCGCACTGCAATCGGTGGTCGCCAATCTCACCCACGATCTCTATCAGAACGTGTTCGGCCGGAGCGGCAGCGACCGAGGGATGCTGACTCGGTCGCGGCTGTCCACCGTGGCGATAGCCGCCCTCGGCGGCGCCCTCGCGATCGCCTTCCCGAGCGCGTTGGGCTGGCTGGTGGCCACCTACGCCTACTCGGCGGCGATCCTCACCGCACCGATCTTCCTCGGCTACGCGCTGCGCCGGCGGTTCCGGCTGCACTCCGGCGCCGCGCTGTCCAGCATGCTCGCCGGCATCATCGGCTGCGCCGCCGCGCAACTCGCCAGCACAACGCTGCCCTACGTGGTGTACGGCATCGGCGCCTCCGCCACAGTTCTGCTGATCACCACGCTCGCCAATCACGCGGCACCCGCCGTCTACCACGGATCGTCGAGAGTTAGGAGAGCAAGATGAGGGTCGCCGTTATTGGGTTCGGTGTGATCGGCGCGAACGTGGCGAGGTCGCTGGCCATCGCCGGCGCGAGCGTGACCCTCTTTGAGCGCTCCGGCCCGGCCACCGGGACCACCGGCACGTCGTTTGCCTGGATCAACGCACACCGGAAGGAACCGCTGGCCTACCACGAGCTCAACGTCGCCGGCATGGCGGAACACGCACGACTCGCTGATCACCTTGACCGGACAGCCTGGTATTTCCCGAACGGCGGTCTGCGGTGGGCCACCGAGGGCACCGACACGGCCAACCTGCACGCCTCCGTGCAGCGGCTGCGCGAACGGGATTACCCGATCACGTGGATCACACCGAAACAGGCTCTCCACAAAATCGGCGACCTACGGCTGCCCGCGAACGTCACCGATCTCGCGTATTGCCCCACCGAGGGGCACGTGTTCCCGGTGCCGCTACTCGGCCGGCTTTGGGCCGAAGCACGCGAGCACGGAGCCACTCTGTGCCAACCGGCCGAAGTCGTCGCGCTGGAAGAAAAACCTGGAGCGGCCACTGTCTGCCTACACGGCGGAGGGCGGCACGAGTTTGATGTTGTGGTCATCGCGGTCGGTCAGTGGACCGAAGCACTGGCGGGGACCGCCGGAATCACCATCCCGATGACCAGCCCCCGGCAACCCGGCTCAGCTGCGATCGGTCTGCTCGGCTACACCTGTCCGCTACCGTGCCGTCTCAACTGCGTCCTCACCACACCGCGGTTGAACCTGCGACCAGACGGCGGCGGACGGCTGGTGTTCCAAGCACTTGACCTTAATATCAAGGTCAACCCCGCCACGCCCCCGACAACCGACGGACCGCTAGCCCAGCAACTCCGCCAACGCTTAGCCGACGTGCTCGCCGGCACCGAATACGCCCACCTCGAATCACTGCGCGTGGGACAGCGCGCGCTACCGGCCGACGGCCATACCGTCGCCGGCTTCGCCGGTGACCACTCCCGCTTGTATCCGATCGTGACCCACAGCGGGATCACTCTCGGACCGCTCCTCGGCCGACTCGCCACCGCCGAGATCATTCACGATCGGCCCCAACCACTCCTGGCGCCCTTCCGCCCACAACGCTTCCACAGCCCGATGCATTAGTTAGATCTTGGACCCGGCATGACCTGAGGCGCGTTTTGTGGGTTGATTGTGTGTTTCAGTGCGTGGGCTGAGCCCAGGTGCGTAAGTTACGGTGACGTTACGGCGGGCTTCGAAGCTTATCAGGTTCCGAAAGGGCCATCCGTGATGGTTGGGGTAATGTGTCCGTAACACAGGGTGTCACTCGCCGAAGGCCGCTGCTGGTTGGAAGCTTAACGCTTTCACCTGCTCCGCCGGTGGCTGAATTACCCGTATTCTCAACAGTCACCCCATAAACTTCGCGGGAGTCGGCAACGAGAGGGGGTAGCGCGTGGTTCCGGAGGCTGATCCGGTGGAGTGGACGCGGCAGCGCTGGATAGCAGGTAACCTACCGGCCCCGGAGCACTTCACGGCCATGGCCGCGCTGATGCGCGCCCACCAGGCCATGGTCACCGAGATGGACCGCCAGCTCAAGGCGCACGGGCTGAGCCGGACGGCCTACCTGCTGATGGCGACGTTGCTGATCTCCCGGGACCACACTCGGCCGCTCGGCCAACTCAGCCGCCACCTGATGGTGCACCCCACGACCGTCACCCTGGTCATCGACCAGCTGGAAAGCCGCGATCTCGTGATCCGTCGGCCACATCCGACTGACCGGCGTACCGTGCTGGCCGCCCTCACCGACGAGGGCCGCAACGCGGTGACCAAAGCCAACCAGGACCTGGCTGACGCGCAGTTCGGGCTGCCGGGGGTAGGCGAGGCATTGGCTCAGCGCACCACCAGCGTGCTACGCCAGGTCCGCGGCAAGATAGGCGACTTTCCCTGACGCAGCGGCCTGTGGATGACTTACTTCGGTGGTTGAACCGAAGTCGGAGCGGGCGCCGGGGGCTGAGCAGACGGCGCTGGCTGACCGGCCGGTGGCGCGGCCGGTTGTTCGTCACCCTGCGCGGGCGGCAGACCATTCGGGTCGGCTGGCCGGTACCGGTCAGCGTAGATGACATCCGCGTTCTTGATCTCGTCGGTAAGGAACGCCCGCCACTTGGCGTCAGCCCGCTCGCTCAGCACCAACCTTCGGATCCCGTCCTTGATCTTTTCAAAGTCGGCCGGCCCGGGCGGCTGCGACTGAACGACCTTGCCGACGTTAAACCCGAACTGCGTCTGCACCGGCCCGAATAGGCTGCCGACCGGCGCGCTGAACGCCGCGTCGGCATACGGCTTCTCCAGCTCGCGGGCGCTGATCAGCCCCAGGTTTCCGCCTTCGTTACGGGTGCTGCCGTCCAAGGACCGTTGTTGGGCCAACGCCTCGAAATTGCCGCCGGCCTTCAACTCGGCCAGCAGCTGGTCGGCCTCATCCTTGGTGTTAACCACAATGTTATGGATCTCGCGCCGCTCCGGAGTAGCGAACTCTGCCTTGCGCTGGTCGAACGTCGTCCGCACGTCCTGATCAGTCACTGTGACGCCCGCCGTCACCTGGGTGAACAGCTCCTTAACCACCATCTGACGCTTGAGCTCGGCGAGCACCTTGACCTCCGAGGTGCCCTTGTCCGCCAGATCCTTGATGTACGCGTCACGGCCCGCCTGGCCATCACCGTAGTATTGGGCCACGTATTGGCCCAGGAAGTCGGACACCTGTTTGTCCGCAACCCCGATGTGTCGGGCGGCGGCCGCGTTGTCGATCACCATCGCCACCGCCGTCGACTTGGCTACATCCCGCCGAAACGTATCCAGCCGAGAGGGCTCAGTCGGCGCTTTGACTCCGTAGAGGGCGCTGAGCGTCCGCACCTGATCTTCTAATTCTTTCTCGGTCACGTCAGTGCCCTGGACTCGGAACGCCACCCCTTCTGGCAACCGCGTGGAGAACCACAGATAGCCACTAACGCCGAGACCGAGCACCACCACCAGCACCGCCGCCATCAGGATTCTCGCCTTGGTTGTGCGCGGCGGCCACAACCAGGCCTGCCGGCTAGCGAAGTGCTCCGGCGCCTCGGCGGCACTGACCGGTTCGTCGATCGTGCTACTCGGTTCGTCGGCCGTGTCCAGCGCGTCGCCCGCTGGTTCCTCCTCCACCACCGACACCGACTCTGATTCCGACTTCGCCGCTACCAAGCCGGGCACCTCCGCCTCTGGCTCAGTGACCACCGGCGACTCAGTGACCACCGGCGACTCAGTGACCACCGACGAATCAGTCACGGCCGCGCCTGACGCCTCAGCTTGCGGCTTCACCGCCTCGGCGGCCGGCGCGTGCTCCTCATCGACAGCCCCTGGATCATCCATCTCGACGTGGTCAGTTTTCACGATGTCGCTCCCAGCAGAGACTTCGCAGCATCTGAGCAGGGTAGCCACCCCCATTCGGGGCGTTGCGCCGCCCCGAGGTCAACCGCACGACGCAGAAGGACGACAGCAAGGCAAGCAGCACGGCACCAGCCAGTAACACACCGAACTCCCGCACCACCGCGATACCGGACATCGACAGCACCGCATACCCGAGCACGGAGCTCGCCGTCACCAACAGGACCGCTCGACGCAGGGCCAGGTTGGCGTGACGGCCAGCCTCGGTGAGCAGCACAGTGAACTCGCAGCCCACAGCCGCGGTCAACGAGCCGAGCGCCGCGGTGATCGGCGACAAGAGGGTACCGGTCAGCCACAGCACGAAGAACCCCCCACCGGTGGCTAGCAGCGCGGACACCATCGCCCTCAGCGCATCCGCTCGGCGCCGCAAACCCAACGCGAGTACCGCGCTGGCGGCGCACACCCCCAGCAGGTTGCTGAGCAGGCGATCCTTGGACACAAGCTCCTGGCCGCGCACCGCGACGATCGGCAGCCCGGTGATAGTCACCCGGTAGCCAGCTGGTGGAGCAGGCAACGCCCGCCGAAGATCGTCACGTAACACCCGCACGCCGCTCAGATCGTCCGCCTTCACGCCAAAGCTCATGACCCCAGTGCTCTGGACTCGGTCCACAACCGCCTCGGTCAGGTAAGTCGGCAACAGCCGCATCGCGGCTTCGACCTGGTCGCCGGTCGGCTGATCGCCAAGGAACGACAGCAGCATCGGCAACGACACCACGCGACGCATCTGGTCGCCATGGCGCGTGATGATCAGTGCCTCGGCCCGGCGCATCCAATCGACCGCGTCGACGCTGGCCACGTTCGGACCAGTCAGCACCACGTCCACTTCGCCGGACGACCGGATGAGCCGCTCAACGTGGCGGGCGTCGGCCAGCGCCGGCAGGCCGGCGGCGAACCGCTCCACATTGGTCTGCAACGGCAGCCGGGGCAACATCGCCCAGCCCATCCCGGCCACCACCGCCGCCGCCATGAACAGCGTCAATGGACCGCGGCGGCTGCGTATCTCCGACCAGCTGACCGGCTGGTCTTCCTCCCCCGGCACCGAGAACGGCTCGGGCGCCTGTCTGATCAACGGCCGAGCCAGTACGCCCAGCAAGGCCGCCAGCAGCACGCCGACCGACAGAGTCATGCCCAGATCGCGCACCAACGGAAGCGGCGAAAGCATCAGGGTGGCGAAACTGGCCGCGCTGGCGGTGGCGACGGTCAGCACCGTGCGCGTCCGGGCACGCACGGCGAAGTACGTCGGGTAGTAACACCCGATACCCAGCAGCACCGACAAGAACGCCACCACGCCGATCGACAGCGGCCGGTCCAGCCAGCCGAACAACGACAATGTGATCGCGATCGCGGACACCGTCGTGAGCAGCGGCACCAGACGCCTACCCCGCCTAGTCCATGGCACCAGCACAAAACAGGCACCGACCGCCAACAACGCCCCCCCACCCAGGATCGGCCCCTCGTCCGCCACCTGAGCGCTGAGCGCGGAGACCAATGCGGGTACCCCGGACACCGTCACCCGGCTGGCCGGGAGCCGAGCTTCGTCCACGGCCTTGCGCACCGAGACCACCAGCCGCTCCAGCGCGGTCGCATCGGCTTTTTCGCGCGGGCGCACCAGGATCACCGCCGAGTTCTCCGAGGGCACCACAAACCGCCATTGCGACTTCGGCGGGCCGTCGGTGCCGGGATCGCCGAACACCAACCGGTTCACGAACGCCGAGTTGCGCATGGTGGGCAGCCCACTGGGCATGGCCTGTACCAATAGGGCGCCGTATCGCTCGGCGAACTGGGCGAGCGACCGCTCCTTCGCCTCGTTCGCGGCGGCCTCCGACGCACCGGACGCCCGCGCCGCCTCGTAAGCCCTGGCGGCATCCGCGTCACGCCGGCCGAGCATTTCGGTGAGCAGATCCTGGGAGCGGCCGGTGATCTGGTTCAGCACCGTGCCCGGGCCGTATACCGCCGCCACGTCCGGCAGGCGCGCCAGCTGACCTTCCAGCCGCACCAACGACTCGACGGTCTTGCCTTGCAAAAGCTGACGTGGCTGCGCCGACTCAAGCAAGACCACGATCGGGTCACCGCCGAACGCCCTGCCGGCCAATGCCAGGTCCGCCAGTGCCGGATCGGCGGACGGCAGGAATGACTCCAGCCCGGTTTGCACTTGGGAACGAGCCAACCCGCCCACCACAGCCGCCAGCATGACCGGCACCGCCACACCGGCCAGCACCCACCGCGGTAACCAGCGTCGACCACGGCCGAGCACAAGCACTCCCATCAGTGCGGCGGCTCCGGGGAGAGCCTCTCGTACTTCCCACCCTGGCCGGACGGGTGGTAGCCCTGTTCAGGGAACGGATACGGGTTGTACTTGGCTAGTGGCCCGACCTGGGTGTTCACCGGATAGGCCTTCAATCCCTGATCGTTGCCGAGCACCAGCATCGACTGCAGGTACTTAGCGTTCGCGTCGCCGTGCGCAAAGGCCTGACCGAAGCCCGGCAGCACATTGGCCACCTCGCGTCGGTACTTGGCGATGTAGCCGAGCATCGGGTTGAGGTGAGTGAAGACGCCCTCGCCCTTCGGGATGAAGTCCCTGACGTCGTAAGAGAACACCGGCACCCGGTAGAAAGTAGTAGGGCCCTTCTCCAACACGTGGTCCAGTGCCGGCAACAGCCACCGCAGCTGGCCGGAGATGTCCCGCAGCTGGTACAACGCCGCGTTGAGGTCGGGCGCCGCTTCGTACAGGTTGCGCGCCACCGGGTCGAGCGCGTTGCCGATCCGGGTCAGGTCGTGGCTGGCTTTGTCGGCCGCCCGCAACGTCGGCGGAAGCTCCCGAATGGACTGCTTGAGGTCTTCGTTGCCTTCCGAGGTCGCGGTGGTCAACGTGTTCGCGTCGTCCACGAGCTGTGCGATCTCGCCACGCTGGGTGTTCAGCGCGGTCAACAACGTCGCGGTGTTCCCGGAAAGCGCACGCAGGTCATCGGACTGAGCGGCCAGCGCGTCCAACGCCGAGCGTCCACTCCGCCCGATAGTGCCCAGGCCAGCGATGGCATCCGAGAACGCCTGTTTGGTGCCGACCGTCGCCGCGCCGAGGGACTTGCTCGCGTCGGCCAGCGCCCCCCGGGTCCGGCCGTCCAACGCCAACAGCACGTCGTTGAGCTGTGTCGGACCGATACCAGAACCCGGCGGAAGCATCGACCCGGAGGGCAGGGCCGGCCCGGTGCCGTCCTCGATCTCCAGGAAGCTTTCCTCGACCAGGGTCTTTGCTCGCACCCTGACCTTCGCTCCTTGGTGCACCCGACCCCAGCTGGTCAGGTCGACCACCACGTGGGCGTGATCACCTTGCGCGCTCAGCTCCACCACCTTGCCCACCAGGACACCGGCCACCGCCACATCCGAGAAGTACACCAGGTTGCCAACCCGGGGAATGTCGACGGCAAGCCGATAGGTGTCCCTGGTAATGAAAGGGATCTTTCCACCGGAGTTCACCCAGAGGTAGCTGAACACGCTGATGCACAGCGCGAAAAACAGCACCAGCGTGATCAACTGCCCGAGCACCGCTCTGGACAGTCTCAAGGTCTTCACGATGTCTGGCCTCTCACCTGTGCGGGTTCGGAAGCGGCAGCAGCCCGGCGCCAGACGGCGGGGCAAAGTTGTCCGGCTTGTGCTCGCCCGGGGTATAGCGGGTGTTGCCCCTCGGCGTCCTCGACCCGTCCTGCCTCGGCGCGGGGTCACCGGTTGGGCCGGTCGGCACCTGCTTCTGCAGCTCCGTGGTGCCCTTGTCGACAGTCGGCGCCGGGATCGGCTGGAACCCGTTGTTCGGGCCGTTGAACGGCGGCAGGCTGTGGTAGCCGACCGGCAGAGTGCCCCGCAGAATGCCGCTGTTGGCGTCGGTCATGCTGGTGATCGAGCGGGTCTGCACGATGAACGCACCGAGATCCCCCAGGTACGGCACCAACTCGTAGGTGATGTGGTCGAGCTCCCGGGTGGACTCATGCAACGCCCACACCGCCCGCCGGGCCTCCCAGGTGAACGGCCGAAGATCATCTATCACCGGCCAGGCGGCGTGCAGGAATGGCCGTGCCGCTTCGACCACATCGTCCAACTGGTCAGAGGTGTGTTCCAGATCCTCCAACGCCTCCGGGAAGTCCTTCGACGCGCGATCGAGGTCACGCAACGTCGGATCCAACTCGTCCGCCAGTCCCTGTACGGAATCGGTCGCCCGGCGCAGCTGATGCAGCAGGTCAGGCAGCTGCGAAATCGTCGACCGCAAATCCTTATCGTTCGCGGCCAGCGTACCCAGCGTGCTGTTCAGACTGTCCGCGAACATCCGCAGCCGGGCGTCGTCGTGGCCGACCGCCTTACCGATCTCAGCCAGCGCCGTGATCAGGGTACGCAGCTTCGCCCTGCGCTTGGTCAGCTCCTCGGCGACCGGGCGCAGGTCGTTACCCACCGTGCGCACCGCGTCGAGACCCGGCGGCAGGGTTTGTTTCGCGTTGACCAACGCCACGTCTGACTCAGCGAGCAGCTCGGTCAGCATAGAACGGGCGTTGTCATCGAGGTGACCGAGCACTTCGTCGATCTCGATCGGCCGCTTACCGTTGCTTACCGGCAGAACGTCCCCCCTGACCAGCGGTTTTCCGGGTGGACCGCCTGGGTTCATGATGATGTACATCTCATTCAACGGGCTCTTGGGCCGAAGAAGCACCGTCGCGTTGTCATAGATCTGGCCCTTGAACTGACTGTCCAACGACAGTTGCAAGCGGGCGTGGCCAGCTTTGTCCACATCAGCATCGACGATCTGGCCCACCTGCACACCAGCGATCCGGACCTCCTGGCCTTGGCCAGGGCTGACACCCGGCGACCCCGGAAACGTCGCGTAGATCACGAACCGGTCGGCCCACGGTGGAATAAACCGCTGTTGGGACAGGATGATCCCACCGACAACCAGCGCTAGCGCGATCAGCGTCAGCGTAATGAAAGTATTACGCGCCAGGCCAGGCTCGGTCCGAATCCGCTCAACCGTCCGGGCCACCCGCTCGCCTCGGCTTGGGCGTGTCATTGTCCGCCTTCCTGCGCCCCAGCGCTCGGCAGCAGCGGGTTCGACAGCGGTTTCGCACCGGGATGCGGCGGTTGCGGACCAACCTGCAACGGCGGGTTGATTCGCTGCGGGTCGGTCAGACTCCGCTGAAGCGTCTCGAACCTCGGCGGGCCGTTGTTCGCCAGCGCATGCTCCGACACCTCCGGCTCCGGCATCGGCTGGAAGTCAATCGCTCCGCCGGTACGGTCCATAAACGTAGCCCGGTCCAAATTCGCCGCCATGTAAGCCAGTTCTTGGAAAACAGGCTTGTCGGTGCGGGTTTGGACGTAAGGGCCCGACCCCTGGTAGGTACCCAGGATCAGATCCTTGATCGGACCGTTCACCCGGTCGAGAACAGGCCCGCTCAGGTCGTCAAACACATCGGTCAGCTTCCGGACCACCGGAACCAGGTCCTCCAGCAGCGGCCGAGCTTCGTGGATCACGTGTCGCAGGTCACGCACCACCGGCCGAGCATGCGCCAGCACCGGGTCGAGTCGGTCCAGCGTGCGACCGAGGTGCTGGGCCGACGGACGAATGTCAGACGCGGTGTCCCGCAACGTGTCCAACGTCGTGTTCAGCCGGCGCAGTCCGCGATCGGCGCTGGTCAAAGTACCGGGCAGCTCTTCGAGCGCCTCGGAAAACTCCGCGCTGTGCTCACCGAACGCCGCGCTGATAACGGCGAGGTTCACCGCGATGGCACGCAGCTGCCCTGGCCTGTCGGTCAACACCCGCGCCGTGGACTCGAAGCCCTCGACGAAATCGGTCAGGTCCCGGTTCGGCCTGGTGCCGCGTAGCGCGTCGAGCACCTCGCCGGTCGGCTTGAGCGAGCCAGGGCTGTCCGAAACCAGCCGCTGCAGGGCTTCCCGGCCCCCACCAGCCAGGGTCTCGTCAGATTCCTTGACCAAGCCGCGCAGGCCCTCCAACGCGTTAGGTTGGAACGCGCGCAAAAGCTTGTCCAACTCGACCGGCAACTTGGTGCGCTCGAGCGGGATGGTGCCGGCGGTGAACTCTCCGGGGTCACCACCGGGCGCGAGGTCAACGAAATAATAACCGCCGAGGATCGTGGTCGGCCGGAGTACCGCCGTCGGAGCGGTACCCAGTTTCCCTGGAATGTCCGGGGAAACCTCAATGGTCACCATCGCCGTACCGTCGCCCAGCTTGTCGAGCCCGGTAACCAGGCCGACCGGCACAAAGTTGACCTTCGCCTTGCTGTAGTAGGGAATGATGACGTTGTTCGCGGCGAAATGAACTTTGATTGTCCTGCTGGGCGTGAAAAACTCTCGGATCTGGACCTTATTAAACGAAGCCCAACCGATCGCCAGAGAGAAAATCACAAACAGCACACCGAGCTTGATCGAGGACACCGTCCGGTGGCCGTGGACTACCGGGCCACCGACGAGCTTCCAGAAAATCGTCTTCACCGTCCGCCGCCCCCTGGGCTGACCGCGCCGAACTTGCGCTGTTTCGCCGCTTCGCCTGGTGCCGGGTACGGGTCACGGCTGACGAACGGGTCACGCGCCGGAACAGCACTGTCGAAAGACGCCGTGTTGTCGATCACCGGGAGAACTCGCAGCCAGTGGAAGTTGTCATTGCCTTCCTTCAGCGCGTCCTTCGCGTTGATGAAGAACAGCGCCAGCTCCGGCGAGTAGGGCGCGACCTGCTGCGCGGTGAGCGCTCCCTGATCAAACGTCCTGATCAGCTGGCCGGAGAGCGGCCGAAGGTCATAGAACGTCGGCGTCAGCTTGTCGAAAGCGGGAGTCGCCGAGTCGGAGAACCTCGGCACCTTATACAGCGGCCTCGGACTCTCCCGGAGGAACCCTCGGGTGTTTGGCATTGCCTCCGCCAACGACTGCGCGCCCGGCCGGAATTCGGTGGTCGCCAACTTGGTGTCGAGCAGTGGGCGATCAAGCGACCGCAGCGCGCCGCGAGTGTCCCGCAGCGACCGCGGGGCTGTCTTGAGGGTGTCCGCGAGGGCCTGCCCCTTGTCCGCGTTGAGCGCGTCAAGCGTCACGTCCAGCTTATGCAAGAGCTGACCGATCTTCTCTTGGCGACCGGCGAATGCCGTGGAGAGGTTGTTGGCGCTGCGCAGCAACGCGGCGAAGTCTCGCCCCTTGTCGGTTGCCAGCGCGGCCGACACCGTGCCCAGATCGGGAAGAATGTCGGGCAAAGCACTGAAAGCGTCGTTGAAATCGCCGCCGTGCCCGGCGAGGCCACCGCCGAAGTTGCGGAAGAACGAGCCGATCGACTGCCGGGTCGGCAGGTCCAACACCGCCAACAGATCGCCGATCTCCTGCGCGGACACCGTGTCGACCGCGGGAATGACGAAATCAGGCGGCAACGGGCCGGCCGAAGGGTCGCCCGGATTGAGCTCAATGAACTTCTGACCCAGTGCCGATCGGGCCCCGACCGACGCGGTGACCGCCTGCGCGTTACGGTACACCGGTCGCTCATTGTCCAGCTTCAGCACCGCTACCGGCTGCTTGCTGACGCCCGTCGCCCGGTTCGGCATCTCGACCAGGTCGATTCGCTCCACATAACCGACCCGCACGTTGGCGATCCGCACGTCGTCACCGGGGATCAACGAACCGACGTCGGCGAAAGCCGCTTTGACCGTGGTACGCGGCGCGAACGGCACACCGTGCGTGGACACCAAGGCGAGGGTCAGCAGACCCGCGAAGAATGCGATGACGAAAACGCCGTAAACCACCGCGCGGCGAGCTCGCCGTTCGGTGCGAGTGCTCATTTGCCGCCTCCCAGCATGAAGCCGAGAGCGCCGCTCTCCTGCTTCGGATTGAGGCCGGTCACCCCACCATCACTCGACGACGTCGGGGACAGCAGGCTGTGCACGTCTGGGTCGCGCTCGGGCTGACCCGAGTCGGGTGCCGGATCGCGCCCGAACAGCCCACCGGTCCCACCATTGGGCACATTGCCGGTGATCGTGGTCGGACCGACGACCATAGTCGCCCGGAAGTAGTGGGTCAATCCGTCCTTGCCGTTCGTGGTCAGCGCCCAGTACCTGACGAAGTCCAACACCGCGTTGATGTTTTTGCTGGCTTCCCGCACGATCGGGCTCAAGCCGGTCGTCGTGCGAGTGAAGTCCGGCCCGAGCCGGTGCAGGTTCACCGCCACCGGCTGGATCGCCTCCAGCAGCACCCGGCCCCGCTCGAGCACCGGAACTAGTTTGTCCAGCGCGGGGTCGGCGGCGTCGGTGAAGTTGATGAGCTCATGGCTGATGTCGACCAAGTTGTCGGTGACCGGCCGCAGCGAATGCAATGTGTCCCTGGTGGGATCGGACGCGTCGGCCAGGTTGCCCAGCGTCGCGCGAGCGGCGGTGAACGTGCCCGGCAGCTCTTTCAACGTGTCTTGCAGCGCCGCTTGGTTCACCGCCGTGGTGTTCAGCAGCGAGGTGGCCGTGCCGATGAGATTGTCGATTGTCTTGCCATCGTCGACCGCCAGCGATCGAGCCACCGGCTCCAGGTTCTCAACCAGCTGGTTCAGGACGGTGTTCTGGTCTTGCAGCACCTTCACGAACTGATCGGTCTTGTTCATGGAGGGGGCAAGCGCCTTGAGGGCGGCATCGACGTCGGCGCCGTTGCCTTTGAACCCCTCCCCCAGCACCGCGATCATGGCGGCGAGGGCCTGGCCGGTGGGTTCGTCGAAGATGTTGAGCACCTGGTCAAGGTCGGTCTGCAGGTGCGTCTGGCTGACCGGGATCGCCGCGCCGTCGGGGAGCAGCGGCGCCGAGGCGGATCCCGAGTTCAGATCGACGAACCGCTCACCGAGGAGGCTGACCGGCTTGACGGTGGCCTGGGCATCGCTGTGCAGCGGAAACGCGGACGGCTGCAGCTCCAACGCGAGCTTGGCGACCCCGTTGACCAGGCTGATGTCCGCGACCTGACCAACTTTGACACCGGAGGACTTGACGTCGTTGCCAACCAGGATCGGCGAGACATCCCGGAACTCGGCTATCACGATCTTGCTGCCGGTCGCCGCTTCGGCGATGTACGGGCCAGCGGCGGCGGTACAGCTGATCACCGTCGTCAGCGCGACCAGCACGACCCGGACCCTGGAAAAGCCCAACCGGTGATACGAGCCGCTCATCGGACACCACTTCCCCATGCGTCGGTCCACGGCGTGCCGCCGTTCTGGCCGGGCATCGGATATGGGTTCTCAGCGGTGCCCGGCGGAACCACGCCGGGGTTCTGGGGGTAGGTCGAAGGGCCGTATTGCGCGTCGATCCGCGCGTAATGCCCGTTCGAGTCATACGAGGCGAACCCGGAGTTCCAGTTGGACAGCCAGCCCATTGCTTCAGGGGTGTACGGCCGCAGGAAGTTCAGCGGCTGGCGGAGGTAGTCGAAGAAGTACGTCAGACCCGGCAGGGTATCGTGCGCCGAGCGCAGCAGGCCCGGGGTGTAGTCCAACAACTGGTCCAATGCGGACAGGGTGGGGCCGAGGTCATGCAGAGTCGGCCGCAGATCGTCGAACAGCGGGCGCAGGTTGTGCGCAACCGAGATCAATCTATGCGTGGGGTGCTCGAGGTCCTCCAGCAACGGGACCGTTTCCTCCGCGACACCGGGAACCTTGCCGAACGTCTCGCGCGCGGTACGCAGGGTGGGGGGGAGCTGTCGCAGGCCCTGCCGGAGCTGAGCCTGGTGTTTCGCGGCGAGTGAGGTCAGGCGAGAGAACTCGGTCACGATGGTGCGAATGTCCTGCTGACGGTCGGACAACGTGCCGACCATCGCGTTGAGTCGGGTCACCAACGCCCGAATCGCGGGCCCGTCAGTGCCCACCGCATCCAGGACATTACCCAGCGCATTCAAAGCGGGACCAGCAGCCGTCACGGAAGCATTAATGTCGCCCTCATGACCACGAACGGTAGAGTCCAAGTCATTGATCAGAGCCCTCACGTAAGCTAACGTCACCGGGTCGAGGCCGTTGAGGACCTGATCGACTTCAACCGGCTGTGGCATGACACCGGGGATAGTGCCGCCGTCGGGGATGATTGTATTTTTGACGGGGCCGTCTTTGATGTCGACATAACGTTCACCCAAAAGGGCCTTAAACGGAACCGTGATTGCCGCCCCCTCATGGAGCGGCGTGTACTCGCGATCAACTTCAAGAGTGAGAACGGCCTGGCTGTTCACGACTTTTATGTCGCTGACTGAGCCGGCCTTGAATCCGTTCACTGTGACCACCCCACCTTTGATGATGTTGGTGGCCGATGGTAAGGCGACGTTGACCGTATAGTTCCGCCCGGTGAAGAGCCACGCGCCGGCGATAACCAGCGCGATGACTCCCCCGAGCACGGCGAACAAGCGCATATTTAGTTAGTCCATTCCGAGCGGTCCGGCCGACTCACCAGACAGGAACTGCCGCACGAAGGGGTCCCCCGACGCAAACGCCTCTTCGGCCTCGCCGTAGTGGACAACCTTGCCCTTCCAGATCAGCCCCACGTAGTCACTGACCTTGCGGGCGGTCCGAATATCGTGGGTCACCAGCAGATAGGTGCCCTGATGCTCGGCGTGCATATCCAAGATCAGATCGTTGAGCAGGCTCGTCCGCACCGGATCCAGACCAGAGTCCGGCTCATCGAAAAACACGATCGCCGGGTCCATCACCAGCGCACGGGCGAAACCCGCCCGCTTACGCATACCACCGGAGATCTCGTTCGGCAGCTTGTTATGCGCCTTATCCAAGCCGACCTCGCTCAACCGCCGGGTCACGATCTCCCGGATCTCGTCCTCGGACTTGTCGGTGTGCTTGCGCAACGGGAACGCGGTGTTGTCGTAGACACTCAACGAACCGAACAGCGCGCCGTCCTGGAACAACACGCCCATCCGGGTACGCAGGTCGTAGCGCTCTTTCTCCGAGATCTTCCACAGATCCTGACCTAAGATCAGCACCTCGCCCTCATCCGGCTCCAACAAACCAACCAAATGCTTGATCAACACTGACTTACCGGTACCGGACGGACCGAGAATCGTCGTGATCGCGTCGTCCTGGAACTGGAGATTCAGACCTGTGAGCACTTGCTGTGATCCGAACGACTTGTGAATGTTGCGGGCTTCCATACTGTGCACGCCATTGCCAGCGGCACCTACCGTGGGCGCCGCGTGGCGGCTGGCCACAGCGGAGTTAAACGACACAGTGACTCCTGGATGGATGAGAAGGGGCCGATCAGTTGGAGATTGGCGCATTCGGCGACATCCCCCAGAACAACTGGGTGCTGATCAGACCGACAAGGTGGATCAGAACCATGTTCAACATCATCGACTTCGCGGTGTTCTTACCCACTCCAACCGGACCACCTCGAGCGGTGAAACCGTAGTAACATCCGACGAAGACGACGACCGTACCCATGGCCATCACCTTCATCTGAGAATACAAGAAGTCGAGTGGGTTCTGGAAGGACCAGAAGATGTACAGATAACCACCGGGAGACACGTTGGCCAGCTGAACCACGGTTACGAAATAGGCCGATAGATACATCACGCCAAGGCCTACCGTGTACAGGAACGGAATAGCGATCCAGGAGGCCAGAATACGGCTACCAACCAGGTAGCTGCGGGACTTGACTCCCATGACCTCCATCGCGTCGATCTCATCCGCGATGCGCATAGAGCCGAGCTCGGCCACCAGGCCGCAACCCACCTTCGCCGCGAAGATATAGCCCCACATGAACGGAGCCATCTCCCGCAGCGAACACCACGCGTTGAACACACCCGAGTAAATCGGCGCGCCGATCTGCTTGAGGGTGTAGCTGGCCTCGACACCGCACACGCTGCCCATAACGCCTTGCATGACCCAGATGATCAGGCCGCTGGACAGAATCAAAACCCCAGCTTGGTGCAAGACCTCACCGCTGTACTTGCGCAGGTCAGGGAAACCGCGGATGACGCTGCCGCTGAACTTGGCGATCTCGCCGACCGTACCAACCGCTTCCCTGATGTAGTCGATGCTCCGGACCTTCTCCGGAGCGCCGAGCGCGGCCGGGGGTTTCTCCGCGGCCCACGGCTCAGGCGTAGTCATTCGAAACCTCCTCAGGTTACCGGTAGACAGCGATCTCAGGGGCGAGCCCGAGCATCAGCGTGGTGAACACGACGTTGAACACCCAGATGCCAGCGAAGGCGATCACCACGGCCTGATTGACCGCGCGACCCACACCGATCGGGCCGCCCTCCGCGCGGTAGCCCTTGTAGCAGCACACCACGCCAATAATCAAGCCGAAGATCGACGTCTTGAGCACGCTGCACCACATGTCGGTGGTGGTAGCGTTGGCCCAGAAGTTTCCGAAGTACGCGGCCGTGTTAGCGCTGTAGTACACCGACGCCCACCAGCCACCGATGACCCCGAAGGTCAGCGCGACGATGTTCATCAGGCCGGTCATAATCGTCAGAGCGATGACGCGAGGCAGGATGATTGTCCGAACAGGGTCGACGCCGAGCACCTCCATCGCGTCGAACTCCTCTCGGATCCGCCTAGCCCCCAGATCCGCGGTGATCGCGGTGCCCATTACCCCGGCGATAACCATCGCGTTGATCCAGGGAGCAAACTCACGCACGCTCGCCATCAGGAAAAACGAACCCAGCCGTTCCGGGATACCGAACAGCAGGAAGATGTTGCCAGCCTGCAGCCCCGGCGCGGAGAAACCGAACGAGGTGCACGAAACCATCGCTGGTAGCCAGCACAGCTTGAGGGTCTCGAACATCTGCTCGCGCACGTCGCCCCAGTAACCAGTGGGCTTTGTGATCGCGCTGGTGAAGACCTCCAACATCAGAGCGAGCATCTCGCCCGCCTGCCGCAGCGGCTTCAGTGCAATACGCAGCCCCTTGCCGAACCTCGGCACGGATACTGCTTTCGTGTACTTCGGCGGAGCCGAGGTCCCGGCGCCAGGCATCGGGTTGGTCATGTTTCTGCCTCCGTCTCACACTTCATCCGGATCTGTCGTAACATCACGCGACACAGCTACCACGAAAAGAGCAACGAGCTTGCTCCGCCACTGCCCACCCACGCTCGATGGGTAGCGTGAGGGCCGGCGCCTTGCGGCGTCGACCCCCCGTAGCGTCAGGTGATTGCGGGTACATCCTGGTACATCCGCGCAAGGTGAGGCCGATCATCCCGGTTTAGCCGTGCCGAGACATCGTCTGTAAGGAGGCATCTTCACCCCTCGATCGGTAAGTACCAACCGTAGTCTGCTGGGTGGCACCGCGCAGTTACGGAACGTCACGTTACGAACAATCACCACCGTCATTGCTGATGCGGACAGGAAAGCTCTTACCTTGTCAACGAGCGGGTTTACTCGCAGGTACGGCCAATCAATGCTCTCGAATGGGTGTATACCACCTGTCAACTCAGTTCACGCTTGAGCTTCGCTCAACTCAACCGCCCAGATACCTCGTGGCCGGCCGAGACAGCAACGGAACACTGCCGACAATGAGCACGACGAGTGCGATGAGCACCTGCCACTGTGCGGCGATAGCGAAGTAGATCACGACGGCCACCCCGAGCACCATCAGGGCCCATCGGGCCCAGCCCTGGCCCATCGCCAGCAATGCCGTCAGCAGCAGCACCACGAGACCGATGACAACTAGTACCGCCGGGTTGGCGCCGCCGCCGTGTCCAGTCACCGCCGCCGAACCGCCGAGGCTGCTCCGCACCTGGCCTACACTCGACGGGTCGGCTTCCGACCGCGAGCCCCCCGAGTTCAATGCCATGGCGATAGCGGTGACCCCTAGAATCGCCCAGGCAAAGGCGGCAAGGCCGAGCTGCCAGGGGAAGCGCTGTTCATCACGATCAGTCGTACCCTGCTCAATGGAGGCACTTCCGTTCATGGCCAGCAGTGTAAGAGTGGCTTCCTCCGCCGGGCACCGCTCGATGGAGACTCCCCGGCGGCCGGTTCGCTGAGGCTGCTCAGTGGCGGCGCCAGCGGGGGTACGGTGCGGCTCGACGCGTTGTATGTTGTGTTAGGAGCCGCTGTTTATGACTGCCGCCGCAGCCCCCGCCCGCTTCGACTTCCCCTCCGCTGGTGGCGTGCGGGTGACCGCATATCGCTGGGACCCTTCAGGCACGCCGACGGATATCGCGCAGCTCACCCACGGCATGGGCGAGCATGTACTGCGCTACGGACACTTGGCCGCCGCGCTCAACGCGCGCGGATTCGTGGTATATGGCCAGGATCACCGGGGCCATGGCGCCACGGCGGCCTCCCCGCGGGAGTACGGCGTGCTCGGCCCTGGCGGTTGGGCCGAGCTGGTCGCCGATATTGGCCGTCTGACGGATGTGATCCGCACCGATCACCCCGATCCGCCGCTACTGCTGATCGGACACAGCATGGGGTCGTTCGCGGTGCAACAGTATCTGGTGGACAACAGCGAGCGGGTCGATGCCGTCGCACTCACCGGCACCGCCGCTATCGACTTGCTCGTACCGGCCCTGAACCTGGACAAACCAATCGATCTATCCGGGTTCAACGCACCGTTCGAACAACGCACCGGTTTCGAATGGCTCAGCCGCGACCCAGCCCAGGTGGACGCGTATGTGGCCGACTCACGCTGCGGATTTGGCTTGGACGCCGAGAGCGGCAAGGCAATGTTCCATGGCGCGGCGCGCTCAGCCGACCCCGCCCAGGCGGCGAAGATTCGCTCTGACCTGCCGCTGTACATCGCGGTCGGTGAGGCCGATCCAGTCAACGGTGCCATGGCACTGGTGGAGCCGCTGGTGCGGCGATACCAGGCGGCCGGGCTCACCAACATCACGTGCAAGTCCTACCCGGACGCCCGGCACGAGATCTTCAATGAGACCAACCGGGACGAGGTCGTGGCAGACCTGCTGACCTGGGCATGCCAGGTACTCAAGATCTAGGCGGTTCAGCCGAGGCTGCCCAGGGGGTCGGCCGCGACCAGCGCCGGGTCGACGGCGGCGAAGGTGCGAGACAGGCCGGGTCCGGTGCGGCGGGTCTCGAACCGCACCGTGACCCGACCATGGCCGCTGCCTTGCACCCACCCGTGCCCGAACTCGGGATGTCGCACATCGTCGCCGGCTCGCCAGCCGCGGCTTGGGCGGGCGGCGTCTCGCGCGGCCGGCTCGGGGGTACCAGCCATCACGGACGAGGACGGCGTCGGCGGTTTAGGCGACCCGGGGGCATGGAACAACTGCTCCTGCACGAAGTCGGTCAGCCCAGACAGCGACACCCCGATCAATCGGACCCCAGACGCCGGTAGCGCTCCCTCGGTGAGTCGCCGCGCCGTATCGGTCAACACCGCCAGCTCAGTGGTTGCGGTCGCGGCTGTTTCCGACCTGCTGCGGGTGGCGAAATCGGCGCCTCGGATCTTGACCGTAACAGTGCGAGCGCCCCGGCCAGAGGCAACCAGCCGGCCGTGGGCATGCGCGGTCATCTCGACCACGGCCCGATGCACCGAATCGAGGTCGCTCAGGTCAGCATCGAACGTGGTCTCGGCACTCACCTGCTTGGCCTCCCCCCGCTCGGCTACCGGGCGGCGGTCGACGCCCTGGGCCAGCCGGTGCAGCTCGGCGCCCAGCGCGGTACCGAGCAGCGCGGTCACGTCCTCCGGGCTCAATGCGGCAAGCGCACCGATGGTGTCCACCCCGACCCGACGCAGGGTGGCCTCGGCGACTGGCCCCACTCCCCAGAGCTTGCGCACGGGCAGTGGGGCGAGGACCTCTCGCTCACGGCCGTGCGGGATCACACGCACCCCATCCGGCTTAGCCAGCGTCGAGGCGATCTTGGCCAGCTGTTTGCCGGAACCCACACCCACCGAACAGGCCAGGCCGGTGACCTGTCGAATCCGGGCACGCAAATCCTGCGCGGTCCGTTCAGCGGCATCCGGACCGCCACCCGTCAGCTCGGGCGGCTCGATGAACGCCTCGTCCAGGGCAACCTGTTCGATCACCACGGCAAGCCCACGGACAATCCCGAACACCTGCTCGCTGACCGCTCGGTACACCGCGAGCCTCGGCGGCAACACCACAGCACCCGGCACCAGCCGACGGGCCCGCGACATCGGCATCGCGGAATGCGCGCCGTGTGCTCTGGACTCGTAGCTCGCCCCAGCCACCACTCCGCGCGGGCCAGTGCCACCAACCAGCACCGCCCGACCGGCCAGCGTGGGACGGGTCAGCTGCTCCACCGAGGCAAAGAACGCGTCCATGTCCAGGTGCAGCACCCAACGCGCGGGCGCCCTCGTCATCGTCAGGTTCCGTCAGCTACCGACATACCTTTGCTAGCCTACGAGCCCGCCGCGGCGACCAGCGCTCGGCAGCCACCAGGAGGTCAGAAGCATGACGATGCCGCCGCGTCGCCATCCGTCCGGAGTGGCTACCACCGACGTCACGCTCAGCGCGCATGTCGGAGCCAACGCTGAGGTGTTTGCCCAGGTACTGGCATTGCACGTACCGGAATGCAGCCGGGTGGCCGATGTCACCTGGGGTAAGGGCGCGTTCTGGCGCAAGATCCCTGAGGACCGATACCAGCTGCTGGCTACCGACCTGCAGACCGGGGTGGACTGCCGTCAGCTGCCGTACCAGGACAACGAGATCGACTGTGTGGTGCTCGACCCTCCCTATATGGAGGGGCTGTTCCGTAGGGACACCAGTCACCTGGCCGGCTCGGGGAGCCACGCCGCGTTCCGAGGTCGTTATTCCGACAGCGCAGCCACCCCGAACGCAAACGGCCCGCGCTACCACGACGCCGTACTAGCGCTGTATCTGCAGGCCGGCAGTGAAGCCAAGCGGGTGCTGCGCAACCACGGGATCTTCATCGTGAAGTGCCAGGACGAGGTGAGCGCCAACCGGCAACGGCTCACCCATGTCGAGTTGATCAATGCGTTCGAAGCGGCCGGTTTTTACTGCAAAGATCTGTTTGTGGTGGTCAGGCCGAACCGTCCGGTGGTGAGCCGGCTGGTACGCCAGGAGCACGCCCGCAAGAACCACTCGTACTTCCTGGTGTTCGTCAAGCTTGATCCCGCGCACCCGAACCGCCTACGCGCCCCCGCTTCCGGCTAGCCGAGGTGCGAACGGCACCTTCACGCGCATCTAGCGCGCAAAGTGCCGTTCGCTCAGGGAGGCGGGCGGCGGGTGGGGAGCTCAGAAACGCACCACGCCTCGGATGTTCTTGCCGGCGTGCATGTCCTCGTAGCCTCGGCCTATCTCGTCCAGGCTGTACTCGGTGGTGACCAGTTCATCCAGCTTGAGCTGGCCCGCGCGATACATCTCCAGCAATCGGGGAATGTCGGCATTCGGGTTAGACGAGCCGAACAGCGCGCCCTTGAGCTTCTTCTCGAACAAGGTCAGCTCGCTGATCGCGATGGGCAGGCCGACCTTGGTCAGGCTGCCGAGACCGGTCACCACCACCGTGCCTTGCTTGCGGATCGAGCTGAACGCCTCCGCAACGTGCTCCGGCTCGGTGACGCCCACCGTGACGATCGCCACATCGGCCCCTTGACCGTTGGTGAAGCTTCTCGCCAGCTCGGTGGCCTCGGCCATCTTCGCCACGCTGTGCGTGGCACCCAGCGACTCGGCCTTCTCGCGCTTGAGCGCCACCGGGTCAACCGCGATCACATTCAATGCACCGGCGTGCGCGGCCCCCTGCACCGCGTTAATCCCAATACCGCCGACACCCATGATAATCACCGTGTCGCCGGGAGCAACCTCTCCGGTATACACAGCGGAACCCCAGCCGGTGCCGACGCCGCAGCCAAGCAGGCACGCCTTGTCCAGCGGGGTGTCCTCGGGCACCTTGATCGCCGAGTCGACCGACACGGTGGTGTACTCGCAGAACGCGGAGATACCGCACATCTGGCCGACCGGGGTGCCGTCATCTAGGTGCAACCGGTAGCTGGTCGGGTCGGTCCACCGATGACCCTGAAGTATCCACATGCCGAGGTCGCACAGGTTCTGGTGCCCGGTGGCACACCAACGGCACTTACCACAGGACGGCAGGAACGACAACACCACCTTGTCCCCCACCTGCCAGCCGGGAGTGTGGGGGCCGACAGACTCGACGATGCCGCCGCCTTCGTGCCCACCAGCGAACGGGTATACCCCAGCCGGGATGTCGCCGGTGGCAACGTGGTCATCGGAATGACACAGCCCGGTGGCCACCAACTTGACCCGCAGCTCAGCCTGCCATGGGTCATCGACCTCCAGATCCACCACCTCGTACTTGCCCGGCGCCTGACGGACGATGGCTCCACGACACTTCATGGATCTCCTCCTCGAACAACCACCGGCTAGCCCACTTTTCACTGGAGCCAGATCGCGCGCCTGGACTCAGGGGTAGCCAGTCTTCAGCAAGGGTTCGATCTCCTGGTCAGCGCTGGTGGACAGCCTACAACCGGGTCGCTAGAGATATGTTAGATTTCCACATAGTCATCCACAACACCCGGATGGAGTCAATACTCCAACCGGACCCGCTAGCGCGGTATCGAGGCAGCCTGAGGCGCCCCAAAACAGTCGGAATACTACATAATCGGAATACTACATAAGAGACTCCGCGCGGTAATCTGAAGATTGCTCAGCGACACGTTCGTGTCATGCCTCTACGAAATCTCTCGACATGCACGCTACCTTCTGTCCCGATGATTACCCTCGATCGTGGCGGCTGGATTCGACTGCTCCGAGCCGCTCCCCTCATAATCGCGTTGGTGGCGGCCACGACTCCGGTCAGCGTTCGGCCGGTAATCGGAAGAGACTTTCCCGATCCGAACGTGCTGGCGGTTGGCGGCTCGTACTACGCATACTCCACCGCCAGCCATTACGGCACTCATGTGCGACACGTCCCAGTCGTACACGCCAGCGCATTACGGGGAACCTGGACTGATGTCGGGGACGCCATGCCGGAACTTCCCAGTTGGGTCCGAAAAGACGCCACCGGTGAAGGAAGCGTGTGGGCGCCGGATGTTTCGGCGCGCGACGAGGGCGGCTACCTGCTGTACTTCACCGCTCGCGCCGCCGAGCCAATTAACGTACAGTGTATCGGCGCCGCGCTGAGCCGCTCCCCCAAAGGGCCGTTCCATCCGGTCGGCAACGCGCCGCTGATTTGCCATCCGGAGGAACGCGACAGCATCGACCCGAAAGCGTTCACCGACGTGGACGGCAAGCGCTATGTGCTGTACACTAGCGGTGCAAAATCCGAGACAATCTGGGCGCAGCCGGTCTCCCACGACGGGTTGACCGCGATTGGCAACCGACGGGCGCTTATCAAGGCCGACCGGCCGGAGGAAGCAAATATCGTCGAGTCTCCGGCATTGGTCCGCAAGGGCAACGAGTACGTCCTGTTCTACTCAGCCAACGCTTATAACAGTGGTAAGTACTTTGTCAACTATGCTACGGCGAATTCCCTGAACGGTCCGTTCGAGAAGAGTCCGGGCGCGATGCTAGACAAGAACACGTTTGGCGGCGCGCTGGCCAACCCAGGTGGCGAGGATGTCATATACGTGGGCGGGCAACACTACTTGATCTTCCACGCCTACATTAAACCCCTGCAGCGCTCCATGTTTGTCGCCGGGCTGAGATGGTCCAACGGCAAACCCTCCGTCGAGATGAACGTGCAAGCTCGGGAGACCGACGAGCCGACCGACCAGCTTCCGTTCGGCACCGAGGTCCCACCGGAGCGAAGGGGCGTCCAGCCTCCAGACAGCGATTAAGCGGCGCCCCTATCGTGAGCGCTGTTCCGGACCGACGGAGACAGCGCTCACGCGAGCGTAAGCGAATTCAGGGCTCGCTGTCCAGCTGCGACATTTGCGCGGCGGGGTAGCGGTCACCGGCTACTTTGTCGGCCGGGACGGCCTGTTCAATCGCGGCCAGCTCAGCTTCGGACAGCTCCAGCGTGACCGCGGTCAGCGCTTCGGTCAGCTGATCGCGGCGCCGGGCACCTACCAGCGGAACCACATCCGCGCCTCGGGAGAGCACCCAGGCGATCGCGACTTGCGCGGGCGTCGCCCCATACGCCTTAGCCAGCTCGGCCAGTGGCGCCACCACGGTCAGATTGTGTTCCAGGTTCGCGCCGAAGAACCGAGGTGAAAACCCCCGGAAATCACCGGAGGCAGCCACGCTGCCCGCCGTCCAGGTTCCTGACAGCAGCCCCCGGCTGAGCACGCCATACGCGGTGATCGCCACCCCGAGCTCGCGGCAGACCGGCAGGATCGCGGTCTCCACCCCACGGGTCAGTAGTGAGTACTCGATCTGCAGGTCGACGATCGGATGCACTGCGTGCGCCCGCCGGATGGTGTCAACCCCCACTTCGGACAGCCCGATGTGCCGCACGTAGCCGGCCTCGACGAGCTCGGCGATCGCGCCGACTGTTTCCTCGATCGGCACCACGGGGTCAAGCCGAGCCGGCCGGTAGATGTCCACGTAGTCGGTGTCCAGCCGGGTCAGGGTGTACGCCAGCGCGGTCTTCACCGCCGCCGGCCGAGCGTCGAAGCCCAGCCACTGCCCATCCGGCCCGCGCTGCGCGCCGAACTTCACGCTGAGCAGAACCTGCTCGCGCCTGGTAGACGGCAACGCACGCAAGGCCTCGGCGATAAGCAGCTCGTTGTGGCCCATCCCGTAGAAGTCGCCGGTGTCCAACATGGTGATGCCAGCATCCAAGGCGGCATGGATGGTGGCGATGCTCTCGGCGCGGTCCGCCGCGCCGTACATCCCCGACATCCCCATACAGCCGAGGCTCAGCGCCGACACCTCGGGTCCGGTCCGGCCCAGCCAACGGTAGCTCATTGTGCTTAGCGCGCTCATGACCGCCAGCCTGCCGCTGGACGCCGGGGTCGACAACCCGGGCCGTTAAGAACGAAACGACCCTTCGGCGCGGCAGACATTGCGACACTCACCGATGCCTTCGATCCGCGTCACCAGCTCGCTGCCAGGGCCGAGCCAGCGCTGCGGCTGGCGTGCGGCGCCAACACCACCCGGAGTGCCGGTCGCTATCAGGTCACCAGGCACCAGGGTGATGATCGAGGAGATGTACTGGACCAGCGCCACCGGATCGAACACCAGGTGGGACACGTCGGACTTCTGCATCTCCTCCCCGTCGAGGGTGCAGGAGATTTCCCCGACCGGCGCGGGATCACTGTCCTCGGAGACCACCAGCCACGGCCCAACCGGGGTTGCCGCCTCAAACATCTTGCCCTGCAACCACTGCGGCGTCCGGTTTTGGAAATCACGCGCGGTGACGTCGTTGACCACGGTGTACCCGGCGATTGCGGCGCGGGCCCGCTCGGGCGTGGCGTGCCGCACCGGGGCGCCGATCACCACGCCCAGCTCGGCCTCCCAGTCGACCATCCGTGAGCCGGCCGGCAACGTCACCGGGTCGTACGCGCCGATCAGGGAGCGGGCGAACTTGGCGAACAGGGTTGGGTACTCCGGCAGTTCGCGACCCATCTCCGCGATGTGGTTGCGGTAGTTCAGCCCGACGCAGAGCACCTTCTCCGGACGAGGCACCAACGTTGCGTAGTCGAGGCCCCCGAGTGGACGGGTCCGGCCGGAGGCGGCGGATGCCTCGGCCCGCCAGTCGACTCGGGCCAGGAATGCGCCCACATCGAGGGCGCCCAGCTCTACGGCGTGCTCGTCGTCGATCCGCACCGCACGGGTGCCCTCGGCGGTGCGGATCGTGGCCAGCTTCATCTGATCTCCTGTATCGCGGGGTACCGCCGATGCTTCTTGCGCCGATCGACAGCTAAACACAACTCAAACAGACCGTTTGCCGTGCCGCGAGGCGAGCGGAGGCCCGGTTGCGGGCATCAGTCCGGGCGACCGCTGACCCGTTCCACCCACGCCGAGATCCACACCAGAGTGGCGGGACCATGATCAAACCAGTCCAGTGGCGATCTCGACGAACCGGTCAGCCACCAGGATTCAGGCAGTGAACCGTTCGCCCGGGGCGGCGATGGCTGAGCGGATCCGGTATATGAATACCTGACGCGAGGGAGCACCCACATGCGGATCGAAGGCATCACCGATCTCGCGGTACAACACTGGTCAACCATCCCGATGTCGAGGGTCCCGATAGTTCAGAATGGGCTCATGCACCTTCTGGATCCCGATGACCCGCGCACGATCGTCGATGGCGAACGGGTGTGAGGTAATCGCGCAGTCGCCGGGATGTGTCAGGACGTGTGAGGTGCCGCAACCAGGCCAGGCGTGGCGAGGGGGAAGGGGCAACAGGTGGTCGAACCAGTGCCGCGAACTCAGGGGCAGGCGGGCCCAGTGCCCCTGGGCCGACTATTGGCGCAGGCTGGGCGCCTGGTGTCCCGGTTGACGGAGGCAGTGCTGGCTAGTGCGACACTGACGGTGGATCAGTGGCGCGTTCTTGATCTGCTCGCCGACCGCGCGGGTCACTCCATGTCGGAGATCGCCGGCGCGGTCGTCGTGCCCGGTCCCACCCTCACGAAGATCGTGGACCGGCTGGTCGACGCGGCCTTGGTCTACCGCTTGGTCGACGACCGCGATCGACGCCGGGTGCTGGTCTTCATCTCCGATGACGGCCGCGCGTTGCACCAGCGCCTCGAGCCATCGGTCGCCGAGGTTGAAGCACAGGCATTAGGAGTGCTGGGCACGCACGGTCCGCTCATGCTGGAGTTGCTCACCCGGCTGGCCGAAGACATGCCGCGAGCCCTCGAACCTCGGCCGTGACACTAGCTCAGCAGCCTGAGTGGATCTCGGCGAGCACATCGAACTCCAATCCGTCCGCTCTCGCCAGGTAGATGCGCTGGGCCAAGTGCCGATCACGCATCTGGACGACGCCGCGCGGCCCCTCGTAGCGAACCGACTCCGATACGGAGCTGATCCGTCGCACGTCGGTTCCTCCAGCCGCATCCGCGAGCTCAGCAAGCAGCGCTATGCCTTCGAAGCAGGACTCCCCCGGCGAGGTGATCGCTGGGGCGTTAGCTCCCAGCCGATCCAGATAGCGCCGCTCGAAGTCCATGCTGTACGCGTTGGCGAGCGTCTCGAAAAAGCCAGCGGCCGAGTACAGCTCGTGGCTGTTGGCCGCCCCGGTCGCCAACAACATGTTCTCATCCATGAGCGGGCTGAGCCGCACGCAGCCGTCGTGCAGGCGCATCTCGGTGAACTCGCGGTTGAACGCCACCGCGTCCGAGCCCAGCAGGAACATCAGCACACCCTGCACGCGGGAGCGCTCGACCCGCCGGAGCACCTGGCCGAACTCCTGGGTACCCAAGGGGACGAAGATCTGGTCTCTGATCTCCACGCCCAGCTCGTCCGCGTACTCGACAGCCGACCGCGCGGACGCCCACGGCCAGATGTAGTCATCACCGACAATGCACCAGCTCTGAATACCCAGCTCGCGCTTCATCCAGCGCATGGCCGGCAGCAGCTGCCTCGACGGAGTCTCACCGGTCATGAACAGGCCAGGAGTCCGCTCACCTCCCTCATACACCGCGGTGTAGACATAGGGAACCCGACCCGATACTCGTTGCGCGACGGCTCGGCGCACGGCCGAGGTGTGCCACCCGGCCACAGCCTGCACCATCTCCGACCCAACCAGGGCGGCCACTTCCTCGGCGACCTGCGCCGGAGCCTGGCCGCCATCCACTGGGCGAAGACGCACCTCGCGCCCGAGAATGCCACCAGCTTCGTTGATCTCGGACACGGCCAGCCGCCCACTGGCCTGGCAGGACGGGCCGTAGATACCGGACGGGCCGCTGGCTGGAACAACAAAAGCTACGTCAAGAACGTTCGCCTCCACTTGGCCTCCCCCCGAGCCAGCCCAGACGATCCAGTCTGCTCCCGGCATGTTTCCTCTAGGTATACGGCGGCTGCGGCGTTCGGGTGGACCGGCCGCCCGAACTCCGTGCGCCGGATCGAGTATTGACTACTACCACCGACTGAATACCTTCACCCTCGAAATTCTCCAAGCACACGGCTTTGGGATGTCCCGCCTGCGCAAGTCCAGCCACGAACCACGCGCCCAGCTGTGTCCCGCCGAAGGAGTCAGCCATGCGCAGGTCCTGGACAACGCGTGAGCCATCGAATGCGTGAGCCATCGCGAGATGATCGTCGGCATGAAGGTTGGTCATGAAGACCACCCAACAAGCCACCCTACAACACCTCTTCAGACAGACCAACGGGCCAACTTCGATGACAACAAACAACGTGACCATCCGTCATCGAATCTAGCCCGCTCAGGTCAAGGTCACTAGTTCGCACCGGGACGCCGCGCACAACGCGTATGCGGGCGACACAGCACCTGTAAGAGCCGCGCCAACGTCACACGTGCTGTAAGAGTAAGCAGGGGCGCGGATCAGCGCCCAATGCTGTGGACTGACACCATCCCTTCGCCTGTCGCACCCGTGCGTTGTTGAGCTGGTGTCGGCGCGATGGAGCGCAGCACGGTGGTGTGGATGGCGAGGTCTTCGGCCGCCGTACGGTACGGCCGCTCGCCATAGCGGCCCACCCTCCTGGTCGTCGAAAGGTATTTCCAGTCCCAGATCCTCATCGGTCGGCTCGAACTTGAGCCCGGCAAGCTCGTCGACCGTTGCGGGTAGCACGAAGTCGAGGTCCACATGCTGACATTCCCCCCATTTCCAGTCACCGATCGGGCGGACGATACGAAAGCACGGCGCAGCCGTCTCAGAATCGACACGCCACAGCACGAGCAGCCCATCATTCGGCTCGCCGAAGAGCGGAGGCTGGGTTACGAGGGGCGGATTGCGATAGAACACGCCCGGCATGCGAAGTCGGTGTGCGAGCCGCACGCGGACCCGGAACACTCAGTGCATGACCCGGTTCTCCGCGACCAACTACTCCGAAGCCGTGGTCGCCGCCGACCGCTCCAAGATATGGGCAGCCCTAACCGACCCCGTTCTGCTGCCCGAGCTCACCCCACTGCTCGCCCGCATCGAAACAGACGGTGACCTGTGGCACTGGTACCTGAAACCGATCACGGTGCTCGGGATCAACGTCGGCACCGTGTTCACCGAACTGATGCGGTTCGACGAAGGCCGGCGGATCGACTACACTCACGAGCCGCCTTATGGCGCCAACGAACGAACCGGGGCCGAGGGCTGGTACGAGCTCTCGGATACCGAGGGAGGCACCCGACTGGCGATCAGCATGACGCTACATGTCGATCTTCCGTTAGCTCCGCTGGTCACGCCGGTTGTCTCTCAGGTGATGGCGACCGTGATGCAGCGCACCGGCGACCGGTTCTCCGTCAACTTGCTGCGCCATCTCGGAATCGAGTAAGAACAGTGCATCAGAAGGCCAGCACAGCCGGCGAGCTGCGGGTACAGCTCGCCGATGTTGGCACGGCGGCGGTGCGTTCAGGGTTGGTGTTGGCCAGCGGAGGCAATCTGTCGGCGCGGCTGCCGGGCGCTGAGGAGTTCGTGGTGACCGGGGCGGGTACCTGGCTCGATCAGCTCGTGGCGGCCGATTTCAGCACGCTACGCCTCAGTGACGGCGCGCTGCTGGACGGCGCGCCGACGCCGTCCACGGAATGGAAGCTGCACTGGCGTACCTACCAGGCCCGACCGGACGTCAACGCGATCGTCCACCTGCACCCGCAGCACGCGGTGCTGGTGGACGCCCTGAACGAGCCAATCCGATTGATCACCCTGGATCACGCCAATTACGTGCGCTCGATAGGACGGGTGCCCTACCACCCGAACGGCTCAGACGAGCTGGCCGAGGCCGCAGCGCTGCAGGCAACGCTACATAACGTGATGGTGCTGACCCATCACGGCTGCTCCGCGCTGGGTGAGGACGTCGGAATGGCGTTCCGGCGGGCGGCGAACCTGGAAGAAGCGGCGACCGCCACCTATCGGCTGCTTCTGCTCGGCAACCGCACCCTCACCTTCCCAGTCGAGCATCTCGCCAGGTTGCACCACGGCTGATCGCGTCCTCGCCGCATGAGGCACGAGCTGCAGAAGCCTGCCCTGAGAGAGCACCGCGCTTGAAAGGCAACGCCTAGCTCATTCTTGGCGGCTTTCCAGGGAAGGCTCCTAACTTTGGTTTCGCCGCCGCTCCCCGAGGCCGGCAAATGTCTACCGAAGCGGCCATCTGCCGCGTCAACATCTGGAGGACCCCATGTCCGCACATTCGGCCCTGCGCTGGCTGACCGTCCCGATCACCGCTCTCACCGTGGTAAGCATCGCAGCCTGCGGCCCCAACAACGCCGCGTCCTCCTCCGGAGGCGGCGCGAGCCCATCCGCCAGCTCGGAGGCCCCAAGCGGGCGAGGCGCGTTCGCGGCTTACCGGGAGTGCCTGAGCCAGCACGGAGTACAGATGCCCGATCGAGAGCGTCAGCGGGAGAACGCCAGCGGCGCTCCGAGACTCAGCGGCGCCAATCGGCCTCATCATGACCCGGGAACCCCGCCGCCTGGAGTCGACAAAAACACCTGGGACGCCGCCCGCGCCGCCTGTGCCAGCCTGCGTCCGACACCGTCGGCGGCTCCGACTAGCTGAGAGCCAACCTGCTATTCGCCGCTGGTCACCACGAGAACGACACCAGAGTGATTTTAGCAAGATCACATCACTCTGGTGTCGATGTCGAGTCAATGGACGGCTCAGCTGGAGCGCAGTCGCTGTTTGATCTCGGTCTTGAGCGCCTTGTCGACCCGCACCTGTCCGTAGGACAGCGAGACCCCGTCCATAGTCAGCGTCCATAGTCAGACAGAGGGCGTCGACGCCCCACGACGCCCCTGTCCCGATAGGCCGTCAGACTCATCTCAGGTGTGCATGGTTACGACCGGATTGAGCACCAACCCAAAGTTGCGCACACATCCGCGTCCGGACGACACTGTAAGAACGATTTTGGACGACTGTCGAGTTCTTCTTCGCGGCTGTTCAGGCAACACTATCGGTTACCCTGGCAGATGATGACCCCCACCACAGGGATAGACACAGCGAGGGTCGACAAGTTCGAGGCGCGCCGTCGCGAACTCGCCGACGCGGCGCTGCAGACGCTGTCCGAGCTTGGCTACGCGCGCACCAGCCTACGCGAAATCGCGCAAAACTCACCGTTCTCCCACGGTGTACTGCACTACTACTTCCGCGATAAGGTCGAGCTGATCACCTATTGTGTGCGCCGATACAAAGCGGTGTGCGTGCGGCGTTACGACGAGATCGTCGCCGAAGCTACCACCGCTGAGGAGCTTTCCGCCGGGTTCGCCGAGGCCATAGTTACCACGCTAGTGGCTGACGCGACAATGCACCGCCTCTGGTACGACCTACGCTCTCAGGCGCTGTTCGAGGAGTCGTTCCGTGCCGACGTACTGGAGATCGACAACACGCTGCAACGGATGATCTGGCGCGTAGTCAGCCGCTACGCCGAGCTGGTCGGCACGGGACCAAGCACGCCCGCCGCCACCACCTATGTGATGTTCGACGGGCTCTTTCAGCGAGCGCTGCTACTGCATTTGTCCGGCGCCGAAACCGCCGCCGACGAGCTGCGAACCGGTGTACGGCACCTACTGGAGCTTGTGGCACCGCCCGATCTGAATCGATGACAACAATAGGTACCACATCAATTCTCGCGGGAGCAAGGAGAGCAGTGGCCGCGGCTTTACCCGAGTAGTGACGCGCCGCTGACCCGGGTCGTTGTTCCCGAACCCGTTGAAGTTTCCACGGAGCGCCGCCTTGCGCTTTAAAGCGATCGATGAGCATCTTTTCAGGCACGGGGAGGTCCCACGGCCTGCCGGCGAAGTTCTGTCGGTGCTCCGCAATAGGGTCACCGCCATGACCACTCAGCCGATGACCAGCATCGAGCTGTTCGCTGGTGGCGGTGGCCTCGCTTGGGCAATGCATGAGGCCGGCTTCCAGCATGTGCTCGTGAACGAGATCGAGCACCGTGCGTGCGAGACGCTTCGGGCGAACGTCGCGCGGGAGGTCTCGCCACAGTGGAGCGCCGAGTCAAGGTGGCCGCTCGTCGAAGGTGACGTCCGGGATATCGACTTCTCCGGCTGGGAGGGAACGATTGATGTCGTCGCTGGCGGCGTTCCCTGCCAGCCGTGGAGCCTCGGCGGGGCGCATGTAGGCTACGACGACCCTCGAAACTTGTGGCCTGAGCTGTTCCGATGCGTGCGCGAAACCCGACCACGCGCCGTAATCGCGGAAAACGTTCGAGGACTCCTGAGACCTTCATTTCGACCGTACTACGAATACATCCTCAACGAACTTCGCTTGCCCTTCGAGCAGCGGGTAGAGGGTGAGAATTGGCGAGACCACGATCACCGGTTGCGAAAGGCGTTAACGCGAGATACCGCCGAACCATGCGAACGCTACGATGTTTGGTGTCTACCGGTGAACGCAGCGGATTATGGTGTTCCGCAGATTCGCCACCGTGTGTTCGTCGTGGCCTTCCGAAGCGATCTCGGACTTGCTGATTGGGAATGTCCACCAGCCAGTCACTCCGAAAATGCGTTACTAGCGGACCAGGCCAACGGACACTACTGGCATCGCCATGAGTTGTCGCCCCGCTTGCAAGTACAACCAACACTGATTCCGGTTAGAGACGGGCTGCTACCGTGGAGGACGCTTCGAGACGCCATTCGGGACATGCCCGAGCCGCTCGGAGACAAAATCGAGCATCCCGACTGGCTCCATCACTATGGTTGGCCGGGCGCTCGTGAGTACGCTGGTCACACGCCGAATCTGCTCGACCGACCGGCGAAGACGGTAAAGGCTGGTGTGCATGGCGTTCCCGGCGGGGAGACGGTCCTGCGGCGCGACGACGGGTCTATCCGTTACATGACGGTACGGGAAGTTGCTCGAGTGATGACGTTTCCTGATCACTGGCGTCTGGCCGGTCCTCGGGGCGAGCAGATGCGGCAACTCGGGAACGCCGTCCCGGTACGGCTCGGCGGTGTCATCGCCGAGTCCGTATATAGCGCTTTGGAACGCGGCAATGCGTTGCCAGGCCGCCGTTTCGCGTAGTGGTGGTGGCCGAGCCGGCAATAACGAGGTGACACGATAGCGCGCCCAGGTCAAAGACGGTCTTCAAGCTCGGGACAACGCTCCGGTGATCATCGCGCCCGTACGCCACCAACGTGATCCACACAGCCGAGGCTAAAGCGACCCATGGAGTTTCCGGATTCACCGGGTTACGTTATGAGCACTATGGCCAAGCCAGTTTTGATGACCGTCGACGATGACCCTGGGGTCAGCCGCGCCGTCGCACGCGACTTGCGGCGACGCTACGGGTCCGAGTACCGCATCGTTCGCGCAGAATCCGGCCGCGCGGCGCTAGAGGCCCTGCGCGAGCTAGCACTGCGCGGCGAGCCGGTCGCGGCGATCCTAGCCGATTACCGGATGCCCGAGATGAACGGGATCGAGTTCCTCGAACAAGCCATGGACATCGCCCCGCACGCCCGGCGGGCGTTGCTGACCGCGTACGCCGATACCGAGGCGGCGATACAGGCGATAAATGTGGTCGACGTCGACCACTACCTGCTCAAGCCGTGGGAACCGCCGGAGGAGAAGCTGTACCCAGTCGTGGACGCCCTGGTGGAGACGTGGCGCGCGGTCGGCGTCCGGCCGATCGAGGAGATCCGGATGGTCGGACACCGGTGGTCAGCGGAGTGCTTTGCCGCACGTGATTTCCTCGCGCGCAACGGCGTGCCCTACCGCTACTACTCGGTCGACGAAGCGGAGGGCGCGCGCTTGCTGCACGCCGCTGGCGCGACTGAGGTCGACGTCCCGTTGGTGATCACTCCGGACGGCACCGCGCTTCGGGCGCCCAGCGACGCCGAGATCGCGGCGGCATGCGGGCTGACCACCAACCCGACGACCGATTTCTACGACCTCATCGTGATCGGCGGTGGCCCGGCCGGGCTCGGCAGCGCGGTATACGCCGCCTCAGAGGGCCTGCGGACCGTGCTCGTCGAGCGGCAAGCCACCGGAGGCCAGGCCGGGCAGAGTTCGCGGATCGAGAACTACCTGGGCTTTCCCGACGGAGTGTCCGGAGCCGCACTGACCGATCGCGCCCGTCGGCAGGCGACCAAGTTCGGCGCGGAGGTGCTCACCACCCGCGATGTCGTCGCGCTGGAGGTTCGCGGTTCGGCGCGTGCGGTGTGCTTCGGCGACGGGACCGAGATCGCCGCGCATGCCGTGGTCCTGGCCACCGGGGTCTCCTACCGCAGCCTGGACGCTCCCGGCGTTGCCGAACTCACCAGCCGAGGCGTGTTCTACGGCTCCGCCGCTACCGAGGCACCGGCCTGCCAAGGCGAGGACGTGTACATCGTCGGTGGCGCCAACTCGGCCGGGCAGGCCGCGGTATTTTTCTCCCGGCACGCGGCGACGGTGACGCTGCTGGTCCGTGGGCCCAGCCTAAAAGCGTCAATGTCGACGTATCTCATCAAGCAGCTCGAGGCGATCGACACCATCACCGTGCGCACCCGCACCGAGGTAGCGCAGGCCTGCGGCGACGGGCATCTGCAGGAGCTGCGGCTGCGCAACCGGGACACCGGAGCGCTCGACGTGGTGAAGGCGGGCTTGATGTTCGTCTTCATCGGGGCCGAGCCGCGCACCGAGTGGCTGGCTGACGTGGTGCAGCGCGACGCGCGCGGGTTCATCCGAACCGGCCCGAATCTCGTCGTCGACGGCAAGCGACCAGCGGGGTGGCAGCTGGACCGCGACCCGTATCACCTCGAATCCAGCGTGCCAGGGGTGTTCGTGGCCGGCGACGTGCGGGCCGAGTCGGTCAAGCGCGTCGCGTCAGCCGTCGGCGAAGGCGCCATGGCCGTCACGCTGGTGCATCGCTACCTGGCCGAACAATGAGCGAGTCGGCGAACCAGGCCGCGCCGCGGGATGGGCACCTGACGATCGAAGAGCTGCGCACGCTGTTCTTGTTCGCCGACCTCACCGACACGCAGGTCGCTTGGGTCGCCGCGCATGGCGATGTCGTCGAGGCGGAGCGCGGCGCCGTCGTTGTGACCGAAGGCGAACCGGCTACCTGCTTTTACGTCCTGCTGTCCGGCACGATCTCGATGAGCAGACTGATCGGCGGGGACCCGGTTGAGACCACCCGCACCGACCAGCGCGGCGTTTACTTCGGCGCGGTCCAGTTCTACCTCGACGACGACATGGCCCGCGACTACGCGGCTTCGGTCCGCGCCCTCACCGACTGTGTATTGCTCGCGCTGCCGGCCAAGGACTTCGCCAAGCAGTTCACGCTTTGGTACCCGATGGCGGTGCACCTGCTGGAGGGGATGATCCTCGGCTTGCAGCGCAATAACGCCCAGGTCGCCGAGCGGGAACGGCTGCTTGCGTTGGGCAAGCTCTCGGCCGGGCTCACCCACGAGCTGAACAACCCGGCCGCCGCCGCGGGTCGTGCCGCGGACACCTTGCGCGACAAGGTAGCCGGAATGCGCGCCAAGCTAGCCATGATCGCCGATGGGCGGATCGCGGGAGACCAGCTCAAGAAGCTGGTGATGGCCCAGGACGAGTTCGTCAAGAAGGTACGGCACGCGCCCGCGCTCTCCCCAATGCAGGCCGCGGATGCCGAGGACGAACTCGGCGAGTGGCTCGAAGAACACGGCATCGACGGCGGCTGGGACCTCGCCCCGGTGTTTGTCGCGGGCGGACTCGGTATTGACGACCTGGAAGCCGTCGCCGCCGCCGCGAATGAGACGACCCTCGACGGGGCGATCCGCTGGCTGGCCTACACCGTGGAGACCGAGAGCCTGCTGCGGGAGATTCTGGACGCCACCTCTCGAATCTCCGAGCTGGTGCTCGCGGCCAAGCAGTATTCGCAGCTCGACCGTGCCCCGCACCGCCTCATTGACGTGCACGAAGGCCTCGACGCCACCGTGGTGATGTTCGGCCGCAAGCTGGGGCAGGACAGCGGGATCGGCATCGTCAAGCAGTACGACCGCACGCTTCCATTGGTTCCCGGCTACCCCGCTGAGCTCAACCAGGTGTGGACCAACATCATCGACAACGCCATCGACGCGATGGGTGGGCACGGCACGCTGACCGTGCGCACCGCGCTGGACGAGGGCCGCGTGCTGGTCGAGATCGGCGACACCGGTCCCGGCATCCCAGCCGAGGTGCGGCAGCGGATCTTCGAGCCATTCTTCACCACCAAGCCGGTCGGCCAGGGAACCGGCCTCGGGCTGGACGTCAGCTACCGAGTCATCGTCACTCGCCATCACGGTGACATCACGGTGGAGTCGCAACCCGGCGACACCCGCTTTCAAGTTCGGCTGCCGATACATGAAACCGATCTTGACTGCCCAACGGTAGGGATGCGATAAATCACAGTGCTTGGCAGTTGTGGCGCCTATCCTGTCTATCCTGAGCCAGGTACTGCGGCTGGAAATGGTCGGACTGACGGACAACACCGTGTTCGGCCTTCCACCCTGCCGTTCCGGGTCGAGAACATGCGGACGCTCGATAGAGAACACGGTATCGGCAGCGGGATCCCATGATAGCCAAGACGGCACGAGCTGTAATCTCACCGAGACGATGAGAACTGCGCAGACGATAAACGCTCCCGCGGGTCGAAGGGCAAGAAACTCAGCAACTGGTTTTTGTTGACTCAGCATCACGAGGGCCGCGTGGGGCTACCACGGCATTCGATTCGGTAATTGCCACGTTGGCTGGGCCGAAGTCACGAGCACCGCTACTTCTTGATCAGGCGCAACTGGTCACCGCCGCCGGGAAGCTTGGTGAAGGTTGCGCTCTCGCGGTGGATGCGTTGCATATCGGCCGAGAGTATCGTAGCGAGCGCATTACGTCGCGCGTGCGCACGTTCCGGGCAAGCTTGCCGTACCGAAGCAAAGAAGTGGCGGCTTTGGATGAGGCATTGATCTCGCTGTACCAGGAGGACGTCTGATGAGGCTTGCCGTCACAGGCCATCGAGGATTGACGGAAGCGACACAGCGACTTGTTGACGCGGGACTACGGCACATCATCGCCGAATATGCCGAAGGTGACTTAGTCGGTCTGTCACGCATCGCGGACGGCGCGGATTCGATCTTTGCTCAAGCGATTCTGGACGCCGGGGCTACATTGGTGGTGATTGTTCCTGCCGCTAAGTACCGCGCCGGCTTGCCAAAGCCCATTATCCCGTTTATGACAAGTTGTTCAACAGAGCGGCCGACGTTATCTGTTTGGACTACGTGGAGTCCACCTCCGAATCATATATGGCCGCAAGTATCCGCATGCTCGAAAACGCCGATATGCTTCTCGCCGTCTGGGACGGGATGCCGGCGCGCGGCTATGGCGGTACCACGGATGTTGTGCAAGCAGCACGAGAGCGAAACGTACCCGTCACGATAGTTTGGCCATCAGGAGCAGCGAGAAACTAGCGCGCTACCCTCGCTCGGCGGCGAACTCAGCCCATCATGTGCTCGACGAGCCGGTCGCGGGCTGCGCCCTTGGCCACGCCTACCTAAGCCGCGGACCAATCTTCACTTGCCGTCTTCACAGATGGGGCTAAGGTGCGGATGTCATCCACAAGGACAACCACAAGGACAAAGGGGACTCCACCGTGGCCACCACCCGTACCGCACACACCGACTGGCAGGGCGAGCTGCTCACCGGCAGCGGCACTGTGGTCTTCGACTCGTCAGGGATCGGTGAGTACCCGGTGTCCTGGCCCTCGCGGGCCGAGCAGGCGAACGGCAAGACCAGTCCCGAAGAGCTCATAGCTGGTGCCCACTCCAGTTGCTACTGCATGGCGCTGTCCCATGGGCTGACCGGCGCCGGCACCCCTCCAACCCGGCTGGAGACCAAAGCCGAGGTAACCTTCCAGCCGGGCGAGGGCATCACCGGCATCCACCTCACCGTTCACGCCGAGGTGCCCGGCCTGGACGCCGACGGCTTCGCGGCGGCGGCGGAGGACGCGAAGAAGAACTGCCCGGTCAGCCAAGCGCTCACTGGAACCACCATCACGCTGACCGCCGAACTCGCCTGATGTCGGCCGGACTCCTGGCGAGATCAAACGGCGATCACACTTAGGGCCGGTCCACACTGACTACCGGCGCCCCGGCGGCCAGGAACGCGGTCACGGTGTCGTGGATGTGCCGGAACTGGGTGTCCCGGTCGGGGTGGGAACTGCCCCGCGCGGTCTTGCTGTTGGCTTGCAGGCTGTAGCCGGCCTCGCGCGACAGGCGTTGCACCAGCGAGGCGCAGGCCTGGTGTCCCTGGCCGCGCAGTGCGGCCGCGAGCAAGCGCAGTGACGTCGAGGTCCACCGCAACGGTGTCATGGGATCCCCGCGCGAGTCCGGCTCGACCAGTTTGTCCAACGCCGCGACCAGACCAGGGTCGTGTTCCTCAGCGCGTTTGCGCCCACCACCGAGACCGCGCGACCGCTCGGGCGCGGGGGCGGCGCTGGATCGTCAAGCTCGGCGCGTCCCCGCCGGACGGTGTCCGGGGACACGCTCACCGCTTCAGCGACGATCCGTGCTCCACCCGAGCCCAGCTCGCGCGCCTCAGCACCCAATCAGAGCCGGCGTTGACGCTCGTTCAGATGCGCCTTCAGGGCGTCATAGCGACCCACCAGGGACTCCATGACCGCAGACATAACACAGACCGCAGCCGCCACGAGGCCAAAACTAGGTTATTTCACGACAAGCCCTTAGCTCACGAGTTGGTTGATGCTGATTTGGTGGTCCGGTCTGGACGGCGGCGCTTGTCCCGGACGAAAACGATAGCTGTTTTGCCGTCGCCAGGACTGCGGCGGTCCACCTCGAACAACGTAGTCGCGATGATCAGATCACTGAGTTTGGCGTAGCCATAGGTGCGAGAATCGAAGTCCGGACGTTGCTTCGTGATGATGGTGCCGAGGGAGGACAACGGGGCCCAGCCGTCGTCGTCGGAGGCCGCCTCGAGGACGTTACGCAGGAGCGTGACCAGGGCGGTGTCACCCTTGAGCTGGGCGCCGGGGGTAGCTGGCTTCGGTGTCGATGGCGACGCGGTCGCGGTGGCGGGGCTATCGGGGTAAGTCAAGTTCTCGATGTAGATGAACTTGTCGCAAGCCGCGACGAAGGGCTTGGGCGTCTTGCGTTCGCCAAATCCATACACGGTCAGCCCAGACTCGCGCAAGCGCGCGGCCAGACGGGTGAAGTCACTGTCGCTGGAGACAAGGCAGAACCCGTCGAAGCGACCCGTATAGAGCAGGTCCATAGCGTCGATGGCCATCGCCGCGTCGGTGGAGTTCTTGCCGGTTGTGTACGCGAACTGCTGGATGGGTTGGATCGACTGGGCCAGCAGCTGGTCTTTCCAGCCTTTCAGGCTCGTGCCGGTCCAATCGCCGTAAGCACGCTTGACATGCGCGGTGCCGTACTTGGCAACCTCGGCCAGCAAAGCCTCGATGATCGAGGGCTGCGCGTTGTCCGCGTCGATGAGCACCGCGAGCTTGGCGGCGTTCTCGCTGACCGTGACCATGCCGTTTCCCTTCATCGTCGGACGCGACTGGCGGGGAACCAGGGCGAAGCCGACCGAACACCATCGTGCTCAACGCGGTGGAAGCAGGTTCGCCACGTTGCCGACGATGAGGATCCTCCTGTCGGTCAGGAATACTGTCAGCCAGGGCGCCTCGCGATGCTGGGCCGTAGCCCGCGGGCCGTGTCGCGTCGGATGCGGTGACGCCAGGAAAGGTGCCGGTGCGGCTAGAGTCAGGTCATGCCATGGACCACCGCCGACATTCCCGATCAGACCGGCCGCACCGTCGTGGTGACAGGGGCGAACAGCGGGCTCGGGTTGGTTACCGCGACGACGCTGGCGGCCGCTGGTGCCAGGGTGATCGCGGCCTGTCGTGATGTAGCGAAGGGCCGCGCGGCGGTCGCGAGATTCGCTGGCGAGATCGAGGTGCGCGCGCTCGACCTGGCCGACCTGGCATCGGTCGAAGCCTTCGCCGCTGGTTTGGATGGCCCGGTGGATGTGTTGGTGAACAACGCTGGCGTAATGGCGGTGCCGCGGCGCCGGACCAAGGACGGTTTCGAGCTGCAGCTGGGCACCAACCATCTCGGGCACTTCGCGTTGACCTGTCGACTACTGCCTAGGGTGACCGACCGGGTGGTGACGCTGTCCAGCAGCATGCATCGGATCGGCCGAATCCGGCTTGATGACCTGAACTGGCAGCGCGGCTACCAGCGCTGGTTGGCCTACGGCCAGTCCAAGCTGGCCAATCTGATGTTCGCCTACGAGCTGCAGCACCGGCTGCTGACCGCCGGCTCGGCGGTGCGCTCGATGGCCGCGCACCCGGGTTACGCCGCGACCAATCTGCAGTCGCACACCGAAACCGTACTGGACCAGCTGCTTGGCATGCTTAACCACGTCGTTGGCCAGTCGGCCGAGATGGGCGCACTGCCAACGCTGTACGCCGCCACCGTCGTCGACTTGCCGGGGGGCAGCTACATCGGCCCCGGCGGCCCTGGCGAGATACGTGGCTACCCGCGACCAGTTGGCTCCTCAGGCGCCTCGCACGACCGGGATGTGCAGCGAGCGCTGTGGGAGGCGTCGGAGCGGCTGACGGGAGTGCGGTTCGCTTTCGCTGACGCTCGCTGACCCCGGCCAGACCCATAACGTGACACGGTGCTTACCTGCCCTGAACACACACTCGTCAGCATCGGGCCATGGTGAGCCTGGCCGCCCCTTACTATCTCGACTATCTCGCTTGCTCGTGTGTGGCGCGGAAGGTCGAGCTCTGATCGAGTTCGGATTCTTCGGTCAGGTCGAAACGTGGCGCGACGGAAGCCGGGTGGAGCTGGGCGGGCGCAAGTAGCGAGCCGTGCTCGCGGCGCTGCTCGTCCATGCCGGGCGGGTGGTGTCGCTGGATCAGCTGATCGATGAGCTGTGGCCGACTTGCGCGCATCCGATGCGGGAACGGTTGCGGGCCTAACTGATGCTCGCCCTCCACCGTTCCGGGCGCCAGACCGACGCGCTGGAGGTGTACCGGGTGGCGGCAGGCCCTTGCGCGACGAGCTCGGACTGGAGCCGGGCGCCCGGCTGCAAGCACTGGAGCAGGCGGTGCTCCGCCACGACCCGGACCTGGCTTGGGAGCCACCGGAGCCACCAAGGGCGGGTTCGACGTGGTTCTGCTCGACTTGATGATGCCGGTCATGGACGGCTACTCCACGCTGGCGGCGATCAAGGCCGACGAGCGGCTGAACCACCTGCCGGTGATCATGGTCTCGGCGGCGCACGAGCTGGAGAGCGTCGCGCGGTGCATCGATCTCGGCGCCACCGACTACCTGCCGAAACCGTTCAGTGCCACGGTGCTGCGCGCTCGCCTGCGCTCCTGCCTGGCCGCGAAGCGGCTGCGTGACGTCGAGCGCGACTACCTGCGCCGAGTCGCAGACGTCGTGGCCAGCGAGCCGGGCGGGCTGGACGCGGAGGCGACGAAAGACGACGTCGTGGGCCGGCTGGCGCGCCGGTTACAGCAGATGACCCGCGACGTGGCCACCCGCGAGCAGGCCCTGCGCGAGGAGATCGCGGCGCTGCGAGCCGAGGTCGACAGAGCTCGCGCCGCGGCCAGCTCCCGAGGGGACGAGCTATGAGAACCCCCGACATAACGGGCCGGACCTCGCTGCGCAGGCTCGTCCAATACGCGGTCGGGATCGGGGTCATGCTGCTGGGCGTGCTGCTGGTGAGCCTGATGGCGGAGCGCGGCATGCAGGACACAGCGGCGGCGGAGGCTCGGCGGTCGGAGTCGCTGCGCCTGGCCTACGAGCTGCGCCAAACCTCCGATGACCTGACCCGCATGGCCCGCGGCTACGTGGCGACCGGGGAACCGAAGTACCTGAACTGGTTCGAGGAGATCCTGGCCATCCGGGCCGGCTCAGCGCCCCGTCCCGAGCAGTACGACCAAATCTACTGGGACTTCGTCACCGACACCGGGGTACAACCGACGCCGTCCGGTCCCCCAGTCAGCTTCGCCACGCTGGCCGCACGGGCCGGCTTCAGCCCAGACGAGCTGGCGGTGTTGGCCACCGCGCAAGCGCGCTCGGACGCCCTGGCCCGGATCGAGGAACAGGCCTTCGCCATCGTCAAGGCGGGCGGCTCGCCACCAGGCCCCGCCCACGACCGGGCCACCGCGATGCTCTACGACGCGAACTACCTGCACGCCAAAGCCCAGATCATGGAATCCACCGGACAAGTGAGTCAGCCACGTGTACTGGCGGGACGGCGACCAGCTCGCCCGTCGTCGATCTGGCGCGGGGGTTCTTTGGCGTTCCGGTCGGCAACCGAGCGCACGGCGATGGCCAGTGGAGTCGGAGTCGGCCTGCCGGGACGGGTACTCGTCACCGGCGCACCGGTGTGGATTCCCGATGTCACCCGTGACTCGAACTTCCCCCGGGCCGCAGCCGCGTCGGAGCTGGGAGCCGGGATGGCCTTTCCGGTGCTGGCGGGCGACGAGGTCGTGGCGGTACTGGAGTTCTTCTCGTCGCGGCCCGCCGAGCCCGACCAGGGGCTGCTCACGTTGCTGGTCGACGTCGGCACCCAACTTGGGCACGTCGTCGACCGGGTACGGGCGGCGGTCTGCCGCAGTGCCAGGTAGCAGACTCCGCTGATGGTGACGACCTGGTCGATGTCGAGGGTGTCTTCCAAGGCGAGCCGCGCTTGGCGCCGTCGCGGGCGCCTTTCGGCGCGATCCGCTGCTCCGGCCCGGAGCAGCCGCAACCGCCGTCAAGACGTCGCAGTGCAGCGCGACGTGCTCCTCAGAGCCCGCCAGCCAAGCCGTCCGTTCCACCCCACTGGTGATGGCGGCGATGTCATAGCTGAACAGGCTGGCCAGGCCGCGGCCAGGTGCTCCCCCGAGCCGGGTGCTAGCTCCGCCCGAAAGTGGCCCAGCGATCTGGTAGCAACCTCGCCCGTTTCTGTCGGACCCCTCGTTCAGACTGGTTCGCGTCAGGAAGGAGGGGCACCATGGTCGCTATGACTGAGTCCGTCGGAATCGCCGAAGGTCGCCCGTTCACGGTGTATGACCTGGAGGCAATGCCCGATGACGGCAAGCGGTACGAGCTCATCGACGGGACACTGCTCGTGACCCCGGCACCAGGCTGGTCGCACCAGGAGATGGCCTTCGCCGTCGCTAAAGTCCTAGACAGGGCGTGCCCACCGGATCTGCGGGTGCTCATCGCGCCGTTCGCGGTACGCACCTCGATCACCAACGAAGTCCAGCCAGATGTCCTGGTCGCCCGGTACACCGACCTCACCGAGGCGAACCTCCCGGTTGCCCCGGTCCTGGCTGTGGAAGTGCTCTCACTCAGCACCGGGCTCAAAGACCGCAACTTCAAAAGGGCGCACTACGAGCGGATCGGCAGCCAGTCGTACTGGATCCTCGACCCCCGAGAGCCAGGCGGTGTGGAAGTCTACGAACTGGACGGCGACGACAAGTACACACTCGTCGCATCGGTCGTCGGCGACGAGGTGCTGCCACTGCGGCGGCCGTTCCCCGTCAACCTCAGCCCAGCCCGCCTGCTGGACCGATTACGGCCGGTTTGATCCGCGAGCCTGATGCGCATTTGGCACCGAGAACGCCGACGTAGCCAATGTTGGGTAACACTGGACATCAGCGGCGCATCATCTCATCCTTTCTGCGTCCGGTCCCATACAGCGGATGTTAGACGTGATACGAGGGGTAACGCTGTGGACGATTTAGGCGCAATCCGCTGCTGCTGCCGGTACAGCACCGGACGTCGACCTGCAACATCACTGTGTTGCGAATACGGCCCGACGCCGTCGCGGAAGCGCGGGCGGACAGTGCCCGGGTAGATGACGTGGCCGAAATCTTGACCTCGCGGAGCCCGCAGGCTGTGGAGCTACGCCAGAACTCCCCATTCGCGGGCGCTCTTCCTCAAGAAACCCGGTCGAAGGTGCTGGCCGCCTTTGTCCGGCATTGGCATACCGAGCACGACCGGCCACCTGGGCGCGGTAGTCACGAACTTGTGGACGCGTGAATCCCAAGCAGCTGGCCCACGTTCTGCGCGCCGCAGACCGCTCATTACCGCGCTGCGGCCGGAATTCCATGAGCCTTTCTCGACACGGGCGCCGGCGACGAGGCCCCTCACTCATTGCGCTGCTTAGGCAACCGCAGCAGCAGCGGCAATCGGCGAATCCTCATCTTCTCTCTCCCCGATCACGACTACCGCGCCCTCGGCAAGCTCGTCGAGAACAATGAGGATATTCCGTAGGAGTAGGGCCGCGTGCTGGTCTGGCGACATCGGCCCGTTGGTGCGCAGCGGCACGAACGAGGGCGTTGAGGTCCGCTGGCGAGCCAGCAGCTCGCCGAAGTCGGTATCTTCAGACACAAGGACGAACCCGTTGTCACGGGCGAAGACCAGAATCACCTCGTCCAGCTCGGTCTGCAGCCCGTAATCGCGCACGTGCTCGGCGTGCAAGCCGCCGGCACGCAGCAACACCGCGACCCGGGGTGAGAGGTTCTGATCCAGAAGGAACTTCACCGTCCCGAGGCCAGCGGCAGCTGGCGCTCCAGGACGGCGGCGGCCGCGTACTCCAGGGCAGCTGGGATGTCGGCCGGCTCCAGGTCCGGGTAGTCCGCAAGGATCTCGGCCTCGGTACGTCCGGCGGCCAGCTGGCCCAGCACAGTGCTCACCGGGATGCGCAGCCCACGAATACAGGGCAAGCCACCCATTTTGGCGTGGTCGATGGTGATCCGCTCGTAGGCCATGGTCGCACCCCCGCGAACATCATAGGCTGGTCGGCTAGACCCGCTGGCCGGGTCGACCGGCTCCATCAGCTTGTCGTTGCGAACACCTGCTGGGCTGCTTCCGCGACATCCACGCCGCAGCCCAGCACATCTACTTCTCGGCCGCCGCGGCCAAGCGATACGCCAAGACCCCAGTGGGGCCTCGAACAACCCACCTACTGGTTTTAAGCGGGCGATGATCGGCACCGGGACAGGGCGCGGCATCGCTGCTCGCCGGGCTCACAGTCCCGCCCGGCACCGTGTCCGCAGACTCGATCGCCGACATCCCGGTGTCGTTCCACGTGACGAACGTCAACAAGACGGTCGCGTGCATCGCCGACGGCAAGAACTACACCGTACGGGGCCATTTGACCGGTCCGGCATCCAAAATCCATAATCCGGACGCCGTCACCCTGGTGGGCGGACCAGACCACCTCGTCGTTCACCGCCGAGCAGCTGGCTGACACCTACGTCAGGTGCGCCAAAGGCGGCGACAGGAATAAACCGAACTACACGCCGTTCGGCAACGACCCAGACGGCATCCTCTTCTACAGCGCCTCCCAGAAGGTCCGGGACGCGGTGCCGCCGCCGGCCCAGGACCCGTGTGGCGACCTGTTGTCGTTCGGGCAGGTTGTCGTTCGGGCAGGGCGTCGCGGCCGACGTGATAGGCCTTCCCCAGCATCACAAGCCGATGTTGCTACTGTTCGGCGATGAGGACAAGCTGTTCCCACCCCCGGCTGACAAGATCCAGAAGGATCAGTACCTGCTGAACAGCGACGTCATCTTGGAGATACTGCCGAACACCGCGCACGGCATCCTCTACGAGGCCACCCACCTGCTCACCGTCGAGATCACCGACCGGTGGCTGGACAAGCACGAGGGCCATTCGGCTGGTTCGATGTCTGGGACGCCCGGCCTGTGAGGAGTCGGTAGTGGCGTGCGAGCCACCACCATGTCCCTATCCCGCGGGCGGTATCGGAGCCGGGCCGTTGCGCAGCTCGCGCAGCGTCATGCCCCGGCGTCGGCGTACCACGTCCCGCGGCGTGCTGCCGTTCTGATAGCCGACCCGCGCGGCGACCGCGATCGTCACCGGCTCGTGGAGGTATTCCCGGACCCAGCGCTCAAACGCCGCCATCACCGGGTCACCCTTGGCCAGCACGGCCGGGATCATGAAGCCCACCTGGGACTTGCGGTTGCCGATCAGCAGGTAGCGAGCCACCGTCTCGGCCAGGGTCGGACTCTGGGCCTGCACGATCGACAGCGCCAGGTCGACGTGCGCGAACGCGGCCCCGCCGTGGTCACGCCCTCGGACCGGCACAGGGTTCGGCTCTCGTCCAACAGGGAGGCGGCGGCACGGGCACTTCGCCGCGCAGCGAGTTGGCAATGCCAAGCACCTCCAGCACTGCTCGAAGCAGGCGTCCTGGAGGTTGGGCTCTACCTGCCGACCAAGATCTTCGTTTACGAGGGCGCCGACAACCTCACCCACGTCTCCTACGACAAATTCGCCCCGGTCATGGCCCGGTACGGCAAGCCGGAGCTGAACAAGGTGGCCACAGTGATCGACGGGGTACTGGCCGGCCTGGGCGCACACCATGCACGTCATCAACACCGTGGAGCCCACACCGATCCCGGCGACTGAGGTAGCCGACGCCCGGTTGGTCTGGGTCGGATTGGACGACCGCAGCGTTGAGTTAGTTAGCGTTGAGTTGGAGAGCGTCGCGCTGGACTTGCCGGACGAGTGGCTGGTGATCCACGTGATGCCGACCGCGTTGAGGAAGAAGGATGAGTGACCCGCATCGCCTAGGCGATGACGTGGACCTCGACACCAAGGACATCCGGGACCGGCAGGGTCGGCGAATCACCGTCGAATACGCCGAACGCGCCGCTGAGGAAGCATTGAAGATAGCCAGGACAAGTCGCCCGGCGCTAGGAATCTCGAGCCAACACTCACCACGAATGTCCTTCCGAATCCCGGAGCAGATCGGCGCCGCGCTGAACAGCGCGCGGCGGCAGAAGGCCGCACAGTGTCGGAACTCGCCCGGGAAGCGCTCGAACGCTACTTGCGCGATGCTGGCTGAACACCAAAGATCAGTGAGCAGCGTGACCGTCCAGAACGGCTGACGCCCCGACCACCAATGCGGCCGGGGCGTTAGCATGTGACGTCCGGTGGCTAATCGCCTACCAAAAACTCAGCTACGAACCCGCGGTTCCGACCGAGGACGCAGCTGTGAGCCTGAGGCATGCGCCCGTCAACTAGCCCGGGACATCCTCGGAGAGGATTTGATGGCCGTCACACCGACCGCTGAGCAGCGGGCCGCCCTTGACGTGTTCGCCGCTGGCCGGGATCTGGCGCTGGTTGCGGGTGCGGGGACGGGCAAGACGTCCACGTTGACTCTGATGGGCGCCGCCACGCGCAAGCGGGGCCTGTACATCGCGTTCAACCGGGCGATCGCCGATGACGCCCGGTGTCTTTTCGGGCCGAACGTGGAGTGCCGCACCGCGCACTCCCTGGCGTTCCGGGCAGTCGGACGCCGTTACCGGGAACGGCTGAACTCGTCCGCGCGTATCCCAGCCAAGCAGACCGCCCGAATACTTCAGCTCACCCGGGTTCTGCCGGTCAATTCTCACCAGATCACGATTGCTCACCAGGCGCGGCTGGTGATGGGCATGATCCGCCGCTTCTGCTATTCCACCGACCGGCAGGTGATGGCTCGCCATCTGGAGCCGGTCAACGGACTCGATGACGCCGGACAAAATTACCTAGCGCGCACATTGCTGCCGTACGCGACCACGGCGTGGGAGGACATCTGCTCACCGAAGGGCACACTGCGTTTCGAACACGATCACTACATGAAGATTTGGGCGATGACCGACCCGGCCCTGCCCACCGACTTCATCCTGCTCGATGAAGCCCAGGACACCAACCCAGTGCTAGAAGAAGTCTTCCTCACCCAGCACGCGCAGCGAGTATGCGTGGGCGATCCTGCCCAGCAGATCTATCGTTGGCGCAGCGCCCGCGATGTGATGACCGGCTTTCCCGCCGAACACCTGCGACTGACCCAGTCCTTCCGTTTCGGCCCGCGGATCGCCCAGGTCGCCAACCGGTGGCTGCGGCACGCCGCATCCGACATGCGACTCACCGGCCGCGGGCCCGCCACCTCCCGAATCGAGCAGGCCACCGACCCCGACGCCGTCCTGTGCCGCGACAACGCCAGCGCGATGGCCGAGGTCATGACCTACCTCGACCTCGGTGTACCGGTGGCTCTGACCGGCGGCGGTGACGCCCTGAACCGTATCGCCACCGCCGCCCAGGAGCTGAAGTCGGGGCGGCGCACCAGCCATCCCGAGCTGTTTTTGTTCAGCTCCTGGGAGGAGGTGCGGGAATACGTCGAGCACGATAGGGCCGGCCAGGATCTCAGGGCGATCGTGAACCTAGTCGAACAGTACGGACCCGACCGGATTATTCAGGCCGTCAGCCGCCTCTCCGGCGAGCGGCATGCCAGGGTCACCGTCTCCACCGCCCACAAAGCCAAGGGCCGCGAATGGGACAGCGTGCGCATCGGCCCAGGCTTTAACGCCCCATCTGCCGACCAAGAGGGTAACCAGCTCGAGCTGCGTGTAGACGAAGCCCGCCTGATCTATGTCGCGGTCAGCCGCGCCCGCCAAGTGCTCGACCCAGCGGGCATCGCCTGGGGCGACAATTACGAAAAGACCCTGGCCAGCCGCTCCGGTGCCGCCGCGCAACCATCGATGATCCTGCTGAGCCTGACCCAGCAGCTGAAACTGCCCGCCTCGCCGATCTCGCGTTTCATGACCCAGCATTTGCCCAACACCCTGGTCTTGCAACGCGACTACCTGGCCCGGCTGGCCGGGCTCCCTCACCCGGTGCAGCCACTCGACGTGCGATACCCAGACTGGGCCGCTCTGGGGCACGCCATCGACTATCGGCTGCGCCTGTCCTTCGGCGGCCAGCTCGGCCCCGCCGTCACCGCCGGTGTGGACATCATCGGCAGCACAGAGTGCCTACCCGGCGCGCCTGCCCCGCCCGTTCGGCGAGCGCTGCACGTCGCTGGCCAGCGGTTGCTCGCCGTCGTGAACACCTACCTCGCCGATCCCAGCGGCCACGACGAAGAGACCCTCGCCCGAATCTGCTTCGTCGCCGCCTTCTACGAAAACATCGCCCGGACCGGGCAGATCCGCCGCCACAGCATGCTCACCGGAGCAACCGCCGCCACCACCCTGACTGACCTGACCGCCGCGGTCCCGACCTACGCCATCGACGACCTTGATGCCCAGCTGCGACTCGCTGAGCAGCCCCTCGCCGCCTTTCGCGCCTTACCGCCGCACGCGAAAGTATGCGGTCCGATCTTCACCGGCAGCGACGACATCGGCGGCGCCGACGCCGACTTCATCCTCGACGGCCTCCTGCTGGACTGTAAGGCCACCACATACCCTCGCACAATGGGCCGTGACGAGATCTACCAGCTCGCCGGCTACCTGCTACTGGACTACGACGACCACTACGGCATCAACCGAGTCGGCCTGTACCTATCCCGCCAAGGCGCTCTGATCGTCTGGAGCGTGCCGGACTTTCTGAACCGACTCGGATCAAGCACCCCCCTACCGCGACTGCGCCACCAGCTACAACAACATCTGAGGCAACACCTGCGCGGCGCCATGACCGAAAACCACCCCGTGCCCAGTCCACCACCGACCGTTCACACCGCACCGGCCACAGGCAGAACACCCTTCTGGGCACGGCTTTTCGGCCGGTAATTGATCAACTACCGGATCCGGCCGGTGAGATCCGCTCCGCCCAGCGCAGCATCATCACCGCGAGCCACCCCATCGTGTTTACGACTACGTTTACCCGGCCTCCGAGCCGAAGCTGGCGAAATAGTTCGCCGCCATATCCTGCTCGCCGTGGCCCAGCCGCTCCGCCCGGTGAAGCCGGGCACCCATTGCCTCGGCGATATCCAGGCGCACCCCGTTCGCCCGGCCGGCCGCCACGATCAGGTCAGCGTCCTTCGCCGCGTTCGATACCGAGAACGTGGGCTCCCAGTTCTTCTCGAGGATGGCCGCCGACTTCACCCGCAGGTACGGCAAATCCAGCGAGCCGCCCTCGACCGCGTCCAGGAACGCCCGCGGGTCCGCGTCCAGGCCCTTCGCCAACGCCACAGCTTCGGCGGTCGCCCCCGTGATCGCTAACACCCAGCTGTTCACCACCAGCTTGAGCCGGCTCGCCGCCGCGCCGGCTGGATCTTCGGCCAGCCAGATGGTCCTGCGGCCAACCGCGTCGAACACCGCCGCGAGTGACGTCTTGGCGCTAGACGGGCCCGCCGCGAAAATCACCAGCTGGCCCTGTTCGGCGGGCTGACGAGTGCCCAGCACCGGGGCATCGACCAGTACCAGCCCGTGGGTCGCCGCCAGCTTGGCCAACCGAGCCACAGGCTCGACGCCCACGGTGGTGGTCTGTGCCCACAGCTGGCCAGCGTGCAGGCCAAGCGCCGCCTCGGTCATCACCGCTTCGACGGTGTCACCGTCCCGCAGCATGGTGACGATCACGTCGACTCCGTTGACCGCCGCGCGCGGACTGTCGGCGACCTCGGCGCCCACCTCGGCCAGCGCCAACGCCTTCTCCGGGGAGCGGTTCCACACCCTGGTCGGCAGCCCCGCCGCCAGCAGATTGCGGGCCATTCCCGCGCCCATAATCCCGGTTCCCAGCAGTGCCACCGTCGGTTTGTCACCCATGGTCGCCGAGGCTACGACTTCCCCGGCCCGCCCGCCGGGTGTTCACTCCGCGGCGTGCTTCAGCCCTCCTTCACATCCGCTGATTACTCCACCGGTCGTAGTGCAGTGCCTGCTCCAGCGGGCGACGGCGGCGCCATCCATGCCGTTCCAGATCGGGAGTCGCAGCCAGCGCGCTGACTGGTCCAACACACAACCAAGCAACCGGCCGAACACCCGGCGAGATACCGAGCAGCTCGGCAAGGAACTCTTCGCGATAGAACGAGACCCAGCCGACGCCGAGGCCTTCGGCGGTTGCCGCCAACCAGAGGTTCTGGATCGCCAGGCATACCGAGTAGAGGCCGGCGTCGGCGATGGAATGTCGCCCCAGCACCGACGGCGCCCCCCGGGTCGGGTCGTAAGTGACGGCCACCCCCAGGGTGGCGTCCAGGATGCCCTCGATCCGGATGCCAGCGAACCGCTGCGCCTCCGCCGCGCTGAGAGTGTCCGCGAACTGGGCGCGTTCGCCGTTGACGTGATCGCGGAATGTCCGCCGGACGTCCCGGTCGCTGACCAGGACAAAATCCCAGGGCTGGGTCAGCCCGACACTCGGCGCGGCGTGCGCGGCCCGCAATACCCGGTCAAGCACCTCAGGCTCGATCGGCTCGCCGGTGAACTCGCACCGAACATCCCGGCGGCGGTGGATGACCCGGTAGAGTTCCTCGAGTCCACCTGGAAGCGGGTGCTTGCTCTCCCAGACGCCTACGTCGTCACATGTAGTAGTGCCGACTTGACCTTCCGCAAGGTCAGAAGAGTTCATCATTATCGAGGCTGTCCTTCACGGTAGCTGTTTCGCCACGATGGCTTGACAACCGGATAATTAACGACTCATTCTATCGACTGCGACCGGCGCGCTCCACCCTCAACCCCCCGGGGGGCGGCCGAGCCGGTCGTCCACTCAGGTGTGACGACTGGTTTGCGCTGGCCACGCGCCCGTCGGCTCGGCCGGCGCGTCCGAGGAAGCGCCATCGGTTTCGAACCGTCCCCCTTCGGTTCGCCGCCGGTGGCGTTTCACCTTTGCCGCCACGTCCTGATCACCTGACCACCGGCCGAGGCGGGTCGTCCCGCGTCGGCCAGCCCCGATGACAGGAGCACACCCTCGCAGCTCAGGGGATAGAGCATCGGTTTCCTAAACCTCCTGAGCGGCTTTTCTCTCGCTTCGCACGAACGCGTACGTTTTCGGTCAGCAAGATAATTCAGCCGTTTCACCGGACAATCGCAAGCAGCGTCGTGGCGGCTTGATGGAGCCCAGGGTCTCCGGCCAGTCGTGACCGACGGCGCGCCTCGGCCACTGAGATTCCCCGGCTGGCCAACCGCCACAATGTGTCCTGGTCCATGCTCACCGATGCCTCTGCCACGCCAGACCGGTCATCTCGGCTCAGCCGCCACCGGTCGCTCTGACGCACGGCGAGCCAGGTACCGCCGGCCGGGCCGGTGACCTCGAAGCGCAGCGTTGTGCCCCGCGGGCGGATCTGGCCACGAAGGGCCTGCGGTAGCGCGCGCACGAGCGTATCGAGCACCGGGGCGAGCAGCCGTGGCGTGGTAGCGCCGGGTCGGCCGACCGCGTCCCGGATCTGTTGCTGATGCATCCAAAATTCAGTGAACTCACGGGCAATGTCCAGCCATGTGGGGCTCGCGATCACCGGGTCTGCCCACGAGACGTTCAGCCAAGCGGGCGCATCAAGCTCGGCCTCCACCCAGAGCTGATCAAGCTGGGGGCCGAGGTGGGACACCAGGTCGATCAGCACGTGTGGACCGCATTGGCGAACCGCGCGGACGAACTCCTCGTTGATCCGCCGCAGATAGTCGGGCAGCGTCTCCCCGGCGCTGAACGGGACACCGGCATGTCCGTCCCGGCTGCCGGAGAGCCGGCGCAGATAATCGTTGACCAGATGTCCAACGATGTCCCGCACATTCCAGCCTGGACAGACCGTCGGCCTGGACCAGTCCGACGTACCGAGCGAGCCAAGCAGCTCCAACAGGGCTGCTCTCTCCTCGGGAAACAGGGATCGCGTGTCGATTGTCCAGCCGAAGATCGCCATGCACGGCATTCAACTCAATCAGGCATACAGCACGCATCCGTTTAAGCTTGAAGATCGTCCTTCACATGGCGGTCACACCGGCCGGAGCCCTGTCCGCGCACGATCACGAGACACGTTTGGACACAAAACGCCCACAGGGCGCACCCGAGTGACCGCCAACGACCCATAGCCCGATTGAATCCGCGGTTTGGGGGGAACCCCCGAACACGGCGCCTCAAAGAGTCTCAAAGAGTATCGGTTTACGCCTAGCGCACGGTGGCGGAACCGGCCTCCAGCTGCTCGCGCAGGATGTCAGCGTGTCCGGCATGCCGGGCGGTTTCGTCGATCATGTGCACGTAGATCCAGCGCAATGAGACCTGGCCGAGCTTGGGTTGTGGCGCGGTATCGGTGAGCTCGTATCCCGCCGCGATGGTGCGCGAGATCCCGCACTGATTCTGGTAGGCGGCGACCAGGCCCTCCGCCGTGTCCGTCTCGGCCAGGACGAAGCCTCTGTTAGCCGCCATATCGGCGTCGAACCCGGCCAGCTCGCTCGTCGGGCGTCGCTGAAGGATGTGGCAGAACCAATAGGTTTCCACCAGGCGCAGATGGCGCAGGATCCCAGCCAGCGTGGTCGCCGAAGGAACCAGCCGTGCCCGAGCCTGCGCCTCGGTCACACCCGACACCTTCCCCACCACGACCGCGCGGTAGTGGTTCAGAAACGCCTCCAGCGTGGCACGCTCCCCGGCGACGGCCGCCCGAATCACCGCGCTCCAATCGGGCAAGGTCATGCACGACACTCTAACCAAACCGCAACGACCACTTCGCCGATGCCACCCAGAACGCCTGAGATAGCTCCACCCAACCGCTGGTCAAAGCCCCTGACCACGCTCTCACATCGTATTGCCAAGCTGACGTTCTCCCATAAGATGGAATCGTCGGCGCCGCACATCCGTTGACGTAGCCATGAGTGGTCTCCCGCATTGTGCGCTACTCCGTCGAGCGCATCGGCGGCGTTGGTCCTTGGGCGTCGACCTCGCATTGAGCGCGCGGACCCGAAGATTGCGAACCAATCGCGGACCGGACGAGACCAGCGACTTGCTCGTCACCACCCCTGCGAGCATCGGCTACGCCGTTCACCAGCTAGGATGACTCCGCACGCCCTCGTAGCTCAGGGGATAGAGCATCGGTTTCCTAAACCGTGTGTCGCAGGTTCGATTCCTGCCGGGGGCACGTCACAGAACTGCTACCCGTTGACCAGGGAATACGGGGGACATCGCTGATCATTTCGGCGTGTTTGACGCTGTAGTCGGGTCAAATGTGGTCTCCAGCGCATCCCGACCCGGTCACTGCCGATTTTGCGTGCCACCGTGCAGCGGCATGAGCAACGTAACGCGAAGAAGTCAAGCGTTGGGGCGGGTCACCGTTGATCTCCCTGCTCTACCTAGCCGACAACCGGGTTGTGCCCGACAGCGTCCGATCGAGTTTGGTGAAGACACGGGCGGGACCGCCCATGCTCATGCGCGAGGTGCGGGTCCTCGGGGACGTTCGGACTCGCCGCGCCCTGCTCTTGGTCGTCGCGTCTATGGACTACGCGCGATGTTGTATGGCCGTCCTCCGGCCGCGATGACGGGGTCTCACGGGATGCGCTGGGCGACCACGCCGTCCAGCCGGCGGCAGCACGGGCCGTACGGGCCTCCTGGTGGGCGAGCCGGTTGTCCTCACGGGTGGCGGAGCTGGGTGAACTACTGTGGCGACGACTGGGTTCTGGGGCAACACGGCGCGCTAGGCCGCCAGCCGCAGCGCAGGTCGGCCAAGCGCGGCCGAGCGTCGGTTGCACGACGCGTGGCACATCGCGGCGACAGTTCCTGCTGGTGTTGCCGAGCGCACCGTCATGGACATGATGGGATGGGGCCAACACGGCGATGGCCCCGCGGTGCCAACACATCCCCGCCACCATCCGGCGCGACGTAGCCCAACGCGTCGGTGGCTTCTATGGGAGCCCACCGGGGACACCTCACTAGGCTCCCCCGACGGTGACCCCTTTGCGGCACGGCGGCCCAAATGCCACCAGATATGCAACCACCGGCGTCCACGCTCGGCCGGGAAGTGATCACCATCTCTCTATTTGTGCTGGTAGGAACGTGGAAGCGGAGGGATTCGAACGCCCCTGTGCCTCTCGGTACGCTCGCTTTCAAGACTCAGGGGAACCGTGTGTTGGAGTGTGTGTCAAGCTGCCTAGCTGCGAGATTTCCTCTAAGACGTGTGCCGAAGCGTGTGGCAGTCGGTTGCTACACGGCTGCTACAGCGCCGTAGCTGTGCGGCACCCAGTCTCGCAGTGGTTCTGGACCGGTCCTGCAAGGTGTGAATGGACTAGCGGCGGGACCTGTTCTGGTGCTGGCTGAGTCGGTGTGATTGCCCTCGACTCGCACTGAGTTTGGTCGGTCGAGGGCGGGTGTTGGCCCACCTGCCCTCGACCTTGATCCCCAACCCTGGAATGGAGGGTGGCGACCCGATGGCAGAGGCTACGCAGTTCGATCCTGACCGGGTGCGACTGGCTCTGGATAACGGTGAAATGGTGGAACTGGACGGCGGCATGCTCGTGCTGGGTGATGAGGAGTCGCCGTCGGTGGTGCTGCGCCTGGCGCCGTGGCGGGCACGCTCAGTGGCGCGAGTGTTGGAGGAGTGGTCGGCGGTTTCCGGGGTGTTTCACCGGGCACCGCGACCGGTCCTCACCGAGTTGGAGCTATCCCGCACGCTGGATCTGGCCGCATCTGTACTCGGTGAGCCTGAACCGACCATGCCGATGCAACGGGGCGGTCAGACCGTGCCAAGTCGCCAACGGCTGAATGCGGTGACAGTGTTGGCTGAACGCGAGTCCCGGCTGTCCGCGCTGCAACGACTCGCACTGGTCGACGCAGCGGCGTCATGGCTATCCGAGCCCAACGGCGGAGATCAGCTAGCTCATGCGCTCCTGGCAGCGGCCTGCCTGACCGAGGTCACCGCCGAGCATGCGTACT